>JAICIO010000027.1 GCA_025924315.1 Phycisphaerae bacterium
GATACATCGAGTGCTGGTACAATCGCAAGAGACGTCACTCTTCGATAGGCTACAAGAGCCCCGAACAGTTCGAGGCCAGCCTCAATTGACGATCAACCCGCGCCCACCATTCGTGGGGAAGGTCAAAATCTGTTTCATTCTTTGCGCTCTCTGCGAACTTTGCGGTCTTTGCGCTTGTATTTTCTTTCCTTGGCGTGTTGGCGTCTCGGTTCAAAAAATGTTCTCGAGCCACAAACAATGGAAAGCTCTCTCATTGCTACTTCTGGATTTCCCGGTTCAACCAGCCACCGGCTTTCAACCATTCCTCCGCGCGCCTGGGCCATGTCGCGACCGGGCCGCCGTCTTTCCCGAGGCCATAGCCATGCCCACCCTTCGCGTAGATGTGCATCTCCGCGGGGACCTTCGCTTCTTTGAGCGCGAGCAGGTACGTCGTCGCGTACCAGACGCGGTCGTCCTCGGTCATGACGATGAAGGTTGGCGGGGTTTTGTCCGTCACCTTGATCTCGGGTGCGAGCTTCGTGTGATCGTTGTCGGGGGTCATGTAGAAGGGATAGATCAACATCGCGAAATCGGGGCGGCAGCTTTGATCGTCTGCGTCGTCGATCCGGTCATACACGCGCTTTTCGAATGTATTAGAAACAATCGCGCCGAGATTTCCGCCCGCGGAGAAGCCGATCAGGCCGAGGCGGTGCGGATCGATCTTCCATTCGTTCGCGTGCGCGCGAATCAGTCCCAGCGCGCGCTGCGCGTCTTCGAGCGGCGCCGCGTACATCTCGCGGCCCTCGCGGCGCGGGACGCGGTACTTCAGCAGAATCGCGGTGATGCCGTTGGAATTGAGCCATTGGCGGATCGAATCGCCTTCGATGTCCGTCGCGAGCACGTTGTACGCGCCGCCCGGACAGATCATCACGGCCGCCCCTGTGTCGTTGCGCGCCTCTGGCTTGTAAACGGCGATCGTCGGCTTGGTGACGTTGGTAATCCGAACCTTGTGCTCCGCCGCCGTCTTGTTGTATTCCGCCCCGATGTCACCTTTCTCGTGCGGCGCGACGCCGGGCCAGAGCTCGAGCGTGGCGAGTGCATCCTCCGCGGGAACGGCGGTTGCTTCTTCTGCGAACGAACTCAATGAAATGACGGCGAATACAATCGATAGGATTAGGTATTTCACGCATGGCAGTCTACCCGACTCGCCGGTTCAGGTTCATCGTGGTAGATCATGCGTGCCAATCCATCCGATCGCGACGAAGAAACAGAAGACAAATCCAACGCATGCGACAAGAATCGATGGCAGATAGGCGCGATCGGGCGGGCGCGGAGTGTTCGCGGGCCCATGTCCAAGCCCAAAAATCACTCCAAGCAGCATCAGTGCGAAAACAGCGGCTCCCCATCGCGCGCCGCGAGTGGCGCCAGAGAGCCGGCCGGATTTCGTGGCGGGCGACTGATACTCCAGTGCTGGTAGAGCGGCATCGTTTGACGGTGTCGGCGCGGTTGGATCGTCGGAGTCGTCTGTCATTTCCAACATCATTGGCGCAGGAGACGCTCGATCACGCCCGGTTATACATCGCATCGCGCAGCAGTTTCACCGGGAAAGCGTGCGTCGCGTCCGTTACCCCTTGGGTGTATGTGTACACCGCCGCCTGGAAGATCGAATGCAACGCGGATTGGATGAGGGCGAGAATCACGATGTAGGCGATCGCGAGTCCGAGCACCATCAGGCCGAGCATCGCGCCCGCCTTCGCCATCACAGTGGCCGCGAGGACGAAGAGGAAAATCCCGGGCAGGAAGAGCAGGAAGAAGATCAAGCCGAACGAGAAATTCCCCACCACCTGTGTGCCCCAGGTTTTCCGTAGGAGTGATGCGGATTCCTTCAGCGACGCGATCGGGCCTTTATTTTCGACGACGAGCACCGGAACGGCGAGGAAGGTCATGATCGTCCACGCGGCGCCGAGGACGCTCGCGATCAGGTGGCCGACTTTTTTGTTCTGCGTCTCGATCAGTTTCAAAAGCAATCCGACCGTAGCGGAGAGCAGCGCCCATCCGGCGATCAGGTGAATGCGGCTGAACGCTTCGCGCAATCCGCCGCCGAATGTCGGCTCACCACCCGCCAGCCGCGACACCGCGCACGCGACGATCGCCACGTTGAAGAACGTGATGACGAAATAGTTCACGAAGTAAAACGCGAACAGATAGACCCACGCGAGCACCTTCTGCTGCTGCGACGGATGCTCGAATGACGCGCGCAGCCAGTGCGTGTCGGCCACAAACAGCGGCGCGATGAACGACGCCAGCACGAGCAAGCAGGCGATCCCTGAGAAGAGCGGAAAGAGTACGAGGGCCTTGTCGCGTTTCAACACGGACCCGGATGCGCGCATCAGCTCCCACGTATACGACAGACGCTCAAAGAACATCGTGAAACCCTCCCAAATGAATTAGCCCGGAAATGCACGCGAACTCGCCGAGTTCTGAGTTCGCGGCGATATCATACCATTGGCTCGCGGGGTTCCAATGAGCATTCCGCCCGATCCGTCCCGAGGTCGCCCTCTCGGTAATTCTAAGAGAAGGTTTCGTGCGATCAGGAAAGTATCGTGGTGATTCAGCCGATCTTTCATCGGGGTGTCAGCAGAATCGCGAGCCCATCGCCCGAACGGCCGCCGCAGGATCCTCCGGATTTTGCTGGTTTTTGTGCTGTTTGTCGGTCCTTTCGCGATCTATCGCACCCTGACCCGTCCGCCGAAATATCAACCGAAATATCAGACCATCGCGCATCGCTTTCTCGACCTGCAGGCGCAGTACGACTGGTCCGTCACCCAAGACGACTACAAGTTGCTCGACGACATCATCACGCAGGTGAAGTCGAACGTCCGGTACGATCCTTCGCTCACCAAACTCGCGGATCGACAGGCCCAGTTCCTGCGGATTTTTCGCGCGATTGACGCGGTCCTGATCGACAGGAACTTCATCTTTCCGCCGGATCATTGGGACACAACGCTGGACGAAGCGTTCGAGGAGCGCGCGCTCAGCGACGATGAGTTCCAAAAGGCGATCAATCACCCTCATAACGCGCGGCGTGCCGCGCACATGAGAGAGCACGCGGGTGATGGCTTTCACTACATTGCGTGCGAGCCGTCGGCGCTTCTCTACGCGGGAATCGCCGAGGCGATGGGGTTTGAATTAAGGCTCGTGACGGTGCCGCAGCACGTCTTCGTGCGCGTGCAGCTTGACGATCACCACGCGATGAACTGGGATGCGAATCGCGGCCGCTCGATCCCCGACGACGAATACATCCGCGACTGGGGCGTGGAAGATTGGCAGATCCGCGAGGGCACGTACATGCATCCGCTGTCGGCTCGCGAGATCGAAGGCGATATGTACTGCAACATCGGGGTGTGCCTCGCGAACCACAACGCCTTCCGCGGGCTCGACGGCGCGATCTCGTGTCTTCGAAAGGCGATCGAGCTTGATCCGCGCGACCCGTACGGCTACGCGGATCTCGCGCTCAACTTGCTGTTCGATCCTGACCCCGATGCCGAAACCCGCGCCGAAGCGACGCGACTGACCGAGCGCGCCGTCACGCTTCAACCGAACGAAGCATCCTTCCACGCCGCGCGAGCCTACGCCTTCGCAGCCGACGGTGCGACAACGGCCGCGGTAGGGGAACTCACCAAAGCCCGGCAACTCGATCCGCAGAACGAGGAGTATCGTGACATTTTTCCGCAGATCGAATCCGGCCACACGATGTACACTGGCTTCTCTGCCCAGCACCCGATTGCCTTCTGGATCGTCCACCAGCACGGCTGGCTCTATCTCCTGATCATCATCCCTGCGAGCGGGATTGCACTTCTGGTCAGGATCGTTCGTTTTCGCCGGAAGAGGTCACCGGCACCGCCCACCTCCGAAGCGGCGGTTGCCATGGGTGTAAGCTAAATCCAGTTGCGATACTTCGACATCCACACCAATCGCGCGGAGAAGGCCCAGAAAGAGAGGTGCGCACTCCTAGTCGTGCGAACCTCGATGGAGGGTTCGCGGCCAAGTTCATCCGATCCCTTGGGAATCGCATCAATTTATCGGTGGCTGCGAATCAGGCTGAACGCTTCCTCGCCATTTGAGGATGTTGAAATCCGTCACGAGAAGGGCGGGCGAGCCGGACTTGTCGAGGCCGAAATATGAGAAATAATGCCCATCCCCGTAGCCGGAAGAGAAGAGCACCATCGATCCCGCGGGTGAATCGACATGCAGCCACTGTCGCGTCGCCGTGTAAGTTGCGCGCATCTCCTCGATCATCTGCTCAATGATCCCGGTGTCCTCCTGGACTGCTTCCCCCCTCGATGAGTTGCCAGATCGATGCGTCGCAAAGGCAGCCCGTTCCGCTATCGACTCCATAGCCGACCTGATCGCCGCGTCTCATCGCCGCGGGTTCGTTGCTTTGGAGAGCGGCGGGTTCCCATTTCGCGACCGGCGCTTCGGACAACCGGAGGATGGCCAGGGCCACGCGCTCGTCATCGCCGAGCTTTGCAATGACCAATCCCAGCGGGTAGGAGCCGGGCGGCAAGGTTCGCGCAAATGGCCGCCCGCCGCCGGTCAGAGGATCGCACCCCATGATCCGGCCGGACGGGACCGATAGGTTCGGCAACTCATAGACCGTCTGTATCGACGGCGAGCCATCGCGCGCGGTCGCTGGCGAAGGAACGATCTCGCGAAGAAAAATCGACGGATCACCAAGCTCGGTCGCTTCCGAAGAGAATTTGAATTCCGCCAGCGGGACGATTTTGAACAAATCCGGCATCGCCTGCGGCGACCCCAGCGCCATGTCCATCGCGATGCGCGACACGCGAAACTTCAGCGTGCGCTTCGGCGGGACTGTGATTTCCTGTCCTTTCTTCGGCCCGAACTGCATCACCATCGTCCGACCCGGCCGCGATTCGCGTCGAAAGACGCCGATACCCGGAATCGCAAAACCATGATCGGCGTTCGCGTACGCGAGCTCCGCCTGTGCGGTCAGCAGCGCTTTCACCTGCTCGACCGCCAGCCCCGTCTTTTCCGCGAGCCGCTCGGCGACTTCAATCGGCGTCAATCGTTTGAATGCCACGTTTTTCCCTCCCGATGAAATGAATGCAATCAAATCTTGGACCGGCGAAGTTATACCGCAGGGCGCGCCTTTCTGTAGGGTCCGCTTCAGCGGACCGGTTACTAGTCGTTCGAAAAGCAAATAACCGGTCCGCTGAAGCGGACCCTACGAGATTGGTAAGCACGGATCACAACTGATAGCGGCAGTAGAGGAAGAACGCTGCGGTCGCCCAGCCGGCAATCGAAGCCCACAACGCGCAACGGCAAATCAAGATGCCGGCGCGAAACCCATAGGAGAACAGGACAAGGATGAGCGGCGCTGCAAGCGACCTGGGCATTTGCAGATAGAGCTCCAACTCCGCAGCGTGTCGGCCCGTGCCGCAATCGGTTGGGACGATCAACGCGAAGAAGGCGCGAGAGGCGAGATCCGCCGAGTGGTTAATGATCGAAACAGCAACAAGGATCGCGAAAACGGGAAACACGACGCGCAGCACGGACCTCCTGATCGTCGCCGAGGTTCGTACTGTGGCATAATCGAGCGTGAGCGTCGTCATGATCCTCGTCCAGTTCAATATGGCTCGTCGATCTTGAAGAGGACATGGTCACCTATGCCGGCGCCGCCATGAGCTGGCGTTCGTAGAGTTGGCGGTAGGTGGGGCAGTTGGTGAGGAGCTCGTCGTGCAGGCCTTGGCCGACGATTCGGCCGCGGTCCATGACGACGATTGTGTCGGCGGACAGGATCGTGCTGAATCGATGGGCGATCACGAATGTCGTGCGCTCGTGCATGAGGCTCTCGATCGCCTGCTGGATGAGGTGCTCGCTCTCGGCGTCCACCTGGCTGGTGGCTTCGTCGAGGATGAGGATGGGACTGGCACGGAGGATCGCTCGGGCGATGTTGATGCGCTGCTTTTGTCCGCCTGAGAGCTGGCCGCCGAGTTCGCCCAGGACCGTGTCGTAGCCTTGGCCCTTCTCCATGATGAAGTCGTGCGCGAAGGCGCGCTTGGCGGCGGATTCGACTTGTTCGCGCAGGCGGCGGACTGGTTCGGTGCGATCCGCAGCATGCAGGCGCTGCGCGAGTGGGTGACCATACGCGATGTTCTCCGCGATGGTGCCGGGGAAGATGATGGGGTCTTGTGTGACGATGCCGATCTGTTTTCGCAGGCTGCGGAGCGTGACGGTGCGGATGTCAGTGCCGTCGATCGTGATGCGGCCGGCTTGCGGGTCGTAGAAGCGCGGGAGCAGGGCGAGGAGCGTGGTTTTGCCGGAGCCGTTGCGTCCGACGACGGCGACGGATTTGCCTTTCGGCACAGTGAGGGACAAATCATCGACCGCGGGTTGCGTGGAGTTCGCGTATGAGAACGTGAGGTGCTCGAAGCGGATTTCGCGCTGAATCGGCGGGAGGTTTTTCTCCCCGTACGTCGGCGCTTCGAGCGTCGGGTCGCCGTTGCTCGATGCCGCATCGCGCATCTGTTCGACGCGTCCGCGGCGGCGTTCGACGGGGACATCGAGCGTTTCGAAGATTCTCGCCGCGGCGGTGTTCGAGCGCTGCAGAACGGAGTTGAGCTTGCTCACGCGCCGCAGCGATTCGCCGATGCTGACGAGGCAGGCCATGATCAGGAAAAAGCTGCTCGAATCGAGCGTCTTTCGCACCAGCACGAGATACGATGCGACCATCAGCACCGCGCCCACGACCAGCAGCGAAACCGTTTCCATCGCCGGCGTCGCCCACGCTTCGTAGCGGGCCATCTTGAGCATCTCGTTCTTCAGGCCGTCCATGATGCGCGTGTAGCGGCGGCGCTCGAAGCGCTCGGCGCCGGCGGCCTTTACCACGCGGATGCCGATCAGCGTGCCTTCGATCTGGCCGAGCATCGTGCTCGACCGCTGCATCATCGCGCGGCTGGCGCGGCGCATCTTCTTGCCGAACTTTTTAATGACCGCCGCCATCACCGGTGCGAATACGACGATGAAGAGCGTGAGCATCGGGCTCACCCACAGCGCCAGCCCAAACGCGAACGCCGCCTTGATTGGCTCCTGAATCGATTGGCCGAGGATGATCTTGAAGCCATCCTGCAGCACCTGCGAATCCTGAACCAGCCGGCTGGTGACGTCGCTCGTTCCCTTCAGGCCGAAAAACGTCATCGGAATGTGCAGCGTGTGGTCGTACAAATGACGGCGAATGTCCTGCGTCGCGCTGATGGCGGCCTTGTCCGAGAGGTATTCCTGGAAGAACCGCACGACATTCCCCAGCAGCGCAAGCCCCGCGATGATGCAAAAGACCGCACCAATCGTCTTCACAGGATGAGTCGGCAGGAACTCCGCGCTCCGGCGAAGAATGCGCAGATGCAGTGGAACAGTCGCCATCTTGATGTTGCGCGGCGGGTTGCCATTCACTTCTACGAAGAATGCGTCGCGATCGGGTCGCGAAAGCTGTTCAAGCGTCCCACCAGCCGTCGTTGCTTGTCCGTCAACCAAAACATCACCGGGCAGCAATCCCTGCTTTGCTGCAAGCCCATCGGATTTAGTGCGAATGATCTGGACTTTGCTCGGATCATCGAGCAATGACACGTCGAGACGCTTCTCGACAAGCTGTCGATTGACCCACCCCTGCACCGTATCGCCGTTCACCAGCACTTTGAGGATCGGCAGCATCGCCCCGAGGCCGGTGGTGAAGATCAATCCGACGAAAAAGGCGGAGATGACGGAGATCGTCACGATGTTCCGATACGGCCCCAGGTACCGGCACGCGCGGCGAAACGCGACCAGCTTCTTATCCTTGCGCACTGCAGCGACGACTTCACTCATGCTCAAACGTCCTTGGGATCGATAAAATGAGTTTATCGGAGTATAACCGAAGCCCTTATCGTAGCACGGGTTCAGAGCTCGTGCATGTAAGTGATGTCCACGAAGGTCACGAAGGGACACGAAGGAAATCCACCTTCTGCTATTCGTGTTACTTCGTGTTCTTCGTGGACAATCCGTTTTTTGAGAATGCACGGGTTGAAAACCCGTGCTACTTCGAAGCGAACAGCCACTCATGCGATCAACGCCTATTCCTCTTTCTTCTCCCGACATCACGCAGCGGGAAATCGATGCGGTCGTCGAGGTCATGCAGACACCGACGCTTTCGATCGGGCCGCGGGTTGAAGAGTTCGAGCGCAAAGTAGCGAAGCTCACGAACCGCCAGCACGGCGTGGCGGTGTCGTCGGGTACGACCGGGTTGCACTGCGCGATGATCGCGGCGGGGATCGGGCCGGGGGATGAGGTCATCACCACGCCGTTTTCGTTTGTCGCGTCCGCCAACTGCGTTCTCTACGTCGGGGCGAAGCCGGTTTTCGTCGATATCGATCCGAAGACGCTCAACATCGACGTGTCGAAAGTGGCGAGTGCGATTACGCCGAAGACCAAGGCGATCGTCGCGGTGGAAACTTTTGGTCATCCTGGTGGAATGATCGAACTGGAGCAGCTCGTCCAGCAGCACGAGCTGATGCTGATCGAAGATTCGTGCGAAGGCTTCGGCGGAACGCACGGCACGCGGCCGATCGGCTCCTTCGGCCGCGCGAGCGTCTTCGGTTTTTATCCCAACAAGCAAATCACCACCGGCGAAGGCGGGATGATCGTCACCGACGACGACGTCTTCGCGAACCTGTGCCGATCGCTCCGCAATCAGGGCCGTGAAGGGATGAGCTGGCTGGCGCACCAGCGGTTGGGGTACAACTATCGCTTAAGTGAGATCAACGCGGCCATTGGTTGTGTTCAATGCGATCGCATTGAGGAGATTCTGGCGGCCCGTCGCAAAGTCGCCCACACCTACATCAACCGGCTGATGACCAATCGTTTCCTGATTCTGCCGACGCTTGAAGACGACACGCACATGAGCTGGTTCGTCTTCGTCGTGCGGTTGAACGACCTGTTCGAAGTCGGCGCAAGAGACGACATCATGCGCGATCTCCGCGCGCAGGGAATGGGCTGCAACAACTACTTCCCGCCGATTCATCTGCAGCCGTACATGGCGCAGGAGTTCGGCTTCAAAGAAGGCGATTTCCCTGTCTGCGAATATGTCTCGGCGCGGACAATCGCGCTGCCGTTCTTCGGCAAGCTGACGACCCGGCAAGTGCAGCGCGTCTGCGACACGCTCGAGAAGATCCTGGACAAATCAATGACTTCGAAGAAGAGCCGGTTCTGAATTGAGTAGGGTGGGCAATGCCAACCGTACGACAGCGTCGGTGGGGCAGACATTCTTGTCTGCCTCGGATCGATGTACTCATCGAGACGAATCGGCCGCCGAATACGGCGTCCGTTGGCAGACAGGAATGTCTGCCCCACCGGAAACCAAGGGAACTCGGAAACATGATTCCTCGATCCGTTCTCGCCCCAATAGCGGTCGTGATGTTTCTCGTTACGCCCATCTGTTTCGCCAAGCAGCCGAACATCCTGTGGATCGTAAGTGAAGACAACGGCCCTTTCCTCGGTTGCTACGGCGATCCGAATGCGCACACGCCCAACCTCGACAAGCTGGCGTCGGAGGGCGTGCTGTACCTGAACGCGTTCGCCAACGCCCCGGTTTGTGCGCCATCGCGGTCGACGCTGATCACAGGCATGTATGCCTCCACGCTGGGTACGCAGAACATGCGCAGCCGATATCCGATCCCGCGCGAGTTCACGTTCTCTTGCCAGGAGATGCGCAAGGCCGGCTATTACTGCATGAATCCGGGCAAGACGGATTACAACATCGCCGGAAACGACAAGCGGGCGTGGGACAAGGGAAAAAGCTGGCGCGATGCGCCGGCGGGCAAGCCGTGGATGCTGGTAATTAATTCCGGCATCACGCACGAGAGCTGTCTCATCGGGTCAAAGATCGTCGACGAATATGTGAAGACGCCGTTTCCGGTGCCGCCTTATCAACCGGACACGCCGGCCATTCACAGCAACTGGGTCGAGTACTACCACGACATGACGAAGATGGACGCGGAGTATGGCAAGGTGCTCGACGAGCTCGCGGCGGACGGATTGGCGGACGACACGATCGTTTTCTATTACTCCGACCACGGCGGAATCCTGCCGCGGAGCAAGCGATTCGTACTGGACAGCGGGCTTCACGTGCCGCTGATTATCCGGTTCGGTAAAAACGTGCAGGAACTCTCGCCCGCGCCGGCGGGATCGAAGCTGGATCGGCTCGTCAGCTTCGTGGACTTCGCGCCAACGCTCCTCAGCATCGCGGTCGCGAAGAGCCCGGAGCGGTACCAGGGGACGGCGTTCCTCGGACCCAGGGCAGGCGAGCCGCGGAAGATCGTGTTTGGTTTTCGCGGACGGATGGATGAGCGCATCGACCTGTCGTACACGGTCCGCGACGAGCGCTATCGGCTGGTTCACAATTACTATCCGCATCGCATTTACGGCATGCACCTGGATTACCTGTGGAAGATGCCGGCGACGGTTTCATGGGAAGAGGAATACCGGGCGGGCCGATGCAACGCGCCGCAGAGCGCGTTCTGGCAGGAAAAGCCGACCGAGGAGTTGTACGACGAAAATAGCGATCACTACGAGATTCACAACCTGATCGACGATCCGAAGCTCGCCGCGGAAGTTTCGAAGCTGCGAAAGGCGCTTCGCGATCAGCTGATAGAGAATCGCGACGCGGGATTCCTGCCGGAGTCGCAGCTCGCGGAGATGGCGAAGTCGGCGGGGTCGGTTTATGTGGCGACGCACGATCCGGCGAAGTATCCGATCGAGCGGATTGTAGACGCGGCCGATATGGCAAGCCGGCGCGATGCGCAGGATGTCGCGAAGCTGATCGAGTTTGCGAAGGACGAGAACGAGACGGTTCGCTATTGGGCGGCGGTGGGATGCTGCGTTCGCGGATCCTCAGCCAAGGATGCCGCCTCGACCATGAACGCGTTGTCGAAGGATTCGTCGCCGGCGGTGCGGATCGCGGCAGATGAAGCGCTGGTGCGATTCGGCCAGAGCGACAAACTTCATTCGCTGATCAACGAAATGGCGGACGAGAAGGGCGATCCCTTGCTGGCGGTGAATACGGTGGAAGCCCTCGGCGATCTCGCCCGCCCCGCGGCGAACGAAATCATCGCGCGCGTGAAAGCCGGATTGCCCGCCGTCGGAAAGATGAACGGCGAGCGGGGCGATTCATACACGGACCGTGCGGGCGATTCGCTGGTGCATATGCTGCAGGAAGAGAAGTGAACTGGTGCTGGCTGATTTCGTAGGGTCCGCTTCAGCGGACCGGTTACTCCGTCTGTCGGCGCCAAATAATGGATCCGCCGAAGCGACTCACGAGCCGTTTCACGCACCAATCACCAATAACCAGCTTGGCGTCTCGGCGTCTTGGCGGTAAACCTGTCCGCCATGCATATTCCTCAACGAATCCTGCTCGGCCCCGGCCCCAGTGATGTTCCCGCTCGCGTTCTTTCGGCCCTGGCCGCGCCGACGCTCGGCCATCTGGATCCGGCTTATTTGAAAATCATGGACCACACGCGGCAGATGCTGCGGGAGGTTTTCCGGACAAAGAACGAGCTGACGATGGCGATCAGCGGAACGGGGTCGGCGGGGATGGAAGCTTGCGTCGCGAACCTGATCGAGCCTGGCGACGAGATGATCGTCTGCGTGAACGGCGTGTTCGGCGGGCGCATGCGCGACGTCGCGCAGCGCTGCGGCGCGACGGTGCACAGCGTTGAGGTCGAATGGGGGCAGTCGGTTGATCCGCAGAAGGTCGCGGACGCGCTGAAGCAGCATCCGAAAACGAAAGTCGTCGGCGTGGTGCACGCGGAGACATCGACGGGCGCGCTCTCGAACGTCGAAGAGATCTCGAAAGTCGTTCACGCCGCCGGTGCGCTGATTCTCGTCGACGCAGTCACGTCATTGGGTGGCATGGATCTGCGGATCGATGATTGGAAGATTGATGCGTGCTACAGCGGCACGCAGAAGTGTCTCTCCTGTCCGCCGGGCCTTTCGCCGGTCACGATCTCGGCTGATGCGGTGAAGAAGATGGATCAGCGGAAGACGAAATGCCAGAGCTGGTATCTCGACTTCAGCATGCTGCGGCAATACTGGGGCGAAGACCGCGTTTACCATCACACCGCCCCGGTGAACATGACGTACGGTCTGCACGCGGCGCTGGCGATCGTGCTTGAGGAAGGTCTGGACAACCGCATCGCGCGACATGTGAAGAACCATCAGGCGCTGCGCGCGGGGCTGGAAGCGATCGGGCTGAAGTTCGTTCCGAAAAACTCCCTCACAACACTCAATCTTGTCAGCGTTCCCGACGGCGCTAATGACGCGCAGATCCGCAAAGCGCTGCTCGAGCGCTTTGGAATCGAAATCGGCGCGGGCCTCGGGCCGTTCAAGGGCAAAGCCTGGCGTATCGGCCTGATGGGTTACGCGAGCAGTCAGCGCAATGTGTTGATGATCCTCGCGGCGCTGGAAACGTTGCTGGGTAAATCCGGTGCCCTCGCGCCGGCGGAGAAAGTTTACGCGTCGAAATGAGGCGCCATCGGTGTTTTGATTCTGTAGGGTCCGCTTCAGCGGACCGGTTATTTGCCTTTCGAAACGGATGAATAACCGGTCCGCTGAAGCGGACCCTACACGAACTACACGAACGGCGTTTTATGGATGAGAAGCGCGAGCTTTGGCAAGTGCGTTGCCCTAAGTGCGGGCTGACGTTCGACGCCATCGATCTGAGGATCACTTTCATCGGCAAGCGCGCGATTGGCGAACGCAAACTTTGGTGGTGTCAGCAATGCCGGTGGCTGCGGTGGATGGTCATCGAGAAATCGTCCGTTCCGCAACCCGCTGGTCCGCGGTGCGATTTTCGCGCGGGACCGCGTTAATTGCACCTGTGATGAAACATATAGCGGCTGCGATATCCGGCTTTTTCAACCCAGTCTGACGCGTTTGGCGAGGGTACAAAAGCGCCCTTCCCTCGGTTCGGTGAAAAGGAAGGGCGCGGGGTGGGGATCGGCTCGTTCAGACCAAAATCGTCGCCGCAACGAAGCGACAATTCACACGCTAGCGAGGCGGCGGCGCGGTAGAATATTTTCTGCAAACTTTGCATTGAAACGGGTGCGGGGACCGCGGCGATTTACCCTTCTTCTTTGCGCGATCCTCCATTCCGCAGGGTGCGCTTCAGCACACCGGTTATTTCTCCTCGAGCGACACGAATAACCGGCGCGCTGAAGCGCACCCTACGAGGCAGTCTCTGGCTTTCTTTGAGAACACGTCATGACGCTCAAGCGAAAATTAGTGTGGCGCGATGGGGCGATGCTCTTGTGTCTCGTGTTGCTTGCCGGGGCGGCGCTGTGGGGAATGTGGGGAATGAAAAAGATCGTCGCGCTGTCTGTCTTTGAGTTCGATCAGCTGCAGAAGATCGAATCAGCTGAGGTCGCGGTGAGCAGCGCGAAAGATCTCCTGCGTGGCGGCGATTCGAATGCGGCGCGCGGGCAGATCGACAACGCGGTGGTGGGTTTGAAGGGATTTCTTTCGCCCGACGCGCCGCAGAGCGGGATCGATTATTCGAAGGAGGCGAAACTCGCGCGTTCCGGGATAACGAATTTGAAGAACGTTGCCGATCGCTTGCAGGCGAATTCGAGCGACGTGAATGCGTCGATTATCGCGCTCGATGAAACGCTCACTGGCATGCACAGCATCGCGAAAGCGTGCGACTGGTACATCCAGGATGCGCATCAGGCCGCGGCGCAGCGCGTGCAGCTGGTGACGATCGGTCTCGCGATTCTGGGCACGCTCGGGATGATCGCGGCCGGATTGATGAGCGTCGCGATGCACCGAACGGTTATGCATCCGTTGATGAAACTTCGCGCCGGCACGCATCGTGTCGCTGCCGGTAATTTCGGCGAAAAAGTGACCGCCAACGGAGATGTGGAATTTGCGGAGCTTGCCGACGATTTCAATAAGATGGCGACCGAGCTCGATTCGTTTTATCGCGAGCTGGAGAGCAAGGTTGCACAAAAAAGCAAGGAGCTGGTTCGGTCGGAGCGGCTCGCGAGCGTGGGATTTCTCGCCGCGGGCGTGGCGCACGAGATCAACAACCCGCTGAACATTATTTCCGGTTACGCGGAGTTGAGCCTCAAGCAGGTTGCGAAGATGCAAGGCGATGAGGCGCGTGAAGCGCAGGGCGCCTTGCGGATCATTCGCGACGAAGCGTTCCGATGCAAAGAGATCACGCAAAAGCTGCTCTCGCTGGCGCGCGCGGGGGCGAACCATCGCGAGAACTTTTCGCTGGCGCACGTCGCGGAGGAAGTCACCAGCATCATCCGCGGGCTGTCGACGTACAAAGACCGCCACGTGGAAGTGGGCCTCGATCGGAATGAGCCGCTGACGGTGTACGGCAGCGTGAACGAAATCAAGCAGGTGCTGGTGAACCTGATGGTCAACGCGCTCGAAGCGGTTCGCCCGAGCGAAGGTCAGGTTCGCCTGGAAGGGCGGAGAAACAACGGATGGGTTGAGCTGTCGGTAATCGACAACGGCCGAGGCATGTCGGCGGATGTAATCGAGCACGTGTTCGAGCCGTTCTACACCGCTAAGCGCGGCGCGGGCGAGGGCACGGGTTTGGGCCTGTCGATTACGCACGCGATCGTCGAAAGTCACGGCGGACAGGTGATCGCCGAGAGCGAAGGCGTCGGGAAAGGCAGCCGGTTTACGGTGCGGCTGCCGGTTAGGCGTAAGGCTGAAGGATGAAGGCTGAAAGGCGGATTGCGCGTCCGTTCAGCGTTCATAATTCATCCTTCATCCTTACCTGCGTAGCGGAGTGAATCATGAAAGCCTCTCCAAGTTTTCCGATCGTGGGTCGGCGGGTGTTGCTCGTCGAGGATGAACTGCGGTTGCGCGAGATGCTCACGCGCGCGGTGCGCGAGATGGATTTTGAAATCACCGCCGCGCCGTCCGCGGAGCAGGCGATGCGGTTGCTCGAAAATCATTCGTTCGACATCGCCATCGTCGATCTGAATCTGCCGGGGATGCACGGGCTCACGTTTCTCGAGACGACGCATCAGCGCTGGCCGTCGCTGCAATCGATCATTCTCACAGGCTTTGGTGATCTGGATGCGGCGCGGAAGGCAATTCGCATCGACGCGGTCGATTTTCTGACCAAGCCATGCCCGCTGGGCGAATTGGAACTCGCGCTCGGCCGCGCGCGAGCGCGCCTGCTGCAGCAGATGCCGGTCGAGCCGCTGCCGATGCCGAACGAAGACGACGAAGAAGCGCTCGCCGCCCAACCGGGCGCGTCGCTCGAGCAGATCGAGCGGCAGCACATTCTCGTGACGCTGCAACGCAACAACGGCAACCGCACTCAAACCGCCGCGGAGCTCGGCATCAGCCTGCGAAAGCTCTACTACCGCCTGGGGCAATACCAGAGAGACGGATTGCTGAGCACCAGTACGGGTGCGTCCTGATCGGAATAGAGACGTCATCCTGAGCGAAGCGAAGGATCTCGGGATGGCAAGACGTGTGCGATATCGAGATCCTTCGCTTCGCTCAGAGTCTGTGATTTTTTGCGTGGCGAGGGCGTCTCGCCCTCGCATTTGCGGCTACCGCCGCGTTCGCGAGGGCAAGATGCCCTCGCCACGCTGAAAAGATCACACGCTCTCAGGATGACGGTTTTCGTTTTAGCCAACGTCACTTCGCGAGAATGTCATTCTGAGCGCAGCGAAGAATCTCGGGGCGGTGCAGGCGCGACATCGGTGAGATCGTCGTATAGATCCTTCCACGTCGGATTCTTCGATTCGATGAGCGAGATCTTCTTTGCTCGCGTCCAGCCTTTGATCTTCTTCTCAGCTTCGATCGCCTGGATCGGAGTCGGGAATGTCTTGTAGTAAACCAGAATGTTCACGTTGTACTTGGCGGCGAAGCCGGGCATCAGCTTCCGTTTGTGCTGGTCGATACGAGAAACCAGATCACTTGTCACGCCTACGTACAGCACAGCTGTCTTGCTCGCGACAACGTAGACATACGTTTCGCGCATCGTCATTGAAATGTAATCCGCGTCGTCACTTGGAGCGAAGCGAAGATCTGGAAATCGATAGGCGCTCGCGATCCCGGGATTCTTCGCTGCGCTCAGAATGACGTTTTTCGTTGGCCAGCAAGCATATCTCAATCTCCTCAATCTGACGTGACGGGCGGCAAATCGGCTTGTCGCGTCGAACGCAATTGGCCAAAACCAGCGGCCTGCTCAGGTCTTTCGGCAAAAAATCCTCCGGCATGCACGTTGCTTTTCTGTGCTCGCGAGAATTGTCTCGCGAACAGCAAACTTGTCCCATTTTTGAAGGAGAACGTCATGGAAATGTCCTCACTGCAAGATCTTTATGTTGAAGAACTTCGCGATCTGTACAACGCGGAAAATCAGTTGGTCAAAGCGCTGCCGAAGATGGCCAAGGCCGCGACCAACGATCAGTTGCGCGAAGGGTTTGAACTGCATCTGGAACAGACCAAGGGCCACCTCGAGCGGCTGGAACAGATCTTCGAAAAGCTCGGCAAGAGCCCGAAGGGCAAGACCTGTAAGGCGATGAAGGGGCTCGTCGAAGAAGGCAAGGAAGTCATGGAAGAGGACATGGAAGACGAGGTGATGGACGCCGCCCTGATCGCCGCGGGGCAAAAGGTCGAGCACTATGAGATCGCCAGCTACGGCACCGTGCGCGCGTATGCCGAACTGCTCGGCGACAACGAGGCCGCCCGTCTGCTCCAGCAAACGCTCGACGAAGAAGGCGAAACAGACAAGAAGCTGACCAACCTGGCCGAATCGACCATCAACGTCGAAGCGGAAGCATAAGTCAGGCTCAACTTCGTGCAATCGATTTCATCAAGCCCGGCCGTTCACGGCCGGGTTTTTCTCGCGCGCTCAATTTCAGCTGCGCCTCCACAGATTGCGAAACCAGGAGTTACGCCTGCCATCCGAAGTGACGTCGCTTTTGCGCGCTTCAGCGCCATTCGACGGGCGCCTGGGCCAATCGCAGATGCCAAAGTCTGTCACCAGCGCCGCTGATGCGCCGGTGGCGTCCAATCCGAAATAGGACGCGTAGGAACCATCGCCATAACCCGAAGAGAACGCCGCGATAGAACCAGATTCACCCTCCGCGACCGCCCAGCTGCGCGTGTGGCGATAGCACTTTTGCATTTCATCACCACAGTCGTCAACGAATTTCTGCATCGCTTCGCCATCATCGACGATGGCATCGATCGCCTTTGCGTCCGCGAACGCGCCGGTGCCGGAGTCTACGCCATATCCGAAGATTTGATCCGCCTTCAGCTTGCTTCGATCTTGTCCAGGCCTGGTCGCCAGTTCCCACTGAACCACCGGCTGCGCGCTGAACCGAAGCAACGCGAACGCGACGCGCTCGTCGTCCTTGATACGCGCGATCAGGAGTGTCAGCGGATATCGGCCGGCTGGGACGCGCCGCTCAAACGGCAGCTCATCGAGAATTGCGCCGTCGCAGGCGACGATCGCTCCGGACGGGAAGAAGAGCTCCGCCAATTGCCAGCCGGTGATTGGCGCCGGTGCGCCGTCATGCGCAAGTGTGAGCGGCTGGCCGAGCAAATCGCTCCATGCACCTGTGTCCGGCAGCATTTTCGCCTCTGAAGTAACCTTCATCACCATGCGGGGGATCGTATCGGGTCGCGTAAAGTTCCGCGAAGGGTCGCCTTCGCCGCTCCTGCCACAATGGCAATCGCGTGATCCGTCGGTAACAAGGCTTCTGCCAGACCGGCAGGACGCAAAGATTTGGCGCGTTCACCTCGCGATTGCAAACTTTGATTGTGCCAATATTTATGCACCATCCCAAGCCCGCGTCCATTGGCACATCCCTTGTTATAGCCCCAGTCCCGGCCGCGGCGGCTCGCCGCTCTGGGTTCGTCTACATTGAAATACAAAAGTCTGGTTTGAAAGGAGATCGTTCATGGCCGCGAAGATGCTCGCCTTCGATGCGGAAGCCCGGAAGTCCCTTCTCGAGGGCGTCACCAAACTCGCTCGCGCCGTCAAAGTCACGCTCGGACCCAAGGGTCGCAACGCCGTCATCGACAAGGGCTGGGGCGCGCCGACCATCACCAAGGACGGAGTGACCGTCGCGGAGGAAATCGAACTCACCAACAAGTACGAAAACATCGGCGCCAAGCTCGTGAAGGAAGCCGCTTCGAAGACTTCCGATGTCGCGGGTGACGGCACCACGACCGCAACGGTGCTGGCTGAAGCGATCTTCAAGGAAGGGTCCCGTTCGTTGACCGCCGGCTCGGATGCGATGGCGATCGCGCGCGGGATTCGCAAGGCCGTTGCGGCCGTCAGCGAAAACCTCAAGAAGCAGTCCAAGCCGATCAAGGGCAAGGAAGACATCGCCAACGTCGCGTCGATCTCCGCCAACAACGATCGCGAGATCGGCAATTTCATGGCCGACGCGTTCGAAAAGGTCGGCAAGGACGGCGTGATCACCGTTGAAGAAGGCAAGTCGCTCGAGACCTACGTCGATGTCGTCGAAGGCATGCAATTCGATCGCGGATACCTCTCGCCCAACTTCATCACCAATCCAGATGAGCTGACAGTCGAGCTGGAAAAGCCGCTCATCCTCGTGTTCGAAGACAAGATCTCGGCCGCGGCGAAGATGATTCCGCTGCTCGAGAAGATTCAGAAGGCCAAGCGTCCGCTGCTGATCATCGCGGAAGATGTTGAAGGCGAAGCGCTCGCGACGTTGGTGGTGAACAAGCTTCGTGGCATTCTCAACGTTTGCGCTGTGAAAGCGCCAGGCTATGGCGATCGTCGCAAAGCGATGCTCGAAGACATCGCGATCCTGACCGGCGGCGAAGCCATCATGAAGGATCTCGGCATCGAACTCGACAAGGTCGAAGTCACGCAGCTTGGCACCGCCAAGCGCGTCCGCATCGATAACGACAACACCACGATCATCGAAGGCGCCGGCGAAACGAAAGACATCCAGGGTCGCATCGGTCAGATCCGCAACGAAATCGAAGTCACGACTTCGGATTACGATCGCGAAAAGCTCCAGGAACGGCTGGCGAAGCTCGCGGGTGGCGTCGCCCAGATCAACGTCGGCGCCGCGACCGAAGCGGAGCTGAAAGAAAAGAAGGCGCGCATCGAAGACGCGCTGCACGCGACCCGCGCCGCGGTCGAAGAAGGCGTCGTCGCCGGTGGTGGCGTCGCGATGATCCGCGCGATGAAAGCTTTGAATGGCGGCAGCAACCTCCAGCTCGAAGGCGACGAAGCCGTTGGCGTGAAGATCGTTCGCCAGGCTTTGACGGCTCCCTTGCGTCAGATCGCTGAGAACGCCGGTGACAGCGGCGCAGTCGTCGTCCGCCGCGTGATGGAGAGTAAGGACAACGAAGGCTACAACGCCCTGACGGGCGAATATGTCGACGTCGTGAAAGCAGGCATTCTCACGCCGACGAAAGTCGAGCGCACCGCCCTGCAAAACGCCAGCGAAGTCGCGATCCTGTTGCTCACGACCGATGCGATCGTGGTCGAAGCCCCGAAGAAGGAAGAAGCGGATCACGGCCATCACCACCACGACCACGGCATGGGTGGCATGGGTGGGATGGGCGGCATGGACATGATGTAAGCCGATGTTCGCGATAGTCGTCATCGGCGGATTGATCGTGCTGGGTTTTGTTGCGGCTGCCATGCGTAAGCTGCGACGAGGTCGAGCCAATTCGACCGCCGAGAACGTTGCGATCGCAGTCGTGTCTATGGTTGTCATCGCCGGCTTTCTGTATGCGTTGTGGGCGATGAAGAAAGGTTTGAAGTAGCACGGGTTTTCAACCCGTGCATCGACGAAGAAAGACATGCACGGGTTGAAAACCCGTGCTACGAGAAAGGCGAGTAGCTAAAGAACCGCGAATCGACAGGAGCCGCGTATGGCCAAGTTCCTCTTTACGTCCAGTGGTCACTTCGTCAATCTTGACATGATCACGGCGATGCGGATCAAGGGCCAGATCGGGAGCCTGCAGCGGATGGAAGTGTGGTTCGCGGGAAACACGGCCGATCATCCTGGCCTCTCGCTCTACGACAAGGCCGCCAACGAACTGTTCGATGAGTTGCTGCGGTTGCACAACCTCATCGGCTGGACGAGTGCGGAGTCAGAGGAAGACAAGGCCGCCGCCGCGGCCGCGGAGAAGAAGAATCAGTGAACTGCATGCGGTTGTGCGTTTGACGAGAGTAAGTGCGAGGAGAAACGAATGCCGGACGTGCTGCGGATCGGGCCGTACCGGTTTTACTTCTGGTCGAACGAAAGTAACGAGCCCTCGCACATTCATGTGAAACGCGATCGCTCGGTGGCGAAGTATTGGATCGATCCGACGGTGGCACTGGCGAAGAACCATGGCTTCGCGCGACACGAACTGACGGTCGTCCGCCGGCTCGTTGAAGAGCATCGCGAACGGTTGCTGGAGGCATGGCGTGAGCACTTTGACCAAGCCTAAGAGCGTCCCGGAGCCGGTTGCCGTGACGGTTACCGACGACACACTAAGTGTTGATCTGGCGGATGGTCGAACGATTGCCGTGCCGGTCGACTGGTTCCCGCGCTTGCGGCATGGCACGACAAAAGAGCGAGAGAATTTTGATCTGAGTTTCGCCGGGATTCATTGGCCGGATCTGGATGAAGATATCTCGATTGAAGGCCTGCTGAACGGCGAGAAGTCCGGGGAATCGCCGAAGTCAATTCGGCGATGGCTCGACCATCGATCGCGCGGCGAGAAAGTGCCGGTGAAGACGCTCGCGTTGCCGAATTGGGCGAAAGATTCGACGAAGCCCAGACGACCGAAGCGGAAGAAGTGAAGTAGGGTGTGCTTCAGCACACCATCTGAACAGCGCAGTTAAGGAAAGACGGTGTGCTGAAGCACACCCTACGAGAAGGATCAAACACTATGAAACTCAAACCCCTTGCGGATCGCGTGATCGTCAAGCAGTCGGAAGCGGAAGAGAAGACCAAGAGCGGGATCCTGTTGCCGGACTCGGCGAAGGAAAAGCCCACCAAGGGCAAGGTCGTCTCCGTCGGTCCCGGCAAGCTTGATGACAAAGGCAAGCGGATGGACATCGGCGTCCGCGCCGGTGAAACCGTTTACTACGGCAAGTACAGCGGCACCGACGTCGAAGTCGACGGCGAAAAGTTCGTCATCCTCCGCGAGGCGGACATTCTCGGCGTGCTCGAATAAGAGAAGCCAGGAGCCAGAAGCCAGAAGCCAATAGAAGGCTTCGGCCGGCGGCTCCTTCTGGCTTCTGACTACTGGCTTCTGGCTTCTTGGAGATAAAATCATGGCAGCGAAACAGATGAAGTATGAAACCGACGCTCGCGCGGAAATCGCCGCGGGGTTGTCGCAATTGGCCCGCGCCGTCAAGGCGACCCTCGGGCCCCGCGGACGCAACGTCGTTCTGCAGAAGTCGTTCGGCTCTCCGCGGATCACCAAGGACGGCGTGACCGTCGCGAAGGAGATCGAACTCCCGCAGCCGTTCGAGAACATGGGCGCCAAGCTCGTGCAGACCGTTGCCAGCAAGACGGGCGACGTCGCCGGCGATGGCACGACCACCGCGACCGTGCTCGCCGAGGCCATCTTCAAAGAAGGCCTTAAGTACGTGACCAGCGGCGGCGCGAATCCCGTGCAGATTCAACGCGGGATCCTGAAGGCATCCGAAGTCGCGTCCGAAGCGATCACCGCCATCAGCAAGAAGGTCAAGGGACGCGAAGATTACAAGCGCGTCGCCACGATCAGCGCCAACGGCGACGAACATATCGGCGACCTCATGGCCGACGCGATGGAGAAGGTCGGCAAGGAAGGCGTGATCACCGTCGACGAAGGCAAGAGCACCGAATCGGTTCTCGAATACACCGAGGGCATGCAGTTCGATAAGGGCTACCTCTCGCCGTACTTCATGACGAACCCGACGACGCTCGATGCGACGCTGGAAGACGCGTACATCCTGCTCCACGAGAAGAAGATTGCCAACCTGGCCGAGCTGCTTCCGCTGCTGAACAAGATCGTCACCAGCAGCAAGCCCCTGCTGATCATCGCGGAAGACGTCGAAGCTGAGGCGCTCGCCGCGCTCGTGGTGAACAAGCTTCGTGGCGTTCTCAACATTTGCGCGGTAAAGGCTCCAGGCTTCGGCGATCGCCGCAAGGCGATGATGGGCGACCTCGCCGTCGTCACCGGCGGAAAGTTCATCTCCGAGGACATCGGATTGAAACTTGAAAACGTGGAACTTGAAGACCTCGGCACCGCGAGGCGGATCGTGGTCGACAAGGACAACACACTGATCGTCGAAGGCGGCGGTTCGAAGAAGGAAATCACCGGCCGTGCCGATCAGATCCGCAAGCAGATCGAAACCACGACCTCGGACTACGACAAGGAAAAGCTCCAGGAGCGCCTTGCGAAGCTGACCGGTGGCGTGGCCGTCGTGAAGGCCGGCGCGAACACCGAGACCGAGATGAAGGAACGCAAGGACCTCATCGACGACGCGCTGCACGCGGTGAAGGCGTCGGCCGAAGAGGGCATCGTCCCCGGCGGCGGCGTCGCATTCCTCCGCGCGATCGAAGCGGTGGAGAACGGCAAGCGTCAGGCGAAGGGCGACGAGAAGATCGGCTTCGACATCGTTGCCGAAGCGCTCCGCAGCCCCGCTCGTCAGATCGCCGACAACGCCGGTGAAGACGGCGAAGTGATCGTCGCGCAGATCCTCGAAAACAAGAACGCCAGCTACGGCTACAACGCCGCGACCGGCGAATTCGGTGACATGTTCAAGATGGGCATCATCGACCCGACCAAGGTGTCGAAGACGGCGTTGCAGAACGCCGCATCGGTCGCGGGCCTCGCGCTCACGACGGATGTGCTGATCACCGAGATCAAAGAAAAGAAAGGCGAAGAAGCCGCGGCCGTGAACGGCGCGATTTCGTAACCTGAGTCGCAAACCGAACACGGAGGCCGCAGAGCAATCTGTGTCCTCCGTGTTTTTGTATGAAGATGTCCGAGAGCGCGTCTTGTAGGGTCCGCTTCAGCGGACCGGTTACGTCTGTTCGAATTGGATAACCGGTCCGCTGAAGCAGACCCTACGGGAGACAACGCACGTGTTTCGTAGGGTGCGCTGAAGCGCACCGGTTATTTCTGTGCCGCGTGAATGAATAACCGGTGCGCTGAAGCGCACCCTACGAAGACGAGAACGCGTGAATAATTGTGCGATCGTCCCTAGAATTCCGTCGGGACAAACAGATTGAGATTTGATGGCCACAGTGAAACGCGATTATTACGAAGTTCTGGGTATCGCGAAAACCGCCAGCGGCGATGAGATCAAGCGCGCGTATCGGCGCCTCGCGATGAAGTATCACCCGGACCGCGCCGATGGGGATAAGTCCGAGGCGGAAGTACGCTTCAAGGAATGTGCGGAAGCGTACGAGGTGCTCTCGGATGACGAGAAGCGCCGCCGCTATGACACGCACGGCCACGCGGGCGTGCATGGGCAGCATGATTTTTCCCACATGGACGTCGGCGACATTTTTTCGATGTTCGACGATATCTTCGGCGGGGCGTTCGGCGGATTTCGCGGACAGGGTGGCGGCGGCGGCGGGGGACGCGCCCGCTCATCGCGCGGGTTTGATCTGGAGACGCAGGTCGAGCTCACACTCGCGGAAGTCGCGACGGGCGCGGAAAAGACCATCGAATTTGAGAAACAGGATTCGTGCGAGCATTGCAAAGGCACGGGCGCGAAGGCGGGCACGCAGCCGATTGTTTGTCCGCAGTGCGGTGGGCAGGGCCGAATTGCGCAGCAGGGCTTTGGCGGAATGTTCCGCATGGTGACGACGTGCCCCAACTGCCGCGGGCGCGGAAGCGTGGTGAAGGATCAGTGCGTGCACTGCCACGGCTCGGGTAAGCAACTCCGCAAGCGCGTGGTGACGGTGAAGATTCCCGCGGGCGTGCATGAAGGTCAGGCGGTGCGGATCGCGGGCGAAGGCGAGCCGGGCGATCCCGGCATGCCACCGGGCGATCTGCACTGCTACATCTCCGTCCGGCCGCATCCGGTGTTCAGCCGTCACAACAACGATCTGGTGTGCCAGGTGCCGATTTCCTTCACGCAGGCGGCGCTGGGCGGCGTGATCGAAGTGCCCACGCTGAAGGGCACGGAAAAGCTCGACATTCCCGCGGGCGCGCAGCACGGTGAAGTCTTCAAGATGAAAGGCCGCGGCCTGCCGGATATTCGCTCTTACCGCAATGGCGATGAAATCGTACAAATATTGATTGAGATCCCGAAGAGGCTGACTCCGCGGCAGCAGGAGCTGCTCCGCGAGTTCGCTACGACGGAAGACAACGACGTCATGCCGCAAAAACGCGGTTTTCTCGACAAGTTGAAGGATGTGTTTAAGAACGACTGAAGGAATTGTTCATTGATGATTTGTTCATTTGTTCATTGAAGGACGCGCGTGTTGCAACTCTGAAATGAACAAATGAATAAATGAATAATGACCAATAAACATTATGTCCCGCATTCCCATTGATGACGAAAACAACATCGAGCCGGGCGCCGACGATGAGGCGGGCGACGGCGGTGAATCCAACGAGATGCTGAAGCTGCAGGCCGAGCGCGATGATCTGTATCAGCGGCTCGCCCGCGCGACGGCGGATTTTCAGAACACCCGCAAACGGCTCGAAACCGAATTCGATCAGCGGATGCAGTACGCCAACAGCAATCTGATCAAGAGCCTGCTGCCGGTGATCGACAACTTCGAGCGGGCGCTCGCGATCGATCCCAATAAGACCGATCCCGCGTCGATCCTCAAAGGGATGCAGATCGTTCACGATCAGTGGCTGAAGGTTCTCAAGGACCAAAACGTCGAAGAGATCGCGCCGGAGCCCGGTTCGCCGTTCGATCCGTCGAAGCACGAGGCGCTCATGCAGACGCAAGACGTGACCGATTCTCCGGAAGTGATCCAGCTGCTGCAGAAGGGATATTCGCTCTATGGGCGAACCCTGCGGCCGGCGCAAGTCGCAGTTTCGAGGACAAGCTGAAGATTGCGCGTGGCATGTTGCGTGTGGCTTGTTGGAAAAGCCCGTGACGTGCGACACGCAACATGCAATACGCAACATGCCAACTTACGAATACGAATGCGACGCCTGCGGGCATAAGTTTGAGAAGTTTCAGTCGATCACCGCTGCGCCGATCAAGAAGTGCCCGGTGTGTGGGAAGAACAAGGTGCGCCGGCTCATCGGCACGGGCGCGGGGTTGATCTTCAAAGGATCCGGCTTCTATATCACCGATTACCGCGACTCTTCGTACAAGGACAAAGCGAAGTCGGAATCGGGCGAGACGAAGAGCGAAACGAAGTCGGAACCGTCGTCGGGTGGTGAGAAGAATGCCGAAACGAAATCCGAATCAAAGCCCACCGCGGAATCCAAGCCGGCTCCGAAGAAAGAATCGAAGTCGAAGAAAAAGGAGTAGGGTGCGCTTCAGCGCACCGGTTATTCGTTGTGCCGATAGGAAGAAATAACCGGTCCGCTGAAGCGGACCCTACGAGGCGCATGGTTTGCCCGATCTGCAAGAAATCGGTCGATGAACACCCCAAACCCGGCGAGAAGGCGTATCTCCCTTTTTGCTCCGAGCGCTGCAAATTGGTCGATCTCGGCCGATGGCTCAGCGGCGCGTACCAAATCCCCGTGAAAGATGACGACGAAGCGCATGATGGCGACGTCGACGTTGATGATGAACAATAAGCCCGTTTGAACCCATCGCCCTCATCCTTATAATGCCCGCGCGCGACTTCTCGGCGTCGTTCGCGCGGAACAACTCAAAGAAGCGACTGACACGATCGAAAAGAAGAGAGGCTGCCCATGGCGGAAGAATCGACGGTGATTCGCGACATCGACTGGAAGTCCACGTTCCCGTGGACGAATATCTTCCGCAGTTTTCGCATTGCGATTCATCCATCGAAGATCATCCTCGCGCTGCTCGCCTTGCTCGCGGTTTATCTCGGCGGGATGGTGCTCGATGCGATCTGGCCCAACGGCTACAACGCGGTCCCCGGCGAGATCTGGATGTACGAGGACAGCCGGACGAATCTGCAGCCGACTGCGAATTTCCACGAAGCGCGGGCGAACGCGTGGAAGGATGTCCGCTCGTCCTATGACCAGGCAAAAGCGGGCAATGCCAACGCCACGCTGCGCGACGTGGATGCGCAGATCGACAAGGACCGCGACAGCGAAATCGACGCGGCCAAGACTGCCTTCAACGCCTCGCCGAAAGCCGACACCGACGCGCGCGAGCGCGACCGCCGTGTGAGCGATGCTTACGAAAAAGCGCGCTCGCGTCATGTGCAGGCGCATTTCATCAACGGCGTCGGGCTGTTCGAAAGCTTTTATTATTATGAAGTCGCACAGGTGAACCTCATCGCCCGCGCGATTCGCTATAGCAACTGGATCGGCAGCGGCAGCGTCACGCAGGGGCTGTTCAACTTCCTCGTGAACGGGCCGAGTTGGGCGATCAGCCAGCACTGCGTGTTCTTCACGATCTACTTCCTGTTCTTCCTGACGATCTGGTCGATCTTCGGCGGGGCGATTGCGCGCATCGCGGCGGTGCACGTGGCGCGCGATGAAAAGATTTCCATCCGCCAGGCTCTCCGCTTCTCGACGAGCAAGTTCCTCAGCTTCCTTTCCGCGCCGATTATTCCACTCCTCATCGTGCTGATCGTTGGACTTGTCGTGGCGATTGGCGGGATCCTGACGAACATTCCGTTCATCGGGCCGATCATCGTCGGCGCGCTGTTCTTCCTGGCGCTGGCGGCCGGGTTCGTGATGACGCTGGTGATCCTCGGGCTCGTCGGCGGATTCAACCTGATGTATCCGACGATCGCGGTCGAAGGCTCCGACAGCTTCGACGCGATCAGCCGATCGTTCAGTTATTTGTATGCCCGCCCGTGGCGGCTTGGGTTTTATACGATGGTCGCGGTGATTTACGGCGGGCTGACGTATGCCTTTGTCCGCTTCTTCATCTACCTGATCTTGATCGTGACGCATCTCGCCGCGGGGCTGTTTGTCTTCACGCAATCGGACAGCCATGCCTGGCTGTGGAACGCGATGTGGCCCGGCCCGCTGATCAACGGGCGCCTCGCATACGCGGTCGATTTCGGCGCGCTCGGGCCGGGACAGAAAGTGGGCGCGTTCTTCATCCTCGTATGGGTCTATCTGGTGATCGCGCTGCTTGGCGCGTTTGTGATCAGCTTCTATTTCTCCGCCAACACGGTGATCTACTACCTGATGCGCCGCGAAGTGGATGCGACGGAGCTCGATGACGTTTATCTGGAGCAGGTGGACGAAGACTTCGCTGAGACCGCGCCGGTCGTGACCACGCCGGCGGCGCCGATGAGCAGCGCTTCGCCGACCGATCAACCGCCGGTGACGACCGAGCCCGGCAGCATCGAACCGCGCACGCCCGGCGAAGCGATCGTCGACAACACCGGGACGCCCGGCACCGAACCCGAAGTCGGCAAGCCCATGGAACCGCCGACGGGACCGGCGTAGTTGCAATTGGGCGTCTAACGCAGTTCGTGAAAGAAGCCAGAAGCCAGAAGCCAGTAGCCAGAAGGGCCTTGCTCCTTCTCCTGGCTTCTGGCTCCTGGCTTCTGGCTTCTTCTTTTGGATTTCTCATGGCCCTCATCAACGAAAACTATCTCAAGCTCAAAGCCGGTTACCTGTTTCCCGAGATCAACCGGCGCGTGAAAGCGTTCGCCGCCGCCCATCCCGAGGCGCAGATCATCCGCATGGGCATCGGCGATGTGACCGAGCCGCTTCCGCCGGCCGTTGTCGACGCGATGCACAGAGGCGTGGATGATCTCGCCAAGCGCGAAACGTTTCACGGCTATGGCCCCGAGCAGGGTTACGATTTCCTCCGCGAGCCGATCGCGAAAAACGATTTTCAATCGCGCGGATGCGATATCGCCGCCGACGAAGTTTTTATTTCTGACGGCAGCAAGTGCGACGTTGGCAACATCCTCGACATTTTCGGGCCCGGCAATCGCATCGCCATCACCGATCCGGTGTATCCGGTTTACGTCGACACCAACGTGATGCAGGGCAACACCGGCGTGGCGACGCAGAAGGGCGAATACGAAGGTCCGCTGTACCTCTGCGCGACGGCCGAAAACAATTTCACGCCCGATCTGCCCAAAGAGCGCGTCGACATCATCTATCTCTGCTATCCGAACAACCCCACGGGCACCGTCGCCACGCGCGAAACGCTCACAAAGTGGGTCGAGTACGCGCGAAAGAACAACTCGATCATCTTCTTCGACGCCGCCTACGAGGCGTACATCAGCGATCCGAACATCCCGCACTCGATCTACGAAATCGCCGGCGCCCGCGAGTGCGCGATTGAATTCCGAAGCTTTTCAAAACTGGCCGGGTTCACCGGTGTGCGCTGCGGGTTCACGGTTGTCCCCAAATCCCTGAACGGTTTCACCAAGCCCGCCGCTTCAGCGGTGGGCAAACCCGTTCCGCTCTACAATCTCTGGATGCGTCGTCACACGACGAAGTTCAATGGCGCCAGCTACATCACCCAGGTCGGCGCCGCCGCCGTCTACACCGACGCCGGCAAAGCACAAGTTCGCAAGCTGATCGACTTCTACAAAGAAAACGCGCGATTGATTCGAGAAGGGCTCACGAAAGCCGGCCTGAAAGTCTACGGCGCCGAAAACGCCCCATACGCCTGGATCAAAACCCCGGACAACGCGACGAGCTGGGACTACTTCGATACGCTGCTCACGAAGGTGAACGTCGTCTGCACCCCCGGCAGCGGATTCGGCACCGCCGGCGAAGGGTATATCCGGTTGTCGGCGTTTAATTCCAGAGCGAATGTAGAAGAAGCGATCAAGCGGATCTCGAAGCTCTGATCTGAATGCCACGCGAGTCGCGCATCGAGTTGATCTTCTGCTCTTGTAGGGTCCGCTTTAGCGGACCGGTTATTCGCCGTTTCGAGCAGAAATAACCGGTCCGCTGAAGCGGACCCTACAAGAACAGGATTATCGTGAGGGAGACGCATTTGACCTCGCGGAGAGTGCGATCGGTGCTTTGGGTAACCGCCGTTCACGTTCTGACGACGGCGGTCCTGCTCCTCGTGTTCAATGTATTGCTCGGATCGGCGTTTATCCGAATGGTTATCGACGCCGATCCGATGACGCTCGTTTCTTACCTCGCGATCGGTTGGTTATCCGCCTGGCTCAGCACGAAATACTCGGCCGTCTATCTTCGCGAGACGATCATCCTCTCGTCGCCAAGAACCACGCTCGCCACTTCCGTCGCGACATTTAGCGCGCTTGTGCTCACGATGCTCATCGTTTATCTCGCCATCCTGCACGGGCGGGGCGCCATGAGCGCCTCCACGTTCGCGACCGAAATCGCCTTTGCCGGAATGATGATCGCCGCGTTTTACTTCGAAACGCGCCGTGCATTCCGCCAGATCCCCTGTGACCAGCCCGGCGGATTTGAAGTCATTCCCGCGCGCAGCGGCGAGGAGCGTTGATTCTCGAGCCCCAGTCAATCTCCGCCGCCATTCCCTGCCATGTCTGCGGATATGACGTGCGAGCGCAACCGCCCGACGGC
Organism: Phycisphaerae bacterium; assembly: GCA_025924315.1. Taxonomy (GTDB): domain Bacteria; phylum Planctomycetota; class Phycisphaerae; order Tepidisphaerales; family Tepidisphaeraceae; genus JAICIO01. Next base: position 29,647 of record JAICIO010000027.1, read on the forward strand.
ATTTGCCCCGAGTGCGCGGCCAGCGTCGCGGAATCGCGCCGCCTCGCGCCGATCCCGCGTCGCCCCGCCTGGCGCGACAGCGACCCGCGCTGGCGCCGGCGAATGCTCGCGGGCGCCTGGGTTCTGGTGCTCGTTCCGCTTATGACCGCGCTCGACACCTTCGGATGGGCCGCGCGAATCAACGTGCCAACATTTTTTGACGTGCAAGGTGCGCAGTCGCTCGACGAAAGCTACGTCAACGTCTTTCAGAGTTACGCGTGCTTCACGTTCTGCATCGGCGTGGTGCTGCTCTTCGCGAAAGAGCGCAATCGTCAGCGCAACCGCCTCGACTGGACTCGGCGATGGGGGGTTATCACGAGTTATCTCGTCTTCCTGCTGGGCATCCCAATATTCGGATTCGTGACCGACCTCGTCGCGATAGGCATCGCGGCGCTCTTCATGTCCATGCGGTACGTCGACCAACCTGCCGTGACTGGATTGCTCGTCCACCTCAGCGCCGGCTACATCCACTACGCTCCGTTTCCAGGTCCTCTGTTGTCCCTCTCGGTGGTCGGATTCTCGTCGTCCGTCATCCTGCTCGCGTGCGCGCCGCTTTACAATGCGCTTCGCAGCAGCGGACCGAAAGTGTGGGCGGCAATCCTTCTCGCGGTGCTCGCATTGGGATCGGTCGTCCAGCTATGGTACATCATCGAATACATAGCGAATCCCGCTGCCCCCTCCACGTCGAAGTTCGGCTACTTCTATTTCTCACCGGACATACTGATGAGCGGTTTCACCTATCATGGAAGCAACCCCTTCCTGAGATCGCGCGCAGCATCTGTCCTGAGTGGCGAATTCGTCATGGAAACCGCGAAGTGGTTCGCAATCCTCGCGATCGCAGTGTGGTTAACCCTCGCCCAGTTCGCCGCCAAGCGTCGCCCCCGCCCATCGAGTTGAGTATCCGCCCAACCACCGCTATTGTTGTGAGACCTTCGCACTCGTAGCTCAATTGGATAGAGCATCGGTCTTCGGAACCGAGGGTTGCAGGTTCGAGTCCTGCCGAGTGCGTTTCGTTTTTGTTTGCCTTATCCTTGCCGCCCGTCCATGGACAATTCAGCGAAAAAGTTGGCCGGCGTGCTGCCGGTGTTTCAGACGCCTTATCACGACGATGAATCGATCGACGCGGCGACGCTGGGGCGCGAGATTCAGTGGCTTTATGACTGTGGGGCGGATGGCATCGTGATGGCGATGGTGTCGGAGGTGCTGCGGCTGGACACGCTGGAGCGGCGCGAGCTGGCGGAGCTGGCGTGCAAGTTTGGCCGCGAGCGCGGGGCGGTGGTGATCAGCGTGGGGGCAGAGAGCAGTAAGTCGGCAGAAGGATACGCGCAGCATGCGGAGGCGAACGGGGCCGCGGCGGTGATGGCGATTCCGCCGGTTTCTGTTGCGATTGGTGAAGACGAACTTTTGCGCTATTACGAGCGGATTATTGGGGCGATCGAGATTCCGGTGATCGTGCAGGACGCGAGCGGTTACGTCGGCCGGCCGATGCCGATCGCGATGCAGGCGCGGCTGATGAACAGCTTCGGCCGTGAGCGCGTGCTGTTCAAACCGGAAGCGACGCCGATCGGTCCGCGGCTCAGCGCGCTGCGCGATGGGACGAAGGGTGAGGCGAGAATCTTCGAAGGCACCGGCGGGATCGCGCTGCTCGACAGCCACCGCCGCGGGATCGTCGGCACGATGCCGGGTGCGGATCTGATCAAGGGAATCGTGGCGCTGTGGCGGGCGCTTGAGGCAAAGGACGAAAAGCGCGCCTACGAGCTTTCGCTGCCGATCTCATCGCTCGTCGCGGTTCAAAACTCGCTCGACGCGTTTCTCGCGATCGAGAAATATCTGCTCGTGAAACAGGGAATATTCAAGAACACGCTCGTCCGCGGGCCGGTTGGTTACGCGCTCGACGAAGAGACGCGGCGCGAGGTGGATCGGCTGTTCGATCTCGTCCTGTGCGCGGTCGGCTCCGTGTAGGTGCGCTCATCGCACTGGTTATTTCTTCTGTGCGAGCAATGAATAACCGGTGCGCTGAAGCGCACTCTACAGGCTGTTGCGTTCGATTCGGGTGATGTCATTCCGAGCGAAGCGAATAATCTGGCTCTTCATTGCTTTGGCAATCCGTGGCGCATGATGGTGAATTCATTCGAGCGATGTTTTGAAGCCGACAAAAAGCGAGAAGAACGATGAAGATCATGGTTGTGCTAATCATCGCGGCCGCGGCCTCATCCTTGCTCGCGGCGGATGTGCCGGCGACTCAGGATTCCATCAACAAAGTCATCTGCCCGACGTCGCCACAGAATCCGCGGAATGGCGAAGGTGACATCGCCATCCTGAACGACCGTCGGTTGTTTCTTACATATTCGCACTGGACGAAAGGCCGCAGCGGCGACGATGCGCCCGCGGACATTTGCGCGAAATACTCCAGTGATGGTGGGACATCGTGGTCGAAAGAAGTTGTGCTGATTCCGAACGACGCGATGAACCTGATGAGCGTCAGCCTTCTGCGCCTGCAGAATGGCGAGCTGATGCTCGTTTACGGTCGGCGGCACTCCAATGCGCGAATGCAGTGGTACGCGCGGTTTTCGAGCGATGAAGCGAAAACCTGGAGCGGCGATTCGCTCGTTACGCCGATTTCCGCATATCAGGTGATCAACAACGCTCGGGTGGTTCAGCTCAAGAGCGGCCGCCTGCTCGCGCCCGTCGCTCTGTGTCGCGGGAAAACGTGGAAAGAGGATTACTTCTTCATGGACGGCTGTTACTGGTCCGACGACAACGGCCGGACATGGAAAGGCGGCGATCAGAAGCTGACGGTGAAAGGTTCGTCGTTCGGCGCGGACGAGCCGGCCGTCATCGAGCTGAAACATGGCCGTGTGATGATGCTGATCCGCACCGACACCGGGCGAATCAATCGCTCGTTCTCATCCGATGGCGGCGAACACTGGAGCGAGCCGGAAGCGACCGATCTCGCCAGTCCGTCCAGCCCGTCGAGCATCAAACGAATTCCAGGCACCGGCGACCTGCTCATCGTATGGAATAATGCTGAGCCTCTCGCTCGAAATCGCGGTGAGCCACGAAACCCGCTCACCTGTGCGGTTTCCCACGATGAGGGGAAGAGCTGGGAACGCGTTCGCAATCTCGAAGACACGCCCGGCGGTGATTACTGCTATACATCGATCACCTTTGACGCGCACGAGCGCGTGATTCTCACATATTACGAGCACGCCGCCCTGAAGCTGCGGATCCTCACCGTGTCCGAGCTCGTGGGTAAATAGCGGATCTTTATCGATCGAAGTGATCGGGTGGTCTGGCGAATGAGAAAGCGCGTTCGTGATGGACCGAAACCGCAATGACGTAGTAAACGACATTGGCGGGTAATGCCGCCACCAGTCCGGAAAGATCGGTCGCCACAAGTCCTGCTCGCAGCTTTACTTCCCGCGTCGTCGGCGTTGCAACGGAGTTGGAATAATCTTTGCTCGGTGTGTTGTGTGTCGCAGACCGAAGAGAAATCCGCGCCTGCCGAAAGCGAGAAACCGAAGAAACGACGCTCGTGGTGGCGGATTGTCGGCATCTTCTTTGGCATCGTGGTCCTTCTGCTGATCGGGGCGCGCCTCGCCTTACCCGGCTTCCTGCGCTGGTACGTCAACCGCACGATCGACCAGAACCCGCTATATGACGGGAAGATTACCGACATCGAAGTCCATCTCTGGCGCGGCGCGTACACCATCACTGAAGTGCGCCTGCTGAAAACCACCGGCAACGTTCCAGTCCCGCTTTTCTCCGCGAAAAAACTCGAGCTCGCGATCCAATGGGACGCGCTGCTTCACCGCAGGCTCGTCGGGAAAATTGTCATCGATCAACCTGAGCTGAACTTCGTCGACGCGCCGAGCGAATCGGATTCGCAGACGGGCGCTGGTGGGCCGTGGCTGCAAATCATTCGCGATCTATTTCCGTTCAAGATCAACAGCTGCGAGATTCACGACGGCTCGATTCACTTCCGCGCGTTTCAACGCGATCCGCCGGTCGATGTTTACCTCAGCCATCTCGATGGCGCGATTAAAAATCTCACCAACATTCGCGACGAGACGACCCCGATGATGGCGACCGTCGATGCGACGGCGCTGGCGATGGACCAGGCTCGCTTTGAATATCACATGAAGTTCAACCCGTTTTCGTATCGTCCGAATTTTCAGATCGCGGTGCGATTGCTGGGGCTGGACGTGACGCAGACGAACGCGCTCGCCCGGTCGTACGGCGCGTTCGATTTCGAACGCGGCTATTTCGATCTCGTTGTCGAGCTCAATGCCAAAGCCGGCGGACTTCAGGGTTACGTCAAACCACTCTTTCGTGATATCAAGGTGTTCAGCTTGAAGAACGACATCAAAAAGGACAATCCGCTTCAGCTCTTCTGGGAAGCGCTGGTCGGCCTGGCGACGGACATACTGAAGAATCAGCCGCGCGACCAGTTCGGAACGCAGATCCCGATCACCGGAACGCTGGATAATCCGCGGGAAGATATTCTGGTGACGGTCGGAAACATTTTGCGCAACGCGTTCATTCGCGCGTATCTGCCGCGGCTCGAAGGGACGACGCCGGATATCGACTGGATGCAGTTCGGCGCGCCAGCGGTGGAAGAGACTCATTGAAAGGAAAGCAGCGATGAATCGATTGATGACCGGGGCGCTAGGTGTGTTGATCGGCGCGACCATGCTAGGCGGATGTGGTTCGCAGGGGACGACGCCGGACAAGGATTTCCACACTTCCGGCAGCCGCGAGGCGGATCAGCGCGCTGAGACGCGGATCGCGAAAGATCAGCAGATTCGTGGGAAGGGAACCGGCGCGGATGACAGCAAGAAGGACGTGAAGAAACCGCTGTACGATCGCCTCGGCGGCGAGCAGGGCCTGACCGCGATCGTCGATGATTTCGTCAACCGCATGCTCAACGATCCGCGGGTGAATTTCGTGCGCAAGGGCGTGACGAAAGGCTCTATCCTGAATCGCGAATCGGCCCAGTGGGACGCATCGGCCGCCAATGTCGCGCAGCTCAAGAAGCACATCGTGCAGCTGCTCTCGCTCTCGACGGGCGGTCCGTCGCACTACGACGGCCGCGAGATGAAGGAAGCGCACACCGGCCTGCATATCACCAACGCCGAAATGGACGCGGCGATTGGCGACCTCAAAGCCACGCTCGACAAGCTCGCTGTCGCGACGGAAGAGCAAAAGGAATTGATGGCCATCATCGAAAGCACGCGCCCACAGATCGTCGAGGAGAAGTAAAGCCGACTCGAGCGTTTTTAGGGTCCGCTCGAGCGGACCCTACCCATGCGCCCTCCTGCGCAGATAATTGATCGTGCATGAGCACGGTCGCCTTCACATGTCCACGATGTTTTTTCACCGCGAATGTATCGGAGGAATTGCGCTATTGTCCGCACTGCGGATTGCCGGACGCCATGGACGCCGCGCTCGACCACGAACCGATCGAGGTGACCGTCGGCTCGCAGCGCTTTGAGGTTTTTGACCGCATCGAGATCGGCGCGATCAGCACGATCTACCGCTGTCGTTTTCAATCCACAGGGCGGGAGGTGGAAGGAATTTTCAAAATTGCGCGCGATCCGCGCGTGAACGAGCTGATCGAGAACGAAGCCCGCTTTCTTCGTCGATTGCATGCGGCGCCCGAGGCCGCACGCTTCACTGCATTCCTTCCCGCGATCGAAGAATCATTTCGGTTTGGTGACGGATCGTCTGTGCGGCGGCAGGCGAACATTCTGCGAATGCATCCTGAGATTCGATCACCGGACGAGTTGTATTCGCTCGTCGAAATCAAAGCTCAATACCCCGATGGCCTCGATCCTCGCGATGTCGCATGGATCTGGCGACGATTGCTGAGCGTCATCGGCCACGTCCACGCGCATGACATTGTTCACACGCAGGTATTGCCGATGCACGTATTGGTTGAGCCGCGCGAACACAAACTGGTGCTGGTGGACTGGTGTTGTGCGCAGTCGCTTGTCGAACAGCGAGCGCCTACGATCATCAGCGGCGGGTATCGAGCCTGGTACAATCGTGCCGGCGGCGCAACGGAGCCGGCGACGCGTGGGCTCGACATTGACTTTGGCGCGCGGTGCATGATCGATTTGATGGGAGGCGACCCGGTCGCCGAGACGTTTCCGCTGAATCTCGACCCGGCGCTGCAGCGGTATTTCCAGCGATGCTTGTCCCCGAAGTCGCCTGGTTCAACCGACGCGTTTCGCCTGCTCGCGGATTTCGACCATCTGATCGAAACGCTTTGGGGCCCGCGGAAATATCGGCCGCTGGAACTCGCGCCCAAGTCGCGAAAGTAGAAAAGGGAGGTGTGCTATGGGAAGTGGAGTCTGGTCACCGGCGACGTATTTCGACCGAGCCGATCTGCGGGCGCGCACCGGCAAGGATGTCTTCGATTACAGCAAAGGCGCGCATCGCTCGGGGCAATTGCGTGTGCATCAAACGCTCGATCCGATGCGGCTCGGCGTGCGCGAAAGCCGCGACAGCGACGAGCATCCGGACTCGAACGCGATCATCATCGGCCTCGATGTCACCGGCTCGATGGATCGCGTTGTGCGCGGCATTCACGCCGATCTTCCGCGGCTGTTCGAGCTCCTGCTTGGGCACCGGTACATCCCGCATCCGCAAATTATGTTCGCGGCAGTTGGAGATGCGACATGCGATCGCGTGCCGCTGCAGGTCGGGCAGTTCGAGTCCGACAATCGCATGGACCAGAACCTCGAGAACATGATTCTCGAAGGCGGCGGCGGTGGGCAGAAGACAGAATCATACGAGCTGATGCTGTATCTCGCGGCGCGGCACACGTCGATCGACTGCTACGAGAAACGTCAGCGCAAAGGCTATTTGTTCCTGATCGGCGATGAAATGGCATATTCGTACGTGCGCGCGCAGATTGTGAATCGCGTTTTCGGCGGAGGCGCGCAGGCGGATATTCCGGTCGAGCAGATCGTCGCGGAGGTCAAGGAGCGCTATCAGCTGTACTTCATCGTGCCGGGCGGCGCGTCGCACGGCGGCGACCGGCAGGTGCTGAATTTCTGGCAGAAGCTCGTCGGCGAGAACAACGTGCTGCGGCTCGATAATCCGAACGAGACATCGGAATGCATCGGCCTGACGATCGGCGTGAACGAAGGGGCGGTGAATGTCGAGCAGGGCATCGAGCACCTGCGCGCCAAGGGCATCGTCGGCCGCACCATCGACGCGATTCGCAGCGCGCTGGGCAGCATCGTGAACGGCGGGCCGGCAACTCCCACCAAGCGCTCGCGCCACTTGTGATGAACAAGGCTCCGCGAGCATTTCAAGTGGTGGATCTTGCCTTCGGCGACTGCGGGAAGGGAACGATCGTCGACTTCCTGACGCGCCGCTTCGACGTGCGGGCGGTCGTGCGCTTCAACGGCGGACCGCAGGCGGGCCACAACGTCGTCACGCCCGACGGCCGGCATCACACCTTCGCGCACTTCGGCAGCGGATCATTCGTTCCCGGCGTCCGCACGCTTCTCTCGCGGTTCATGCTGATTGAGCCCTATGCGCTCTTCAACGAGGCGGCGCACCTCGACTCGATCGGCATACGCGATCCGATGCGACTGCTCGAAATCGACTCGCGATGTCGCGTGATCACGCCGCCGCAGATCGCTGCGAACCGCTTGCGCGAGCTCGCCCGCGGCGCGAATGCCCACGGCACCTGCGGAATGGGCGTCGGTGAAACGGTCGCCGATTCGATTGCGGATCCAAAGCTCGTGCTGCGGGCCGGAGACCTGCGTCACCGTGATCAGCTAGCGCCTCGTCTGCGCGCCATTGCCGAGAAGAAAGCAGGCGAACTCAAACAAGTCGTAGAAGCATGTCGCGAGATTCCGCGCGCCGTTCCGTCGATTGAAACGTTGCAGGATCTGCGCTGGATCGACGCGGCGATCGAGACATCCGCGGCTCTTTCGCGCGAAGCATCGATCGTTGACGCCCTAACGATTCCTGCCGACAGCAACGTAATCTTTGAGGGCGCTCAAGGCGTGCTGCTGGACGAAACCGCCGGATTCCACCCGCACACGACCTGGAGCACGACGACGTTTGCGAACAGCGATCGGTTGCGGGATGAACTGCAATCTCCGCTGAATCGCCTCCGAATCGGCGTGTTGCGATGCTATTTCACGCGTCATGGCCCGGGCCCCTTCGTCACAGAAGATGATTCGATTCGCGCAAGACTGCCTGAACTTCACAACGATGCAAGCGGCTGGCAGGGCATGTTCCGCGTCGGCCACTTCGACTGCGTCGCGGCACGATATGCGATGGAAGCCTGCGGCGGGGTAGACGCGCTCGCCGTCACGCATCTTGATCGGTGGGCGGCGATTTCGAATCAGGTGTGCGATGCCTATGAACGCGATGGTGCCGGCATAACGGAACTGCGGCCGGACACGCCACTCGATGAATACCGGCCGATTTACAAGCGCGTCGGGGATCGAGAAGAAGAGTTCCTGAAGTATCTGGAAGAACAGTTAAACGCGCCGGTGGCGATTCGTTCGTTCGGGCCAACCTATCTGGAAAAATCGCTGCCCAAAGAGATTTGACGATCGCCGCGACATCGTCACTGGATGCGCCTCATCAATTCGTCAATCCAGGTTCTTCTTCAGGAACTTGATCGTCTCTTCCCACGCGCCTTTCGCCGCTTTGGCGTTTTCTGCCTTTGCGGTTTGTTGACGTAAGAAACCGTGGCCGGCGCCGTCGAAGATCATCGCGGCGTAGGATTTTTTCAGCTCGCTCATTAAGCGCTTTGTGGGCTCCACGGTTTTCGTGACGCGAGCGTCGTCGCCGCCGTAGCAGCCCATGATCGGCGCGGTGATCTGATCGAGGCCGGATTCGGGCGGTGTGCCGTAGTACACGACGGCGGCGGTGAGTTTGGGTTGATGGGCGGCGTAGGCGAAGCTCTTTCCGCCGCCCCAGCAGAAGCCGATCGTCGCGGTTCGGTCGTTCGCGTTCGGCAGGCCCATCGCATAATTGCGCACGGCATCCAGATCTTTGTTCACTTCGTCGAGCGACAGTTTCTGAATCGCGCTGCGCACATCGTCGCCCTTGAACGATTCGGTCCCACCGCCATTCGGGCCTTTGCCCGAAAGCAGATCCGGCGCGATCGCGACGAATCCTTCGGCCGCGAGCTGGTCGGTCACCGCCCGCACCCAATCGGTCATGCCGAAGATTTCGTGAATGACAATAACAACCGGCGCTTTGTCGGATCGCTCGGGATGGACGATCCAGCAATGCAGCTTCGTCTCGCTGCCCTCGACCGGAACATCAACCCATTCGCCGTGACGAGTCGATGTCTGCAGCGACTTCATCGCGTCGGCGTTGTCGGGGGCCATCGTTTTCACTTCCTCATCTGCTTGAGTCATAGGAACCGCAACGCAAAGGAACATCAACAACGCCAGAGCTTTCATTCCATCTCCTTCCAAAAAGCCGCGAAATCGCAAGCGACGTTTTGACCCGCGGACGTGATGAACGTCGCTTGCGATCTCGCGTCCGTGATCAGGCCAATTCACTCAATCGCAGTGGCATCTCGCGGAGCCGTTTGCCGGTCGCGTTGAAGATCGCATTCGCGATCGCGGGCGCGGTGCAGATGAGCGGCGTTTCACCGGCGCCGGCGCTCGGGATGTCCTTGCGATCGATGAGATGTACTTCGATCTCGGGAAGATCGGCGAAGCGCGGTGGCGCATATTTCCAGAACGACGCATTTTGGATCTCGCCGTTGTCGAACCTCATCGCCTCGCGCAGCGCGCCGCCGAGGGCCATCACAATTCCACCCTGGTTCTGCGATTTGAGATTCTCCGGATTGGTGATCGCGCCGGCGTCAAAGGCCTGAACGACTCGGCGAACGCGATATGTATTCTTCGCCGGATCGATCTCGACCTCGGCGCACGCGGCGACGAACGAGCCTTTGTCCGTGCTGGCGGCGAGGCCGACGCCGACATTCGGTTCTTTCTTCGCGATCCGATCTTTCCAGCCGAATTTCTTCGTTGCCTCTTCGAGCGCGGCGTGCAGGCGATCCTCCGGCGCCAGGTGCGACAATCGAAACTCGAGCGGGTCTTTGCCTGCCAACACTGCTAATTCATCCATTGCCACTTCGCGGGCGAAGCTGTTCGCGGTCGCTGCTAAAGCGCGATACGAGCCGTGGCGCAGCGGCGGGTCGGAATCGACGTAATCGGCTTTGCTCTGTTCAATGCGATAGGGCGATTCGATGCTGCTGCGGCCGGAGTTGATGTTGACGTGATGCCAGCTGGCGATTTTTCCGGTCGGATCGAGCGACGCCTGGATGTCGATCGCGGCGGCGGGGCGAAAGTAGGCCCAGGTGAATTCCTCTTCGCGCGTCCAGCGGAGCGAGACGGCCTTGCCCGCGGATTTTGCGAGCCGCGCGGCTTCGATGGCGCACTCGGCGGTGTGCTTCCCGCCGAAGCCTCCACCGAAATCGGGCGCGATGACGCGAACATTGTCGTTGTTGATGTGAAACGCGCCCGCGAGCTCGCGTTTCACGCCGAACGGATTCTGTGTCCCGTGCCAGACGGTGAGCTTCTCGCCATTCCACTCCGCGACGGCGGCGCGCGGCTCGAGCGGTGCATGCTGGATGTAGGCGGTGTTGTAGTTCGCTTTGAACTGCTTCTCGCCCGTGCCTTCGAACGGATCCTTCGGAATGCCGCCCTTGGCGTGATCGCGCAGGTACGCAAAGAGCGTCGTACTCGACGGGCCCGGCGGGGCGTGCCACTGAGCCGTCTTCTCCAAGGCAGCGATCGCCTGTTTCGCCTGGTAACTCGTCGGCGCGACGATGCCGACGAAGTTGCCGTCGCGCACGACGATCACACCATCCATCGCTTTCGCCGGCCCGACGTCGATATCCTCCAGCGTCGCCCCGTAAGCGATCGGGCGCAGCACTTTTCCATACAGCATGCCGGGGCGGATGATGTCGGAGGGATATTGCAGCGCGCCGGTGACGACGTCGCGGCGGTTCGGTCGCTTGACCGGAGTGCCGAGAACTTTCCAATCACTCGGCGGTGCGAGGGTCGCGTTCTCCGGGGTTTGCTTGAGCGAACCACTCTTGGCGAGCTGCGAATAGTCGAGCGGCTGTGTGTCGCCAACGACTTTGACGAGCATTGCGCGGGCGGCGGCGCAGGCTTGTCGCACGGGCGGGATCGTGCCCGGCGTTGTGCGACTGCCGGCGGTGATCCCATCATCCGGGCAAAGATCGGTGTCGGCCATCAGTAGCTGCACGCGATCGACGGAAATGCCAAGCTCTTCGGCGGCGGCTTGCGTGATCTCGGCGCGAGCGCCCTGGCCGCATTCGACCTTGCCGGTCATCACGGTGATCGTGCCACCGTTGGCGATGTGCAGTCGCGCGTCGATCGGCACCGGCTTTTGATTTCCGCGGAAACCACCACCGCCGCGACGATTGCCGCCGCCGCGCTCTTGCGCGTGAAGGGACGGCGCGACGATCGTGACGAGAATCCCCGCCCCGAGCGCCTGCACAAAACTTCGCCGCGAAAAGCCGAAGTCATAATCGACGCGCTCGAGCAGGGTTTCGTAATCGATCTCTTCAAACGTGGGTGTGGTTGAGTCGGGACTCATGGCGACACCGCCTTCGCGCTCTTTGCCGCCTGCTCGACTGCGGCGACGATGCGTGGATACGTGCAACAGCGACACAGATGCGGGTTCATCCCTTTGATGATGTCGTCGCGTGTCGGGTTCGGCGTTTTCTCGAGCAGCGCGATCGTCGAAAGAATCATTCCCGGTGTGCAATATCCGCATTGATACGCGGCCTGATCGCAAAACGCCTGCTGCACGGGATGCAGCTGATCGCCGTGCGCGATGCCTTCGATGGTGGTGATCGATTTGCCGTCGACTTCTGCGAGCTTCGTCTGGCAGCTGAACATCGGCGAGCCATCGACGAGCACCGTGCAAGCGCCGCAGGCCGATTCGCCGCAGCCGTATTTCGTGCCGGTGAGGTGCAAATCTTCTCGCAATACATCGAGCAGCGGACGTTTGGCATCGGAGGAAATGTTGGTCGGTTTTCCGTTGATGGTGAGTTGCGCGTCCATCGTTCGTATAGTTTAGTGCGCACGACGCGGATGCAGAACAGGAATTGCAGCCTCGATTGAAGTGAAATTATGACATCGCCCAATTTGATTCTCTCGGTCGGCACGCAGGTGGTCGTGTTGATCGAAGCGCGCGGGCCGGATGGAAAGCCGGTGCATCCCCGCGGAGCGGTCGGGGTGATCGTGCAGGCGCCGGCGGACTACTGGCACAGCTATCGCGTGAAGTTTCCGGATGGCTTCGAGGCGTCGTTCAAGCGCACGGAGCTGGCGATCCTCTCGCACTACAAGCAAGGCGACATGGCTGGCGAGCAGCAGCTTGCGGAGTACAACCTGTACGATCGCGTGATCTATCGCTGCGTGATTGGTTCGCGCGCCTACGGGCTCGATCACGACGAAAGCGATACCGACCGCCGCGGGGTTTACCTCCCTCCGGCGGAGTTGCAGTGGTCGCTCTATGGTGTGCCGGAGCAGTTGGAGAATCCCGAAACCGAAGAGGTGTATTGGGAGCTGCAGAAATTTTTGACGCTGGCGCTGAAGGCGAATCCGAATGTGCTGGAGTGTCTTTATACGCCAATCGTAGAACATGCATCGGAGATCGCCCAGGAGTTGCTCGCGATGCGCGCGAGCTTTCTCTCGAAGATGGTGTATCAGACGTACAACGGCTATGTGATGAGCCAGTTCAAGAAGTTGCAGGCGGACCTTCGCAACAAGGGCGAGGTAAAGTGGAAGCATGTGATGCATCTGATTCGCCTGCTGATCAGCGGGGTGACAGTGCTTCAGGAAGGGTTTGTGCCGGTGCGCGTCGAGGAACATCGTGAAAAACTGCTGGCGATCAAACGCGGAGAAGTCGCCTTTGAAGAAGTTGAGCGGTGGCGATTGGAGCTGCACCGGCAGTTTGATGCGGCGAGCGAATCGACGAACCTTCCGGAGCGGCCGGATTATGAGGCGGCGAATGGGCTATTGCTTACCGCGCGCCGCTCGGCGCTGGCCATGTAGCACGGGCACCTTGCCCGTGCCGATCACGGCTTGAGCCGCAAATGCACGGGCTGGTACCCCGTGCTACGAAAAGGAGGGCACGATGAATCCTTCATTGCATAAAATCGTTCGTGAACAACCCTATCCGCTGCTCTTCGCGACGATCAGCGGGGCGCATTTGTATGGCTTTCCCTCGCCGGACTCGGATTTTGATCTGCGTGGCGTGCATTTGCTGCCGGTGCGCGAGGTGCTCGGGCTGAAAACCCCGCGCGAGACGATTGAGGTTTCGGGGATGTACGACGGGATCGAGATGGATCTTGTCACGCATGACGCGAAGAAGTTCTTCTCGCTGCTCTTGAAGAAGAACGGTTATGTTCTGGAGCAGCTGTATTCGCCGCTGATCGTGCACACGACGCCGGAGCACGAGGAACTGAAGCGCATCGCCCGCGGAAGCATCACGCGCATCATTACTTCGGATTCGCGGAAACGCAGTGGAACCTGTTCGAGAAGGAACATCCGCGGCGGGTGAAGCCGCTGTTGTACGTGTATCGAGTGCTGCTGACGGGAATTCACCTGATGCGGGCCGGCGAGGTCGAGCCGAATCTCGTGCGGCTGAATGAGGAAGCGAAATTGCCGTACATCGACGAACTGGTGCGGCGGAAGCTGAGCGGGCCGGAGCAATCGCGGCTCGACGACGCGGACATGCCGTTTCATCGGGCGGAGTACGAGCGGTTACGCGGCGAATTGCAGAAGGCATTTGAGGCGAGCGCGCTGCCGGAGAATCCATCGGCGCAGGATGGGCTGAGCGACCTTCTGATCCGGCTGCGGATGGCGACATGAAGTCTCGTAGGGTCCGCTTAAGCGGACCGGTTACTCATTCGCTCGAAAGATAAATAACCGGTCCGCTGAAGCGGACCCTACAAGATTGCGCGACGTGGCTGACTTTTAAAACGCGGCGTCGGTTGTCGATTGTGCGGGTGGGCTCGGTTGCGCGATGGTTTCGCGCGAGCCGCTGGCGTCTTCGATCCGGCGGACGGGTTCGAAATCCTTTCCGTAATCGATCGCGACGAGTTTCGTTTGCTTCGCGGGGGCGAATTCCTTTTCCAAGCCGGTGCCGGCGAAATTGAAGCCGAGCATGGCGGCCTTGATCTTCGCGGCCAGCTCGGGCTTGAGGTTGTAGACGTAACCGAACGCGGCGGGCGGATAGCCAGCCGATTCGAAGATCACGCGAAATTGATCCGCCTTGATTTCGCCGCGCGCCACGGCGCGATCGAGCAAATCGCTCGCGACCGCGGCGGATTCGTACGTCTTGTTCGCGATCGCGCGAATGGACTGCTCGTGTCCGCCGGAGAAAACCACCTGGTAATCGCGGCCCGGAACGAGGCCATGATCCTGCTTCAGTGCGACCATCGGCGCGTTGAAGCCGGAATTCGATCCCACCACCGTCAGCGCGAGCACGCGGCCTTTTAGATCGCCGACCGAGTGGATCGGGCTGTCGGCGGGGACGATGATCGACGTGTGGATGAATCGGTTTCCGTCCGCCTGGGCAAATGAAGCGACGGGGATGAACCCCGCGAGATTCACCGCGGTCGGCACGTTTCCGGTGTTCAATCCCGCGATTTGGAGCTTGCCATCGCGCAGCGCGCGAAGCTCATCGTCGGTCGAGGCGAACATCTCATATTCGACCGGCCGGCCGACTTGCTTCGAGAGATACGCGGTGAAGTCTTTGAACACGTCGCGATAGGTTTCGGGCGCGTCGGTAGCGACGAACGAGAACGTGAGCGTCGGCGGATCGATCAGCTTTGCTGGATTCGTGGGCGTGTCGGCCAGGCCATCCTGATTCGCATCGGCGAATTGATCGGAGAGTTTGTTGATGACCGGGTTCTCGAGCCCCGAAATGCGCATGACCGCTCGTTCATAGAGCACCTGGTTGTCGTGCATGAGGGAGCGCATCGACCGCGCCGAGATGAAGTAAACCAACGCCGCGACGGCGGCGACAATCACCACCGCGATCACGATCGTGAGTTTGAAGCGGGGCATCGGTCGGGCAAAATTGGTGTTCGGCTCGGTCATTGCGCGCCTTTCGCGGGGATGGAATCTTCATTTCTATAAGTGCGGCAAAATTACTGCAATCAAAAAGCGGCCTGGCGTTCGGTTTAGGGCGATTGGGCGGGGAAAGCGCGGTGCGCGCCGGTTTGTCGGAGGTTATGGCATTGGCTTTGCAAATCTCCCTTTCGGAACCACTACACTTTGAAAGGAGAGCCCAACATGGCAGACAATATTCGAAGAGATGAGGACCTCGACCGCGATCGAAACCCGGATGCGATTACCGGCGCACCCGGATCACACCCGATTGGAACCGGGATTGGCGCCGCCGGCGCTGGCGCTGCTGGCGCCGCGATCGGTTCGGTCGTGCCCGGTGTTGGAACGGCGGTTGGCGGGGCGGTGGGCGCGGTCGTCGGCGCGGTGGCCGGCGGATTGGCCGGCAAGGCCGTCGCCGAAGCCGTGAATCCGACGGAAGAGGACGCCTACTGGCGCGACAACTTCAGCAGCCGTCCCTATGCGGCCGGCAGTGATTACACATACGAAGACGACTTCGGCCCCGCGTATCGTCATGGCTACACCGCCCGCACGCAGTATCCGGGCAAGACGTACGACCAGGTCGAATCGAACCTCCAGCGCGACTGGGATCGCTCCAAAGGCAAATCCCGGCTCGAGTGGGACAAGGCGAAGTTTGCCGCCCGCGACGCGTGGGACCGCGTGGAACGAAAGTTCTCGCGCACGCGTGACGACGACGTTCGGTAACTGATTTTCGCACATCAGAACGGCCTGCATTGTTCGGTCCAACGATGTCCCGAACGATGCGGGCCGTTCGTTGTTGTGGGTTGCTGAATCAGAAGAGACCGCGAAGGCGCGAAGGAGACGCGAAGAAGTGCCGAATTGCTTCGCGCAACCTTCGCGTCTTTGCGCCTTCACGGTCTCTGAATTAGGATCCCGGGCAAGCGTTCCTACAATGCTCAGATTATGCAGATTCAGGAAACAGAGGTAGCGCTTGTGGGCGCGGGACCGATTGGATTGGAGATGGCGGTCGCGCTGAAGCGCGGGGGCGTTGATTATGTGCACCTCGACGCGAAGCAGGTCGGGTACACGATCTCGTGGTTTCCGCCGCAGACTCGGTTTTTCAGTTCCAACGACCGCATTGCTATCGCGGGCGTGCCGCTGCAGACGGACGATCAACTCAAATGCACGCGGGAGCATTATCTTTCGTATCTGCGGTCGATCGTGCAGATGTTTGATCTGAAGGTGAACACGTATGAGCCCGTGGTGGGGATTGAGCGCGAGGCGGGCGAGTCGTTTGTTGTGAAGACGAAGCCGGCGGCGGGATTGCGTGTGTATCGCGCGCGGAAGGTAATTTTGGCGACCGGTGGGACGGATCATCCGCGCCGTCTAGGAATTCCGGGGCAGGACCTTCCGCACGTCTCGCATTATTTCCAGGATCCGCATACGTACTTTCAGCGGAAGGTGCTGATCGTCGGTGGGAAGAATTCGGCAGTCGAAGCCGCGCTGCGTTGTCATCACGCGGGCGCGCAGGTGTCGCTCAGCTATCGTCGCAATCAGCTGCCGGAGAAGAGCATCAAGTACTGGCTGCTGCCGGAGATTAACGGGCTGATCAAAACCGGGGAGATTCCGAATTATTTTGATACGATGCCGATCGAGATTGGCGCCGCGCACGTGAAGCTTCGAAGAAGTAATGAGACGTTCGACGTCCCCGCGGACTTCGTGCTATTGCTGATCGGTTACGAGCAGGACAACACGCTGTTCAAGCTCGCGCGGGTGGAGCTGCGCGGCGAGTGCGGCGCGCCGGCATTTAGCGAACAGACGATGGAGACGAACGTGCCGGGCATTTACGTGATCGGCACGGCTGTCGGTGGCACGCAGGACAAGTACCGCGTCTTTATCGAAAACTGCCACGTTCACGTCGAGCGCGTCATCAACGCCCTCCAAGGCGCCGCGCCCCCGCCAACGCCTGAGCCGCTCGCCGCGCCGGAGAGTTGATCGCCCCTTTCGCCGCTTGCGGCTTAGCGGGAACGAGAGCAACGTTTTATTTCCCGCTAAGCCGCAAGCGGCTCGAAATGCTACAATCCGGAATATGAGTTCGCTCGACTCGCTCGGCTTTCATTCCAGTGTATTCGACCGCCCGGACAACAACCGCACCGAACAGATCGTCCGACTTCGCGTGCTCAATCGCGTGCTCGAATTCACCGGCCGATCGATCGACGACGTCGTCAACAATCCCATCGTCAAGAACGAAGTCCGTCACTGGTACAAAGTGCACAAATGGGTCCAGCGCGGCATTGAGATCGGTGATCTCGAGCGGCAGTGGAATTCGGTCTCGCGATGACCGATCGCATTCCCATCCTCCTCGACACAGACATCGGCAGCGACATCGACGACGCGGTTGCGCTCTCTTACCTGCTGAAGAATCCGCGGTGTGAATTGCTGGGTATTACGACCGTGACGGGTGATGTCGCCAAGCGATGTGCGTGTGCGGAGGTTGTGTGCCGCGCGGCGAGGCGGGAGGAAGTTCCAATTCATTCCGGTACATCGAAAGTGCTGCTGCATGGTCCAGGCCAGCCGAACGTCCCGCACTACGACGCGATCGCGCATCTGCCGCACCAGCGTAACTGGAAGCCGAACACCGCCGTCGATGTTCTTCGGCAGACGATTCGTTCACGCCCGCAAGAAATCACGCTGCTGACGATCGCGCCATTCACAAACATCGCGTTGCTCTTCGCGATCGATCTAGAAATCCCGTCGTTACTAAAGGGACTGGTTTCGATGGCGGGGGTTTACTTTTCACCAGAATCGAAACCCGAATGGAACTGCCGCGTCGATCCCATCGCGACGGCGATGGTGTACGGCGCGAAAGTTCCCAATCACACGAGCTTCGGCCTCGATGTGACGCTGCAATGCACAATGCCGGCCGACGAAGTGCGAAAGCGTTTCGCGCGCCCGCCGCTCGACGTCGTGCTCATCATGGCGGAGACGTGGTTCAAAGAGCACGACGTGATCCGCTTCCACGACCCGCTGGCAGCGACGGCGATTTTAGCGCCCGAGGTTTGCGAGTACGAGCGAGGAACGATTCGAATCGGCTCTGAAGGCGAAAGCGCATTTGTTGCAGATGCAACAGGTCCTCATCGGGTTGCGCGTGCGGTTCAGGTGACGCAGTTCCTCGAGCGGTATTTCAGCGTGTTCGCGATGGATTAGAAATCCGCCCCATTTCGTCACTTGCTCGTAACTCGCGTTATAGAAAACCTCGCGAAAGATAAAAGACCCGGAATATCCGGTATGCAATGATCTCTCCATCTCAAACAGGAGAGATCATGTTTGTCGCGAGCATTTCGGGGATTTCAATTCTGGGGGTCAGTTCGCTGATGGCGTGGGGAATCGCGCTGGTGGTTCTGCTGGTCGGTTTCAAATTGCTGCTGGCATGTCTTGGCGTGCGCATGATTCCCAACGATCGCGTCGGCATCGTGGAAAAGATCTGGTCGGGCAAAGGCTCGGTCGGACAAGGGCGGATCATCGCGCTCAGCGGGCAAGCCGGCTTCGAAGCCAGGCTGCTCCGCGGCGGCATGCACTTCTTTAAGTGGCCGGTGCAGTATCGCGTCCACAAGGTGCCGCTCGTAACCATTCCGCAGGGCAAGATTGGTTACGTCTATGCCCGCGACGGTGAACCGCTGCAGCCGAGCCAGACGCTCGGCCGCGTGGTGAACTCGGATAACTTCCAGGACGCCGAAGCGTTTCTCGCGCGCAAGGGACAACGCGGTCGCCAGCGCGCGATCCTGCGTGAAGGCGTCTATGCGATCAACCTCGCGATGTTTTACGTGATCACCGAAGACGCGGTGTTTCACCTGAACACCGGCGGAAAGGCCGAGGTCGAAAGGCTGGTCTCGTGGCAGCGCGAGCTCAAGGCGCTGGAAGGGTTCAGCCCGGTGGTGATCGGCGAAGAGATGTCGGCAGTCGATCCGTTGAATCCGGACAAGGCGATCGTGGTGGACTCGATCGGCATCGTGACGGTGCACGACGGCCCGAGTCTTTCGCCGGGCGAAATCATCGCGCCGTCGGTCGGCAATGATCCGAATGAAGATCATTACCATAACAACTACCAGGACCCGGACGCGTTCCTCGCGGCGGGTGGTCGGCGTGGTCGGCAATATGTTCCGCTGACGGACGGCACCTATTTCCTCAACCGATGGTTTACGACGGTTGAGATCATTCCGAAAACCGTTGTGCCGATCGGCCACGTGGGCGTGGTCGTGAGCTACTACGGCCCGATCGGAAAGGACCTTTCCGGCGAAGCGTTCCGTCACGGCGAGCGTGTGGCTCGCGGCGAGCGCGGCGTGTGGGAAAAGCCGTTCGGTCCCGGCAAGTATCCGTTCAACACCTACGCCGGGCAGATGATCATTGTGCCCACGACCAACTTCGTGCTGCACTGGATCACCGGCAAAACGGAATCGCATCGCTATGACGACAATCTCAACTCGATCGACCTGGTCACGAAGGATGCGTATGAGCCGATGCTGCCGCTGAGCGTCGTCGTGCACATCGACTACATGAAAGCGCCGTCGGTCATCCAGCGTTTCGGCGATGTGAAGCGGCTCATCACACAGACGCTCGACCCGATGCTCAGCGCCTACTTCCGTGACGTGGCGCACAAGCGAACGATGCTCGAGTTGCTCCACGAGCGCGACCAGATCCAGGTCGAAGCGCGGGGCGAACTGCAACGGCGGTTCATGGATTTCGACATCGAATGCGTCGACGTGCTGATCGGCAAGCCGGACACCGCCGAAGCCGGCGGCAAGATCGAAACGCTGCTCGAACAGTTGCGTCTGCGTCAGCTCTCGGTCGAACAGGTGCAGACGTACGACCACCAGCGCAAGGCCGCGGATGAGCTCAAGAAGCTCAACGAAGCCCAGGCGCTGGCGCAGCGTCAGACCGAGCTGACGGGTTCGCAAGTGCAGATTCGCATCGCCGAAAACCAGGGCGACGCGGACCTCGCCCGAGCCCGCAAGCAGGCCGAGCAAATGATCGTGACCGCCAAGGCCGAGACCGAGCAGAAGATCCTCGCCGGTCGCGGTGACAGCACGAAGACGATGCAGGTTGGTCTGTCCGAGGCGGCCGTGCTGATGAAAAAGATCAGCAGCTTCGGCGATCCGCGCCTGTACGCGATGGCGCTCGTGGCCGAACACCTGTCGCGGAGCGCCCAGCCGCTCGTGCCGGAACGAATGTTCGTCACCGGGGCGAATGGTGATAGCCCGCAAGGCCAGGGTTTGCTCGGTCAGCTGATCAGCCTGCTGGTCGCGGAGAAGAGCGGCTTCGCTCTTGCCGAATCAAGCGGCAATGGCAACGGCTCTTCCGAGTTGAAAGACTTCGCCGATCGCATGAGCAAGGAAGCGGTGGCGTCGATGGAAAGCGCTGTGGCCTTGAAGCAGCGCAACTAGCCCGTGAGGTTCGTCACGTGGGATGAGGGACGGGGGGGAGTGCTCGCGACGGATGGAACTGCTTCGAGCGCTTCCACCCTCATCCCACGGTTGTTTTTGAACGCCGGTCCCAAAAATCGCACGGGTTTTCAACCCGTGCTTTCTTTTTGTGTATGGAGAATGCACGGGTCACAAACCCGTGCTACTTGTTTTTGGGAGGCCAATGGATCCGCTCTACACGTTCACGCTCTCACACGACGGCACGCCGGCTTCTTACGACGAATCGCTCGCCGTCGCCTGCTTGCAAGGCCTCATCAATCGCGACGCGCCGCGGTTGTATGTGCTGTCCAAGAAGAACGCGCGGCCGCAATACTGGCTCGACATTCTCTCGAAGAACAATCGCTGGCTCGCGGGGCGGGAGCTTCACGCGATCGAGGATCTCGATGGATTGATCAAGCTCACCGGCGACAAGCTGAAAGGCGCGGTCATCTGGGACCCTGAAGTTCCCGCCACCGTGAACGTCGCGACGACGATCGCGGGGATCGAGGACGGCGTTGTGCTCAGTCCCGAGTTGCACCAATCGTCATCGCTCCCGGTCCTCCACGATCTTCGCGGAAGATCCACCGGATCCGAGACCGGAAGCAAAAAGAACGACGCCTATCGCTGGGCGATTCGCGAGTACCTCGACAAGAACCTCTGCTCGTCGAAATTTCTCTGCCTTTATGAAGATTCGTTTACGATGCGCGCCAAGGGCGACATCGGCTACATCCTCACGCGCGACTGGGCAGTGAAGAATCATTCGTTCGTGTTCGACCTTTCACCATGGCCGGACGAAGCGCCCGCCGATGACCCGGATCAGAAGATCGGCATCGATTATGAAACGTACCAGATGATCCTCGACCGCATTGGCAAATCCGCCGGCGGAAAGCACATGACGGAGATGACCGGCTTCTTCGCGTTCACCAAATATTCGAGTGAAGGTGGCCGCAAGAGCAAGCATCTCCCGGTGCCGACGGAATGGCAAACGGTGTGGATCATCTCGCCGCACAACACCTATCAGAACACCATCTCGAGCGATTGTTTCAATCAGTCGCTGCACAGCCAGGCCCCGCGAAAGCCGCTCAAGCAGAAGTTCAACAGACCTCCGCTGCCGAAGCTCGAGAACAAAGCGTACGTCGCGATTCTCATGGCGGATTACGATTCCGCGACGCCGCTCTACGATTTTCTCCCGTCGCATTGGGACGACGCGCAGCGCGGCACGTCGCCGTTTATCTGGGGCATGAATCCGAATCTCATTGACACGTATCCGGACCTCATTGCTTACTTTTACGAGACGGCGACGAGTGCGGATACGTTCGGCTCCGATGCAAGCTGCGCGGGGTACATGAATCCAAACTCAATCCGCAAAGAATCGCTTCCGCTGTTCACCGCGCACAACAAGAAATACTTTACCGAAGCCGACATGACGATCGCGCCGATGGTGCTCGACCAGGATCAGCCCTCGCCCGACGTGAAGGATGCGTTCGCACAATTCGCGCCCCAGGGGATGGCATGCTTCGTCGATGACCAGCATGGCACAGGCGGAAAATTCCCGCCGCCGCAGGTTTGGAAGGGCATGCCGGTCATCGAATTGATGAACGAGCCGTGCAATTCAAAAAGCCCGGAAGAACTCGCGACGGCGTTCGCGCGGCGCATCACGGCATATCGCCCCGGTTCACCGCTCTTCTGCATCTTCCGCTGCGTGTGGGTGAATCCGTCCGCGGTAAAAGGCGGGCTTGAACTGCTGAAGAAGCAGAACCCAAACCTACCAATCGAGGTGGTCGATCCGCACACGTTCTTGTCGCTGTTCAAAGTGTGGAAGTCGTAGGGTGTGCTTCAGCACACTATCCTCGCCCACAAAACGGTGTGCTGAAGCACACCCTACTTGCGTGTGACATACAGGTAATATGCGCCGCAAAGTTCAGCTCCCGCTGAATCGTAAAACCAAGTTTTTGCGCGTATCGTTCCTGGCTTGAGGTGCATCGTGAACCGCACCGACTTGTCGCTCGACTTCACATCGTTTGTGACTTCCTGATCCCCAACCACAAGCTTCGCCTTCGCGATCGGCAGCGCTTTCCCGGCGGGGTATTCACCATCAACGAACTTCATCGGCGGAACGCCAGCATCGATCGCCACATCCGCTTCCCGTGGCCAGCGCCGAAGCTCGAACGTAT
The DNA here is from genome assembly GCA_025924315.1 of Phycisphaerae bacterium. Taxonomy (GTDB): domain Bacteria; phylum Planctomycetota; class Phycisphaerae; order Tepidisphaerales; family Tepidisphaeraceae; genus JAICIO01. The sequence goes on from JAICIO010000027.1 coordinate 52,444, forward strand.
AATCGCCTTCCGTCGTCACTTCGATCCCCCACGGCGCATTGCGATTCGGCCCCGCCCGCACTTCCTTCTGCTGATCCATGATCCGGTTCTGCCAATCCGCCACCGAGAGCATCACCGGCTGCGTCGTCTTGCCAATCGGAATCGTGCTCAGCTCATTGACTCCTGGTTCGATGTCCGCCCACCACGTGTCGTAATGTGCGCGCATCTTCGCGACGATGTCCGGATGATCGGCGGCGATGTTGTGGTCCTGGCTGAGGTCGGCTTTGATGTCGTAGAGGTCAGTCCCGTTCGTCAGCCGCCAGTTTTTCCAGATCACTGTGCTGTCGTACTTCGCGGGAATCGGCTTATTCATCCTGCTGAACTGCACGACGAGCATGCGATCAGGCAGATGCGCCTGCTCGCCGCGCAGAAGGGGCGATAAGCTAACACCCGAAAGCTTCGAATCGGTTGGAGATTTTAACTCGCACCAATCCACGAGCGTCGGAAAAAGATCCTGCACTTCGATCAGTTCCGAAACATCACGCGCATCACCCAGATTTCCCCCGGGCCAGCGCACAAAACACGGGACGCGATGCCCGCCTTCCCACAGCGTCACCTTTCCGCCTTTCATTCCAGCGTTAAAAGTCTTCACGCCGTACGTTCCGCCGTTGTCGGTGAGAAAAATCAGGATCGTGTCGTCGCGCAACCCCGCTTCCTGCAGGAGATCTTCCAGCCGCCCCATGTTCTCGTCGATGTTCGCGATCATCGCGTAAAAGCTCGCGAGGTTGTGATCGAGCTTCCGATACGGCTCGCGATATTTGTCCGGAACAAACAGCGGCGCGTGGGCGGCGTTCAGTGGGAGATAGACTAAGAAGGGTTGTTTCGCCTCCGCCCGCTCGCGCATCCACTTCATCGCTTCATTGAAATAAATGTCTGTGCAGTAGCCCCCGAACTTCTTTTTCGACCCATTCTCAAGTCTCAGCGTCGGATTGAAGTAATCGTTGTTCCACTCATCCGGAGCCGAGCTCATATGCGACGATGGAAACCAGATCGCTTTCTCAAACCCACGATCCTGCGGCCGATACGGCTCGACATCGCCCAGATGCCACTTCCCAAACATCGCCGTGCGATATCCACCGCCGCGAAACACATCCGCCATCGTCGGAATCCCGCGGCGAAGCATCGAGCGTCCGCTACTGACATTCATCGCCCCGTTGTCCAGCGCATCGCGCCCGCTCATCAGCTGCGAGCGGGTCGGTGTGCACATCGGGCTGACGTGAAAATCGGTGAAGCGGATCGATTGATCGTGTAATCGATCGCAATTCGGCGTCTTCACGATCGGCGAACCATTGCATGAAAAATCGCCATAGCCGACATCGTCCACGAGCACGATCAGCACGTTGGGCTTGGTTGAAGCGAATGCGGGAAGGGAAGTGAATGCGCAAATCACGAACAGGAAACGTAAGGTTCGCAACATGCGAGCAATCTACCCGAAGATTTGAACGACCGGTTGCAGTCGCGTATGATTTCCCGCCATTGCGGGTGTAACTCAATTGGCAGAAACAGATTTAGCTTGACAGCCTTCTGCGGGGACGGTTTTTCGGGGAAATTGCGGGAAAATTAAAGGCGGACGACGCTGAGCTAATCGCGGGATTACTCGGGGTTCTTTTTGCGCTCCGCGCTTTCAACCAGTAGACTCGCTACAGCCATTCGAAGGAATTCGACGCGCCGATGAACTTCGGGAAGCTGACCAAAGAAGATCGTCTCGTTAAACGGTTTGTTTTCGCGGTCTTTCCCTAGAACGGTAATGAAGCCAGAATCTGTGTTCGCCATATTTCCAACTACGGGAAACAACGCTGACGCGCGCTTGTAGGCATCGTCGTAGGTCATAGCTGGAATTAGACCGCTATGCCGATTCGAACGCCAGAGAAAACATCGAAGCTCGACTATAGCAATCGTCCGAACGTCAGCGCGCGATGGTTTCGCATCGCGCGGTGGTGGGGCTGCCGAGTCTATCGAGCGATCTCTTCATTTATGTTCGGCGCATATCCCGGCGAGCAATGATCATCATAGGGGAACGCTCCCGTACCAACGACGAGCGCTCCCCTATAACCTCCTACTTATCCTCTTTTGTCGTCTTGAATGTGTTCCCCAGGTTCTTCAGAAGCTTGTCCAAAGCGTCTACGCGATCACTCGCGGTATCGCTGGTTGCTGGTTTAGCGCCGGATGTCGGGGTCGTCTGATTCGTCGTGTTGCCGGTTCCCGGTTTATTGCCTGTTGACGTTCCATCTTCCTTACCGGTTCCCGGTTTATTGCCTGTTGACGCTCCATCGTCCTTACCACTTCCGCCCGATACGCCCGTTACGGCATCATGAGCTAATGTACCACTGGTTGCGAATACAGGGTTTTTGAACGTGATCGTGATCGTGTTTCCCCGCGCGTATGTTTTGGAATTGGATGAAGTGTCGGAGATGCTTCCCTTAACAGGGATGATCGCAGGCGGAGAAATATCTGCCGAGACAGTCAAAGATTTCGAGTCTGTTCTCGATCCCTGCACATTGAAAGTTACCGTTACCTCGTCCGCATAGAGACCGAAAGACTTGTCAGTGGGTTCGGTTGTAGGATGCGCCGCGTCCTGCGGAGGGTGCGCCGCGTCGTGCATCAAACGTAGACCTGTCCCGACCTGCTTCAAAGCGTCCTCTAACGTAATCTCGTTAATCTCATCGTGCTTCATGGAATGGCATCCGCCGGAAGCGATGAGAATTGCCAAGACTGGCAACAATCCGAATTTGACTGACATACAACCTCCCATTGAGGAATTGAAATGAGCGGACGAATGTTCGTCCGCTAGGCGAAGGGTACTTCGAGCGAACCGCGAGACACGATAAGTTGCCGATTTAGCGACATACCCAGAACAGGGTAATTGACCCGACGACGGAACAGCCTTCGAGCGTGTCAGCACGCCGACCTGCATGATTCCACATCACTTTGCCTTACGTGCGGTAACGTATCCAAGAATGACGAGCGCGCCGGAAAGGAAGGTGGTCGCAATCTCCCACTTGCCGCAAATGACCCCATAAATGGCGGTCGCAACCACCGCGACGTACGTAATGAGAATGATAAAATCCGTAACGGGCTGTTTGGGATGTTTAGGCATCGGTTTCCTCGGCAGACGGAGAAAGAAATCTCAGTCGCCGAATCAACCAACGCTGAGCGATTAACGGGAAGCGGGCGCTGCGTTAATCAACTTGCGGGAGGAAGATTCAGGCTCAACTTCTATCGCGTATCGAATCGAACGTTGATGCCCGCGTTCCGATGCTCTCTGTTTGGTATCCTGCCAGTTTCTCACCAGCGGTTGACGCCAGAGCATCCGCCAAAATCATACTCAATACTCTATAACGTATACTCGTCTCGACGACGCCCGAAGGCGACGCCACAGGCACATTATGTGCGTATTCGGGAATTGTCCAGCCGATTTTTACCCTCGAAAATATCACCGAAAATCCGGCGGGAATTAGCTTGATGATCTCAGCGAACTCGGGCCCAGTGATTCACGTTATCACGACGGTCGTGATAACAAGATAATCCAAACAGCCCGAAAGGGCAGGAGCAGTCAGATGGCAACGGAAACCAAAGCGGCGAAGGCAAAGACAGACGCTTTTAAGCGAATCGCAGTCGGGAAGGTTCAAACGGTTAAGGCGAGCGAGATCGTTCGCCAGAATGCGAACCAGAAGCCCCGGAACGCTTCGGGCGAGAATCCGTACAGGGAGGGAGGATCATATCATGCGGTAGTAAGCGGGCTTCGATCGCTGGGGCTTAACCGCCTGCATTCATTCGACGCGATTGTGCCTGCCGTCCGCAAGGCGATGGGCAGCGCGTACAAAGCGTTCGCCAGGAAGGATGCCCGCAACGATGAGACAGGCAAAGACGCCCGCGAGCGAATCATACAGAACGTTTCGGTGGTCGCTCGAAAGGATTACGGCGCTCCGCTCCGCAAGGTCGGTTTTGAGGTTCGCTACGACGGACGCGAGAAACAGGCGGGATTGTTTCGACTGAGTAAGTAACACGGATGAACGCACGGAAGCGTAGCCCCGGCCCTTGCGGCTGGGGCTTTTTTGTTTGAAGGAATCCGAGCGCGCGAGAGGAAGTAGATGATGTTCTTTCGTAGAGCCAGCAGCGTCTGCTGGGATTCCTGAGCGGACTAGGCTTGCGTCATGTTCCCTAGTCCGCTTTTTTAATGCGCTCATCGCTTGTGAAGATCTCGGAAAACCTTTTCAAGCTGCTTAATAAATCCATCGCCTCTGCGGCAACGCTCTAGCTCAGCGTTGAAATTCGCAACCGTCCACCATCGGCTGTTCCGCCCGTACTTGGCTTGCCAGTTCCAGTAAAGGTGATAGACATTCACCGAAGGATTACCACTATCAAGCCACGTAAAGCGCCCGACCTCGCAGAATAACTTTCTTCCATGCGCATTCCGGCGCTTCGGGCCGGGGTTTTCATTAAAGGCGATTTCGAATTCTTCGGGCAACGTTTGACATCGTTGCATGAGACGCGCGAAAGCGAGCGCTTGATCTGCTGCTGAGTCCATCCGTTCGATGCGTTCTAGTTCCCCTTTGCGTTCTGAATCCGTGGGTTTGCGGGGTCTTTTTTCTCGCATGGCAGAAGTTCGCGCACCACTAATTTAGCGATTGGCAGCGACCGCGTACACCGGTTGTCGCTTTCGGCTACCAGTTCGCCCGATGAGAAGGGCAGACGCTTTCAGTTCTATAGCGATTCGATCATTTGGACGCCCGAAGTTCTCGCATTATGGAGCCACGAGCTCGCGTTTCCGCTCGGATCTACTGGCAACCTAACGCTTCGGATGCTCCCGATTGATGACAGAGGGCAGCCGGTCGAGATCGATGTGCCGAATACAACTGTCGGTAATGATACTTTCGAGAATGTTCGTAGTCGTCTCGCTCGCGGCATGAGCTTTAGCGGTCTGATGCTGGTGAAAAGTCTTTCACCTGTACCTGATCAGCCGAATACCTATCGCGTGGGGAAGGGCGGATTCATCGCCAACGAAGTGACCGTAACCGTCGCGCCATCCATGAAGGAAACCAGCATCGAAGTAGCGCCTGCGACTGCTGAGCAGCAGACCCACAGCGAACCGGCCACCGATTCGTCTCAAAAACAAAATTCAGATCAACAGAAGGAACTCAGAAGGCAGCAGCAGAAATTAGATGAGTACAAGCTGATGCTTCTGAGGCCAGGCAAAGTATCTGTGCAAGGGAGCTGAGAATTGTGAACAAGGTTTTTCACTCCCATGATCGATATCAATGTAATCCGCGCTCAGTTCGCGGACATTCACGCAGAAGCAGTAAAGTTCGCTGAAGACAACAAAGAAAAAGAAGTGCCCGCCGAAGAGCAGGCAAAGCAGGAAGCGCGTTTCTCGCAGATGGACAAGCTCCAGAAGCAGCTAAACGACGCTGAAAAGCTTCTCGCCTACAAGTTCTCTAAAAACGAAGTCCAAGTTTCCGAAAAGAAGCCTGATCAGATCGCTTTCGAGAAGTCTGAAAACATCGAACCGAAGCAGTTCGATTTCGACAACGAAGATGATCGGAAATCTTTCGGTAAGGCGCTTGGACGTTGGGCAACTGACGGCGCTATGCCCGCCGAATTCTCGACCCTCACGACCGCGACGTCTTCGAGCGCATATCTTCCGAAGCAGGTAACCGGCGGCTCGACCATTGTCGCTGGTAACTCCATCCGTGAAGGTATGGCTGCTGTTGGCGCTACTCCTGTTTCGCTCGGTAGCACTGCCGATTGGAATGAAATCGTCATCCTTCCTGCTGCTGGTTCTGACCTCACGGAAGGTAACGATAGCGGTGGCGAAAATAACAGCGATGGTTCGGCTGCTTTCTCCAAGATCAATCTGAAGTGCTACGGCGAGAAGTCGGGGCAGATTTGGATTTCGAATATGGAATCTCGGGCCGTCAACATCAACCTGCTCGATAGAACCGTTCCGGCGCTTCAGGGTGCTAAGGAACTTCGCCTCGAAACCAAAGTTCTGTCGGCAATGGCTGCTGACGGCGGGATCACGCGAGTGACTCAAACCACGGGCGACGTATACGCCGACTTGAGCGCGCTCAACAACTCTCTGCCGAAAGCATTCGACCGACAGAAGTTCATCGTTTTGAACTCTGAGTATTATGCGGATGCTGTCGCATTCCGTGGTGCAGACGGTCACCCTGTTCTGATCACCGATCCTCAGAATCAAACGCTGGTTCGCTTCAATGGAACGCCGGTCATTAAGACTGACGCTCTAAGCGGCGAAGGGAGCAATAACATCGTTGGACTCTTGATCTCTTGCGTTGGGTTCCGCCTTCGCGATGAAGATCCTGTCGAAGTTATTCGTTACCCGAACGATCCAGCTCATACGGGCGACACCGGTTTGGATCTAGTTGCTTACCACTCGCACGGCTACCTGCCGCAGTCGGTGGCTAAGCTCGAATTCGAATCGTAATTAAAACGGATGTAGTCCCCGCGCGGTGTACCCCATCGCGCGGGGATTCTTTTTCAACGATGAGATGGGAAAAGACAACACGACCCGCTTCGCTTTTCGCTTGGAAGGATTTCAAGCCGCATGTTCGCGTTGACTCCGACGAAGAGCGAACTCTGGTGGAGAATGTCTACGTTCCTGCCGCAACTGCACGAGCTGAAGAGCTGCTGCAAATGTCGCTGATGGAGCGGCAGATAACCGCCACGTTCTGGCGAGAAGACCTGATGCATTCGAACTATATCTATCACCAGCATCTTTACGTTCGGCTTCCTCGCGGGCCTGTCGTAGATGCTTCAAAGATTGCGAGCGTAGTCGATTCGGAAAATACATCCCTCGAACACGAACTGTATCGCGTCGGGAATTCAGACCGAATTCGTTTGATATCGCATACGACGCATTACCCGATCGCAGAATCGCCACGATGTTCCCGGCGAGCACTTCATGCAGAACGCCTTCGAAGCGAAAGCAGAAGAGGCAAAGGATGTCATCATTCAACAACTGAAACAGGGAATTGAGCGGGAGCTGCAGCGATAAATGCCAGAGATCGAAGCGATCATCTTTCGTCGCCTCAACAGCAACTCCGAACTTCGTGCGGAAGTGAAGGGAAACATTTTCCCTGAGTACCGCGAAGATCGGATACCGGCTCTTTGCATCGACATGACGATTCTGGATTCTGAAGAGGGTTATGAAGGAACCGGACTGGTTCAGTATGAACTAACTATTAGCGTTTTCGCGCAGGACTACCCGACTGCGGCAGAGATCGGCGGACTTGTTGTCAACGATTTACACCGCGCGAGCTGGGTCGATGGGAGCTACGTCATTGACGGCGCTTACTACAAAGACCGCGACGGTGGGGTGAAGCCTGTTGTTAATGCTCGCGACGATGCCGGAGCGATTGATCTTCGTTTCGATGTTGTCGTGAAAATGACTTAGGAGTTTCGAGAAAATGACAGAAGCAATGGGCGGAAAGAATACGAAGATCGGCTTTTCAGACAATGCCGATGGCCCGTTTACATACTTAGCGGAAGCGTTGGATCTGCCGTTTCCAGAAGCAAAGGGCGATCACTTCGTTGCCACGAATTACGACAGTGGCGATGCAGAAGAAAAAGTAGACACGGGGTTCGTCGATATCTCGGACTACAACTTTTCCATCATCTACACGGATGACAAGGCCGGATGGAACTTTCAGCGCCGGTGATTGTTGCTGCGATGAAACTCCTACGACACTTCCATGCCAGGGCTGCGGTCCGGTCACTGTTGACGAGTTCGGACATGAGAACGGATTTCTTTGCACGCAGCCGTGTTGCATTCAAGTAACGTTCGAAGGCTGGACACCTGTTACTCACGCCTATCTCTGCGGCGATCCCGGAACGCAAGCACCGCAACCCGGCGCAACGATCAACGGCACTTACATACTTCGGCAGTCGCTCGGCTGCGGATACGCCGGGCGATTCTGCAAAGTCGGTTTGCCGTTTCCCTACCCCGATGGAATGGGCGGTTATCTCTCCGGACTACTCCATGCCCGTTTGGCGATGCGTGGGAGCTCGTCAGCAATACCGGCAACTGCACCGCGCCTGTAACGCTTACCGTTCGTTGTCAGACTTCAAATGACACCGGCAACCCCTGCGATGGTTTTCATTGCGGCCCGTGCTGCTGTCGCATTGCTCTTTCTTTTTCTTGGTCTGATCCAGCTTGCACCCCTGTTGTCAATCTTGAGCTCGCGAAAGGATTCAACGGCGCTTATCCGGAATGCACTTGGAGCAGTAACGGAAATCTAGGCGTTGAAGATTCGATCAACACCGAAGGCGCGCTGTCGTGCGGTACGGAAAACGGTGGGGAATGGGTTCTAACGATCCATGTTCCCGCAACTGACATTTGCGTTAATCGCTTCGGTGGTCACGGCGGTTTTCTCATTCTGACTTCGCCGAAGTCCGGCCCTTGCCCGTCAACAGATCCCGCAGACTGGACGATTGAACAAAACGATTGGCTAGACACGCCGACATTTCAGATGTCGTGCGACAACTGCCCGGACTGTTCCGCTTGTTGCGCGCAATACATCGCTGCCGTCAGTGGAGCTTCTGACAGTTCGCTAAATGCTGCTGGCGTCGAAGTTCAATCCAGCGGATGCAACTGGAGCTACACCGGCAGCGCATTTCTCGACACGCTCGAATGCGACCCAATCAACAATCAATGGAAGTTCACGCGCTATCGACTACCAGACGAAAAGAAGATCGTTTTCACCGCTTCGTTCTCCGGCGCTTCATGCCCCGAAGATGCAACGTGGTCAGTTGATACGAACGAAATCGGCGGATCGCCTACGGTCACGATTCTCTGCGCCGATACGCCTTGCTCGGGCGATTGCTCGTCATGCTGCAATAACCTTTCTGTTGTCGTAGCGAATACAGGAACAGATTCGTGGGGCATTACGGGAACGTATGCCTTTACGCGAGACGCGGACGCCTGCACTTACACCGCAACTGGCGGAACGATTACTTGCAATGATGGCGTTGCGAAGCTATCGCTTGTCGGATGCGGAACCGGTTGCACCTACAACTTTATTACGCCTTCTGACGGCGGATGCATTCCGCTCGATGCGACTTGGTATTTCAAAGATAAAACGGATACGGGCGGCTGCGGTGGGTGCGATGATCCAGCGTCCTCTTATACGTTCGATTTCTCCTGTTCGGATTCGCCCGATGATCCTACCTGCGCCCTCTGCTGCGATGTTTACCGATTCTCGTTAGCCGATCGTGAACTCGATGTTGATTACAAGCGCAACTCCGAACA
>JAICIO010000028.1 GCA_025924315.1 Phycisphaerae bacterium
CCCCTTTCTCTCGTGTTGTTTTGGGGGGGGGGGGTCGGGGCCCGCCGCCGGGTCCCGTGCGTACCCGGGGCCCCCCCCCCCCCCGCCCCTACATATAGCCCCGCCGTTTTGTACGAAAACGTCGTGATCCTGCGCGGATTTTCGAAATCCCACGCGATGACGGGTTGGCGATTGGGTTATGCCGCGGGCCCTTCAGAAGTCATCGCCAACATGACCAAGCTGCAGCAGTACACGTTCGTGTGCGCGCCCTCGCCGCTGCAATACGCCGCTCTCAAGGCCCTCGACGTGCCGATGGACAAGCCCGTCGCGGATTATCGCAAGAAGCGCGACATCGTGTTCGGTGAGCTTTCGAAGAAATTCGAAGTCGTCCGCCCGGAAGGCGCGTTCTACATCTTCCCCAAGGCCCCGCACGGCATGACCGCCACCGATTTCGTCACGAAGGCGATCGACCGCAACGTGCTGATCATCCCCGGCAACGTCTTCAGCGAGCGCGACACCCACTTCCGCATCAGCTACGCGACGACGGACGAAAAGCTGAAGCAGGGCTGCGAGATTCTGAACGCAATCGCCAGTTAGCTCGTCTCCAAACGAAGTCGATCGGACCGTGTTCGTGACACGCGGCTTTTAGCCCGTGCTGGCGGTGCTCGCACGGCCTGAAAGGACGTGTCACGACAACAGCTCCCGTCTTTCTTCCTTCGCGACCTTCGCGCTTCTTCGCGTCTTCGCGACAAAGACGTTCTTCTTCACAGCTAAGGATTGGCAATCGGGATATCGAACTCGTCGAAGAAGAGATCCGACCCGCTGCCACCATCGAAGTGATCTTGATTTCGATCGCCGAAGAGACTGTCGTTCCCATCTTCGCCGAACATGCTGTCGCGCTCGCCATCCACACCGTCGAGCGTATCGTCGCCCGAGTTTCCGAACATCGTGTCCTGGCCGGCGTCACCGAGGATCGTATCGTCGTCGAGTCCGCCGTCCATGAAATCGTTGCCGTCGCCGCCGCGGATTGAATCGTTGTCGTCGCCGCCGTTGATGCTGTCGTCGCCGTCGTTGCCAAAGAGGGAATCGTCCCCGCCTTCGCCAAAGATTGTGTCGTCTCCGTCGTCGCCGTTGATCACGTCGCCGTCGCTTCCGCCGCGGATCGAATCATCGCCTTCTTCACCGCTCAGCGTGTCGTGTCCGTCGTTGCCGTAGATCGTGTCGTTGCCTTGATCGCCGCTGACGAGATCGTCGCCGGCGCCGCCCTGGATGATGTCGTTGCCATCTCCGCCGAAGATGTCGTCTTCGCCTTCGTCGCCGTTCAGTCGATCCTCTCCGGCTCCGCCGATGATTCGATCGTCGTCTTCATTTCCGCTGAGCAGATCGTTTCCGTCCGCGCCATCGATCGAATCGAGACCTGTTCCCCCGCTGATCGTGTCGTTGCCGGCATTTCCAAACAAATCATCCTGCCCATCATGCCCCATGATGCGATCGGCCCCGCCACCGCCGCTGATGCGATCGTTCCCCGCCTCGCCGCGCAACGTATCGTTCCCCGATCCACCAGAAATGTTGTCGTTCCCATTGCCGCCGAAGATGGCGTCGCGTCCCCCGCCGCCGATGATCGTGTCGTCGCCATCCTCACCGTAGATGCTCGTGCGAAGCGTAATGTTCTGCGCGAGTATGATCGTGTCGTTCGAGCCGGACGTCGCAACATTGATCGCGTTGACGCTCGCCGCGCTGTACTTCTTCACCGCCCCGTTCACGCTCACGCGCACGAAATCTCCACCGTTCACCAGCGAAATATCCACGTTCTCCACCGCCGGCGTTCCGCGCACATTGAGCTGGCCAGAATTGAGCGAGACGGAGAGCAATCGCCGCGCTTCGAGCACCTCGGAAATCACGGGAGAAATCGCATCGGAAAGGATCGACGTTTTGCCAGGGTCAGTGTTCACGAATGCACTCCTTCATCGACTACAATACTACAGACAAGAGCCACCTGTGTTAGGTTAGATACAGAAAATGCAAGTCGCGAAGGCGCGAAGATTCGCAAAGGTCACGATGAGGTGGAAGAGAATTCTTCGCGACCTTCGCGTTCCCTTCGCGCCTTCGCGACAAGGTTTTTGAATGAAGATTTCGGAACTGTTTTATTCGATCCAGGGCGAAGGCAAGCTGACCGGCGTGCCATCGGTCTTCGTGCGCGCAAGTGGATGCAATCTGCGCTGCGTCTGGTGCGACACGCCCTATGCGAGTTGGAATCCGGAAGGCGAGGAAATGACGGTCGATGAAATCGTGCGCCGGGCCGGTGAGTTCGACGCCAAACACGTTGTGATCACCGGCGGCGAGCCCATGATCATGCCGGACATCGTCGAGCTCTGCGCCGCCTTTCGCCGCGAGAAATATCACATCACCATCGAAACCGCCGCGACGGTATTTAAGGCGCTCGCGATGGATCTCGCGAGCCTGTCCCCGAAGTTGTCCAACTCGACTCCGTGGGAAAGAGAAGGTGGCCGCTTCGCGCAATCGCACGAGCGGAACCGGATCAACATCGCGGTGATCCAGCAATTCATCGACGCCGCGCCGGATTTTCAACTGAAGTTCGTCGTGTCAACCGAACAGGATCTGTTAGAGATCCATGAACTTCTAGCGCAACTGAAGAACTGGCAACCAATCGACGTGCTGCTGATGCCCGAAGGGACGGACCCGGCGACGCTCGATTCGCGCGCTGGCTGGATCGCCGACATTTGCAAAGAAACCGGCTTTCGCTTCTGTCCCCGACTGCACGTTTTGCTCTACGGAAATACGCGCGGGACCTGAACCGGGCATTCGCAGCAGCAAGCCCCTTGCAAAAAACGCGTTTCCCTGAGGAATTATAAGTGGACTACGTATTGACGTAGGCAAATCTTTGGTTTTAGATCGTCCTCTCACTTCGAAGGAGGACGAATGCGCGGGTCTCGTCGAGCGGGATTTCTGAAAGTCTTCGCAGCGGTTGCTTTAACCATCGTCTGCCTTCCATCAGCGCGGGCGAATCTCACGATCATTCCCACGTACGACACGTCGATCACCAGCGATCCGAACGCGGGAACGATTGAGACCGGGATTCAGGCCGCGATCAACGTCGTTCAGGCGAATATCGCAAACAACCTCACGGTCACAATCCAGTATTCAGAAACCACCAGCGGACTGGCGAGCACCAGTGCGTCGACCGGCAACGTCTCGCTGACCGATTACAAGCTGGCGCTGGCGCAGCAGCATCTCTCGGCGAACGATGTGGTGGCGGATTCGACGCTTCCCGCGACCTCGGGCAGCGGGATATTGCTGACGCGTCCGCTCTTGCGCGCGCTGGGCTTCGCTGCCGGCTCGGCGGGAGGGTTCGACGGCTTCACGGCACTCAACACGTCGATCATGAATTTCACGCGCACCAGCGTGAACCCGGCGAAGTCGGATTTACAGGAAGCCGTCGAGCACGAGATTGACGAAGTGCTCGGCATTGGCGGAAAGGGATCGGAGCTCGGTAGCGGGATTCCATTAGAGGTCGGTCCGCTGGATTTCTACCGCTACAGCTCGCCGGGGACGCGAAGCTTTGACACCTCGTCAAGCATCGCGCCATACTTTTCCATTGACGGCGGGACGACGGACCTCGTGCATTTCAACCAGGCCTTCGGCGCCGATTACGGCGACTGGGGCAACGGCAAAATCCCGGCCGATCTCAACGGCAACACCCCGCCGCAGGTCCAAGACGCCTTCTCCACCCTCGGCCAGTTTTCGGACATTGGCCCCAATGAACGCATCGCGCTCGATGTCGTTGGCTATGATTTGCCCGAGCCGACGTCCTTCGGGCTCATGGCTCTCGGCGCGGTAACAGTCCTGGGCATGCGCCGCAAACACTCTCGTCGATAATCAGACGCCGGCTCTGAGCGCACGCGAAGAGGCGGATCGACTCGCGCAATTGCACGAATAGATCCGCCTCTTCGCATGCGCTCAGAAGCGCCGTCCACGGATCTGCTTTCCAATCCCATCGCGCGCCTCTAAAATCCCAGATTCCTATGTTCGTTCGCCTCTCGAAAACCTTCCGGTTCGAAGCCGCGCACGATCTGCCGACGTTTCCGGCAGATCACAAGTGCCGGCGTCTTCACGGGCACTCGTTTCGATTTGACGTGATCGTCGAAGGCGAAGTCGATCCGGCGAAGGGATATCTGATCGACTACGGCGACATCAAAAAGGTCGCGGATCCGATCGTGAAGCGCTTGGATCATTACTATTTGAACGAGATTGAAGGCCTGTCGAACCCCACCAGTGAAGTCCTCGCCGTCTGGATCTGGAACCAGCTCAAGTCGGAACTGCCGCAGCTGACCGAGATCGTCGTGCATGAGACGTGTACGTCTACCTGCACCTACCGCGGACGGTGATCTCCACAACTTTCCCTCGAGCTAAATGCAGGTTAAACCGGCGTTTGAGAGAATTTTGCCAAAGTTTTCCACATTTTATGATTGAATTTGACATCTTCTGAAAACTTCTGCATACTTCTGGCGTAACAACGACGGAAAACGACGCATGGTGGCAGAAGCTGCTCAAAAACTCGATCGGCGTGAAGTGGAACGGCTCGTTCGCGAGGTCTTGATCCAGCGGTTACGGGGGTCGATTACCCCGCCGCCGTCGGAAGAGCGTTATGCGTCTTACACGCCCCCTTCGGGTGGTCCGCCGCATCCGCTGGTGGTGAATGTCTCCGCCCGGCACATGCATGTGTCGCCGGAGAATCTCGAAATCCTCTTCGGTCCGGGCGCGAAGCTGACCAAGCTGAAGGACCTTTATCAGCAAGGCGAGTTCGCGAGCGAGCAACTCGTCACGATCGTCGGCCCTCGTCAAAGAATTATCCCGAACGTTCGCATCCTCGGCCCCACCCGTGATTACACGCAGATCGAGCTGAGCTACACCGACGGCATTTACCTCGGCGTCGACCTGCCCCTTCGCATCAGCGGAAATCACGAAGGCACGCCCGGCATCACTGTGCTCGGCCCCAAGGGCGCGGTGAACCTGACGAGGGGCGTGATCCGCGCCGAGCGCCACGTGCACATGTCGAATGAAGACATGGCCTACTACGGCGTGAAAGACGGCGACTATCTCAAGCTCAAGATCGACGGCCCCTGCGGCGTGATCTTCGACCGCGTGAAAGTCCGCTGGCACAAAAAAGTCGTCCTCGAAGTGCACATCGACACGGATGAAGGCAATGCGTGCGATATCGAGACGGCGACGAAAATCGAATTGTTCAAATGAACTTAAGTTGACAGTTGTCAGTTGGCAGTTGTCAGTAAGACAACGCCAGTAAATGCAATCACTGACAACTGCAAACTGACAACTGACAACTATTGAAAGGGTTTGCTATGCCAAGTGAAGCGCTCGGCCTGCTCGAATGCAAAGGCCTCGTCGCCCTGATGGAAGGGACCGATGCCATGCTCAAGGCGGCCAATGTGGAAATGATCGGTTGGGACAAGGCTGGCAGCGGCATGGTCACCGCCTTTGTGAAGGGTGACGTCGCCGCGGTGAAGGCCGCGATCGACGCCGGCGCCGAAGCCGCTGGCCGCGTCGGCACGGTCGTCGCGGTCCACGTGATCCCGCGTCCGCACGACGAGCTCGGCGGCGTGATGCCGAAGCGAAAGAGCGGCGGCGCGCCCGTCGGCGGTCGCATGGCTGAACCTGCTAAAAAGTAAATCGCTCGTTGCTTGTTGCTGGTTGCTTGTTGTTGCAACACGCAACATGCAACACGCCACTCGCAACAAGCATCTTTGGAGACTGCAATGCCAGATGGAAACGGACAATTCGGAAGCGCCCTGGGCATGATCGAAACCAAGGGCTGGGTCGCGCTGGTTGAAGCGACCGACGCGATGACCAAGGCCGCCAACGTCGAGATCGTGAAGACGGTCCAGATCGGCGGCGCGTTTGTGACCACGATCGTTCGCGGCGATGTCGGCTCGGTGAAGGCCGCGGTCGATGCCGGCGCGGAAGCCGCCGGTCGCGTCGGTGAACTCATCGCGAGTCACGTGATCGCGCGCCCACATCCCGAGCTCATGGCGGGATTCGGCGCACCGGCGGGTCAGTCGGCGCTCTGATGATTTTGTAGGGGCGACGCTTGCGTCGCCCTCTTCGGACCCCGTGCAGGGCGACGCACGCGTCGCCCCTACGAAGATGCTCATCCTCGTCGCCAATCTCGGTTCGACCTCGTTCAAGTTCAAGCTCCTCGACATGGAGCAGAACGGGGCGGAGGTTGCGCGCGGCGGGTACGAGCGCATCGGGCAGAAGGATTCGCCGTACAAAACGCACGGCGACGTCATCGACGTCATCCTGAAGCAGATCGGACGCAAGCCGGATGCGATCGGGTTCAAGGCCGTTCACGGTGGCCCCATCTCGGGCGCGGTGCGCGTGACGGACGAAGTGATCGCCGTACAAGAGCAGTTCGCCGATGTCGCGCCGGCCCACAATCCGCCGTACATCGCGGCGATGCGTGCGTTCAAGCACAAGCTGCCGGATGTTCCGCAGGTGGCGGCGTTTGAGACCGCGTTTCATCAGACGATTCCGCTCTCGCGGCAGGTGTACGCGATTCCGCACGAGTGGACCGAGAAGCTCGGCATTCGCCGCTACGGCTTTCACGGCGCTTCGCATCGCTACATCGCGACACGCGTGCCGGAGCTCGTCGGACGCGAGAATTCGAAACGCATCATCTCCTGCCACCTCGGCGGGAGCTGCTCGATTTGTGCCATCGAGAACGGCAAGAGCGTCGCGAACAGCTTCGGCATGACGGCGCAGTCCGGCGTGCCGCACAACAATCGCGTCGGCGACTTCGACACGTTCGCGCTCTTGAAGCTGACGAAGCAATACTCGCTCGACGAGATCTTCAAGAAGCTGAGCAAGGAAGGCGGAATGTTTGGCATGAGCGGCGTGTCGCCCGACATGCGCGACATCGAAAAAGCCGCCGCGAATGGTGACAAGCGCGCGAAGCTCGCGCTTGACGCGTTCGTCGAAAGCGTCCGCTCGTTCATCGGCTCATATCTGGTAATCCTCGGCGGATGCGACGTCCTCGTCTTCACGGGTGGAATTGGCGAGAACGGCGTCGCGATCCGAGAAGCGATCTGCCGCAACCTCGAATGGGCCGGTATCGCATTAGACCCCGCGAAGAACCAAGTCCGCGGCAGGGAAGAAAAGATCAGCAAAGTCGAATCGAAGACGGAGATCTGGATCGTGCCAACGAACGAAGAACTCGTCGTGGCGCGGTTAACCGAATCAGTATTGAATGCGAATTAACCCGTAGGGTCCGCTTTAGCGGACCGGTTATTCGCCTTTCGAATGAAGTAACCGGTCCGCTAAAGCGGACCCTACGAAGAGAAGACAAGGAGCCTTTCATGGCAAACGGTGAAGCAATCGGATTGATCGAAACCAAGGGCATCGTGGCGGCCGTTGAGGCGTGCGATGCGGCGTTGAAGGCCGCGAACGTGCAGTTCGTCGAGCAGCACAAAGTCGGCAGCGGGCTCGTCGCGATCACGCTCAAGGGCGATGTCGCGGCCGTCCGCGCGGCCGTCGACGCCGGCGCCGAAGCCGCCGGCCGCATCGGCGAAGTCGTCAGCGTGCACGTGATTCCGCGGCCGCATGGTGATGTTTCCAAGATGGGCTAATGAACTGGTGATTGGTGATTGGTGATTGACTCATGCGGTCGATCGCCTGTCTTCAATCACCAATCACCAATCACCATTTGGAGCGTCATGTTTCTCGCAAGAATCACCGGCCACGTCGTCGCGACGCAGAAGGACAAGGTCCTCAACGGCCAAAAGCTCTACGTCGTTGAGCCCTTGAACGTGAAGTACGACGAGGCTACGCAGAAGCCCGCGTCGCTCGGCAATACGAACCGCGCGATCGTCGCGATCGACGCCGTCGGCGCCGGCGAAGGACAGCTCGTCCTCGTCGTGCAAGGCTCGAGCGCTCGCATGACGGACATCACGAAAAACCTGCCCGCCGACGCGGTGATCGTCGGAATCGTGGACACGGCCGTCTTCAACGGCAAGACGTTTTATCAGGCACAAGGGTGATTCCTGTAGCACGGGTTACCAGCCCGTGCATGAGCGGAGGCATGGGCTGGTAGCCCGTGCTACGAAAAATGAATCAAGCGCTTGTACAAGATGTTGTTTCTGAAGTGATGCGACGCCTCGGCGATCGTGGGCTCGGGATGGGCAACGGTCGCGGAACTTCACGCGGTGGCGTGAAGGCCGGCGAAGACGCCCCCGCCAACGACGCAAAGATGTCCGAGCGGCATCGCACTGAAGTGGCCGACAGTCGCTACGGCATTTTCAGCAATGTCGATGACGCCGTTCGCGCCGCCACCGAATCGCAGCAGAAGCTCGTCAAACTTTCGCTCGACGAGCGCGACCAGATCGTCAAGCTCATCAAATCCACCGCCAAGCAGAACGCCCAAAGCTGGGGCAAGATCGAACTCGACGAGACGAAGATCGGCCGGCTCGATCACAAGATCGAAAAACTGCAAATCCTGGAACTCGTGCCGGGCGTTGAGTTCCTGAAGACGAACGCGACCAGCGGATCGAACGGCCTGTGCCTCGAAGAATTCGCGCCCTTCGGCGTGATCGGGATCATCACGCCGGTCACGCACAGCGTGCCGACCCTCAGCGCGAACGCGATCAACATGATCGCCGCGGGCAATTCGATCGTCGCCAACCCGCATCCGAGCGGCGTGAATTGCGCCGTCGTCGCGGTGCGCGAATACAACCGCCAGATCGCCAGCAAGTTCGGCATCGAACACCTGATCACCATCGTCACCCCGCCGACTTTGGAAACCGCCGACCAGATTTTCCAGCATCGTGGGATTCCGCTGCTCGTTGTCACGGGTGGCCCTGCGGTGGCTCGCGCGGCGCTCGGCGCGAAGAAGCGCGCGATCGTCGCAGGTCCGGGCAATCCGCCGGTCGTTGTCGATGAAACCGCGTGCCTCGAGAACACTGCCGCCTCGATCGTCAAAGGCGCCGCGTACGACAACAACCTTCTCTGCATCGGCGAAAAGCAGGTCTTCTGCGTCGAATCCGTCTTCGACAAGCTGATGAGCACGATGGAAAAGCACGGCGGATACGTGCTGAACAGCCAGCAGATCGAAGCGCTCACCAGCAAAGCGTTCAAGCTCGATCCGAAAGACAACAAGCTGCACGTGAACAAGGAATACGTCGGCAAAGACGCCGCCGTCCTCGCGCAGGCCGCGGGCGTGCGCGTTCCGCCGGCGACGCAACTGCTCGTCGGCGAGACGAAGGCCGATCATGTCTTCGTCCAAGAAGAACAGATGATGCCGTTCGTCCCCTTCGTCCGCGTGAAGAACGCGGACGAAGCGATCGATCTCGCGATCCAGAGCGAGCACGGCTATCGCCATACGGCGCTGATTCATTCGCGCAATCTCGAGCGCATCACGAAGTTCGGCCGGCGCGCGAACGTCACGGTCTTCGTCGCCAACGGCGCCAGCATGAGCGGACTCGGATTGGGTGGACAAGGCTATCTGAGCTACTCCATCGCGACCCCGACAGGAGAAGGCATCACGACCCCGCTGACGTTCACGCGCTATCGCCGAATCATGATGACCGGCAGTCTGCGGATGATCTAACAGATGCTTGTAGCGTGTTGCGTGTCGCTCGTTGAACAACATGCAACAAGCAACGAGCCACGAGCAATATGCAATTAGGCACCGTCATCGGCCACGCAACTTCGACGATTAAGCATCCATCGCTCAACGGCTGGCGGATGTCGATCGTGCAGTTGCTCGGGAACGACCGAGCCCCCGAAGGCGATGCGATCATCGCGGTCGATAAATGGGGCTCGTCGCCGGGACAGACGGTGATCCTGAACAGCGACGGCAAAGGTGCGCGGGAATTGGTTGGTGATCAAAAGAGTCCGGTGCGTTGGTTTGTGATTGGAATTGTGGACGAATGATTTTTTCTGCGCGACAGCTCCAGGAACTGCACAAGACCAACGGTCACGTGACGCTGCCGTATCGTGCGCGATTGACTCCGCTCGCCCAGGATTGGGTTCGGGCGCAGAAGATCGCGGTTGAGTACTCCGACATGGAGAAGCCGTTTAGCGGTGCCGGGAACTCGCAAAGCGGGTACTCCCAGGGGCAGGCGTCTTCGGGGTCGAACGCCTCGGGTTCTCCCGCTAAGCCGCAAGCGGCGTCGGGCACGTTTCTCTACTGGTGCGACGGTCCCTGCGGCCCGGCCAAAGCTGCGATCGTGACGCAGGCGAAGGAATCGAACCTGATCGCAATTGAGACGACTGCTGATCCGCGGCACCTCGTTGACGTGATCAAGCATCTCGCCGCGGAGGTGAAAGAAAATCGCGTTGTCGGTGGCGTGCTTGTCGTGACGAGCGGCGCGCTGGCAATGCTGTTTGCGAATCGATGTCCATCACTTCGCGCGGTGCTGGGAAGCTGTCACGAAGCAGTTGAGCAAGGCGTTGCCCAGATGGGCGCGAACGTGCTGGTGATCGAGCATAAGTACAAGACGTTCCCGCAGGTGAAGAACATGCTCTCGCGCTTCGTGCGCGGAGCGCGAAATGTGAGCGACGACGTGCAACGGCAGCTCAAGGAGTTGACGTCATGCGGTTAGGCAAAGTCGTCGGCCGCGTGACCTTGCAGGCGAGCTATCACACGCTCGTCGGCGGGCGGTTCATGATCGTCGAGGTGCAAGACCGTTTTTCGCTAAGCGGCAAGCCGCGGAAGACAAGCGAATACGTCGTCGTCTACGACCAGCTCGGCGCCGGCGACGGCGACACCATCGCCTTCAGCGAATCGCGCGAGGCATGCATGCCGTTTTATCCAGAGAAGATCGTTCCGCTCGATGCGTACAACTCGGCGATCCTGGATGCGGCAAAAATCGAACATGAGATTGAAAGGAGCAATGCGTAAGAACTGAAATGCAACCGCGAAGGCGCGAAGGGCGCAAAGAAAAACGCGAAGAAAGATGAGATCCGGCTTTCTTCTTCGCGTCTGTCCTTCGCGATCTTCGCGCCTTCGCGGTTGCATTTGATATGCGCATTGAAAACCCATGGCATACGGAAGTAGCTACACGAGTGCGAACGGCAACGGCCGGGTCAGCGAGTTCAAGCTGAAGGAACAGATGTGCGACATTGGCCGCCGCATCTGGCAGAAAGGGTTCTGCGCCGGAAACGACGGAAACCATTCCTATCGCATCGGCGAGAACCGCATCCTCTGCACGCCGACCGGCATCAGCAAGGGCAACCTCGTGCCGGAAGATCTCTGCGTCGTCGATATGGAAGGCAAGCAGGTCTCGGGGAAACGCAAGCGCACCAGCGAGATCCTGCTGCACCTGGCGATCTATAAGGCGCGCCCGGATGTGAAGGCCGTCATTCACTCGCATCCGCCGCACGCGACGGCGTTCGCGGTCGCGGGTGTTGAGCTGCCGACCTGCATTCACCCCGAAGCCGAAGTCTTCCTCGGCGCGGTAAAGACCGCGAAGTACGTCACGCCCGGCGACACGCGGCTCGGCGAATCGATTCTGCCGTACGTGAAAGACAGCAACACGATTCTGCTGCAATCGCACGGCGTCGTCTGCTTCCATCCGGATCTCGAGCAGGCGTATTACCAGCTCGAGATCGTCGATGCCTACGCGCGCATCCTGCTGCTCGCGAAACAAGTCGGCAGCATCCGTCCACTCGATGCAAGCGAGATGAAGGAGCTGCTCGATTTGAAGGTCCGCTTCGGCCTGAAAGAACCGCGGCTCGACGACGGCGGGAAGGGCTTGACCTGCAACACCGATTTTGTTTCCCGCGTCCGCGCCGAAGTCGGCGGAAAAGGCCGCATGGCGACGCCGAGCGGCACCGCCCCGGTCCCGAAAGTTGGGGATGCCTCGCCGCTTTCGAAAGCGATCGGTGCGATGGTACCGAACCAATACAGCGAAGACGACATCGAACAGCTCGTCCAGACGATCACGGACCAGATCATGGCGAGTGTGTAACGTTTTATCCCCTCTCCCTATGAGGGAGAGGGTTAGGGTGAGGGTGGGCCGCGGGAGTCGAGTTGCGTCCTTCACGCGATTGAGTCCGTTCGACTCCCACGCCGAACCCTCACCCCCACCCTCTCCCTGAGAGGGAGAGGGAGAAAGTCAGAAATGAAAGTCAGCATCATCGGCGGCGGTGGACGTGTGGGCTCGAATGCGGCGTTTGCCCTTCAATGCGCCGGAATTGTCAGTGAGATTCATCTCCTCGACGCCAACGAACAAATGGCGCAAGGCGAAGCACTCGATCTGCTTCACGGCACGAGCGTCGCCGGCGATCAGAAGATTTACGCGGGCAATTACGACAAGTGCGCCGACGCCGACCTCGTCTGCATTACCGCCGGCCTGCGCCGTAAGCCGGACGAATCGCGGCTCGATCTGATCAACCGGAACGTCTCGCTCTTCAAGCAGATCCTCGAATCGCTGAAAAATGCCGGTCTGAAAAAGGACGCGATCATCTTCGTCGTCTCGAATCCCGTCGACGTGCTGACGCGCCTCGCGATCGAGCAGCTGAAGTGGGATCCGAAGAAGGTCATCGGCCTCGGCACTCAGCTCGACACCGCCCGCTTCCGCTCACTGATCGCGATGGAAACCGGACTCCCGCCGTCACAGATCAAGGCACTGATTCTCGGCGAACATGGCGACAGCATGGTGCCGATCTGGTCGAGCGCGACCGTTGGCGGGGTGTCGCTCCTCAAGCTGCCGAATTTCAATACGGCACTGCAGCAAAAAGTTTTTGATCGCACCAAGACAAGCGGAGCAGAAGCAATCAAACTGAAAGGCGGCGCTGGCTGGGCGGTTGGCCTGACGATCGCGGAGGTGATTCACCCGATCGCGCTGAACCAGCCGAAGGTGATGCCCGTCAGCAGCCAGCTTACGGGCGAATATGGCATCAATGGCACCTGCACAAGCGTGCCGTCGCTGATCGACCAGCGTGGCGTGGTGCAACGATACGAGATCGAACTCTGGCCGCGAGAACTGAGCGGCATCCAGCAAGGCGCGAAGCAGTTGGATCAAACGTACGCACAAATTCAGAAGTAGATCCGCAGATTGGGCAGATTTCCGCAGATTCAATTCCTCTTCTGCAATCTGCGTAAATCTGCGAAATCTGCGGATAAATCTCTTATGCAGAAGTCACTCGATATCAAACTCGCGAATATTCATCGTGATCCGCACGGTGCCAAAGACTTCATCCTGGCGGATGCGAAGGACGCCGACATGGCCGCAGGCCTTGCGGCGCCTGGAAAGGACGCGCGCACGGGGAAGATCCGTTCGCTCGCGGACTATCGCGATCAGATGCGCGAGATCGTGAAGCAGGGGCTTGTCGACATCATGCTGATGTCGTGCTCGACGAGCGAAGTGCTCACGATCAACGAGCGGATTTTCGACAACAGCGCGATTACCCCCGCCGCCCGCGCGAACGACACCACCGACATTCATCTGCAAAGTGGCGGCGTGTATCCGAAAGAAGCCTCGCGGCCGTTTCGGTCTGCGACGATCGACCAGATCCAGAGCGGCAAGGTGAATCCAACCGATTCCGAGCGTCGCCTCGGCGCGGATCTTGGCCTCTACTCGATCACGCCGAACAACGATCTCGATGCCGACTACGCCACGCTCGAAGCGTACAAGCAGTTCCGCATCGAAGCGGAGACGAAAGGGTTTCGCCACTTTCTCGAAGTGTTCGATCCGAATGCGTGCGGTGGCGAATGCCCCGCCGACCTCGGCCGATTCATCAACGACTGGATCGCGCGGACGCTCGCGGGTGTTCCATCGAAATCCCGGCCGGTGTTCCTCAAGATCGCGTATCACGGTCCAAGGGCGATGGAAGAGCTCGTGCAGTATGACCCGCATCTCGTGGCGGGAATCCTCGGCGGATCGAGCGGCACCACGCACGACGCGTTCAAGCTGCTCGAAGAATCAAAAAAATATGGCGGGCGCGCCGCCCTCTTCGGCCGAAAGATCAACAATTCCGAACATCAACTCACGTTCGTCTCGTACCTCCGAAAGATTGCCGACGGCCAGATCGGAGCTGAAGAGGCCTGCCGCGCCTATCACGGCGATCTGCAGAAGCTGAACCTCAAGCCGTATCGCGCGCTAAAGGACGATCTGGAACTCACGATCCAGGCGAGCAGCTATGCGGGCACGGGATCGAGCGTTTCGCTTTCGAAACCGACTCAAAAGGAACCCGCTAAGCCGCAAGCGGGCAGAATCGTTGCATCTACTGTGATCGCAAAGCCTGCGTCAAACGGGCCGCAACCTGACTTCAAGAAGATGACCCAGGCCGAAAAGGTGGCCTTCGCGCGACAGCGAATCAAATCGGATCTCGCGCGACACAATGGAGACTGAATCGAAGGATGAACGATGAATTACGAAGGATGAAGTGAATCCACTGTTTCATCCCTCATAATTCATCCTTCATCCTTATGCCACCATGCTGATCGCTGAGCGACAATCTCGCCTTCAGGAGCTTCTCGCTCACCGCGGGATTGCGGATCTTGACACGCTCGCGATCGAGCTTGCCGTTTCGCAATCGACGGTTCGCCGAGATGTGGATCTGCTCGAACAAAAGGGCCTGGTCGCGCGCACGCACGGCGGGGTGATCTGGACCGGCGATCGCAACTCGCCGGCGCGCCCCTATGCCTTCGATCAGCGCATGGCGTATCAACTCGACGCCAAGCGCCAAATCGCAAAGGCCGCAAAGGGCCTGATCCAACCCGGCGAAACGGTCCTCATCGATGGTGGAACGACCACCTTTTACCTCGCGGAAAAACTGCAAGGCCTGCCGCTGCAGATCGTGACGAACTCACTCCCGATCGCGAATCTTTTTCTCAATGACGAAAACGTCGAACTCATCGTGAGCGGCGGACTCGCCTATCCGCGCTACGGTGTGCTGCTCGGCCCGACGGCGGAGCACGTGCTCGGCCAGATTCACACGAAGACCATGTTCCTGAGCGTCGCGGGGATCAATGATGGCTTTCTCTACAATCAAAACCTTCTGCTCGTGCAGGCGGAGCAGAAGATGATGAGCCAGGCGCAGCAGGTCGTGCTGCTCGCCGACGCCGGGAAGTTCGGCCAGCAGGCGCTGGCGAAGCTGTGCGAGTTGAATGAGATCGACGTCGTCGTCACCGATGCGAGCATTTCCGATAAAGATCGCGCTTCCATTCAATCGGCCGGTTGTGATTTGATTGTCGCCTCCGCGTAGGGTCCGCTTCAGCGCACCGGTTACCCATTCCGCGAAAACGAATAACCGGTCCGCTGAAGCGGACCCGACAAATAACCCACCGATCATTGGAGGATAAACGCCTTCACCACATTCGGCCCGTGCACGCCGGTGACGACGTTCATTTCGATGTCGGCGGTTTTGCTCGGGCCGCTGATCATGCAGACGCCGTTGGCGCAGCCTTCCTTCGCGAGTTTGCCCATCAGGTCCAGCATGTCGGGCAGGAAAATCTTCGGGTCAAGAATCGCGACGTGATACATCGGCACGAGTGAAATGCACCGCGGATGGCCGGGGGTGAAGCGGATGACGATGCTGCCCGTCTCGGCGACGGCGTAGGTCGCATCGGTCACTCCACAGTCGAAGTCATAGGATTCATCAAGTGTTGTCTGATCCCACCGCCGGGCGTCGAAGCCGGCCTTCTTCAGCTCAGAAACGAGGTCGAGCGAGTCGAGCAGTCGCGAAACCGGCAGGACGACGCGCTGGATCTTCTTCTCGCGCAGGAAGGCAATGAGTTGTCCCGCCACATCATGCGCCGAGGCGAATGAAACGAGCATCTTCAGCTCGGCGGCGTTCTTCGCGAAGAGCTGTGGGAGGCCGGTTTCGGTGTTGACGAGGCGCGCAATTGATTCCGGAATGGCCGGGGGTGGCGGAACCGTGCCCAACCGCGTGGTGCGTCCGAGCGCGCGGCGGACGGATTCCATTACCCTTGAATCTTGCATTGAGCTTCTCTCCGATCCCCTCTCCCTGAAAGGGAGAGGGTTAGGGTGAGGGTCGAGCGCGGGGAGTTGAAATCGCGTTTTGCGTCACGACCCGCACCGGCAAATTCCGAGAACCACGGGGCATCACTCTCACGTTTTACCCTCACCCCTACCCTCTCCCTTTCAGGGAGAGGGGGTAAGACAATCACTTCGTCAATCGTGAACGCTCACGCCACCTCGCATGGAACGAGTGCTTTGCCGGCTCCGGCATATCTCTCACCTGGGTCCAGCCGCTCGCGATCTTCGGCAGATCGCGGATCCAGCCGTTGTTCCTTTTAGCACGTCGCCGCAAGTCGATCGCCTGCACTTTCCCGATCAACTGATACAGCACGGGGAACTGAATGCTCCACGCCCAGAAGCGATACACCGCGCGCTCGATCGGGCCGTTGATGTGCTGGTTCACGATGTCGCGGCGGAGGTTGATCAGGTGCTTGGGGATGTTGATCTTGACCGGGCACGCTTCATAGCACGCGCCGCAGAGGCTGCTCGCCTGCGGAAGATCCTTGAACTTTTCGAGCCCTTGAAACAACGGCGTGATGAGCGCGCCGATCGGGCCGGGGTACACGCTGCCGTACGCGTGTCCGCCGATCTTCCGGTAGATCGGGCACGCGTTCAGGCACGCGCCGCAACGGATGCAGCGAAGCGTTTCGCGGTATTCCGGATCCTTGAGAATCTCCGTGCGGCCGTTGTCGATCAGCACGAGATGAAATTCTTCCGGGCCGTCTTTTTCACCCGGCGCGCGCGGGCCACCGAAAATGTTCGTGTAAATCGTGATGGGTTGGCCGGTCGCGCTACGCGCGAGGAGCTTGAGCATCACCGCGAGGTCGGTCATCCGCGGAATGACTTTCTCGATGCCGACGAGGCTCACGAGAATCCGCGGGGTCGTCACACTCTGCCGCTGGTTGCCTTCGTTTTCGACGCACGCGACGACGCCGGTCTCGGCCACTAGGAAATTTCCGCCGGTCATGCCGAAATCGCTCTTGCGGAACTTGTCGCGGAGATACTTCCGCGCCTGCATCGTCAGCGCATACGGATCATCGTTGTACGGCGTGTTGAAATATTCGCTAAACAACTTCGCGATCGACGCGCGATCCTTATGCACGATCGGCGCGACGAGGTGCGAAGGCTTATCGTGGCTGATCTGCACGATGAACTCGCCGAGATCGGTCTCGACGACATCCATCCCCGCCACTTCAAGCGCATGCGCGAGGTTGATCTCCTCGCTCACCATGGTTTTGCTCTTGATGCACCGCGTGCAGTGGGCGTCGTTCGCGATCTTGAGAATGATCTGCTTCGCCTCGGCGCCGTCGCGCGCGAAGTGAACCTGCCCGCCGTTTTTAGTGACGTTATCGACGAGGCGATCGAGGTAGTAATCCAGGTGATCGAGCGTGTGCTGCTTGATATCGCCGGCCAGTTTTCGAAGCGCATCGCTGTCGGGAAGATCGAGCAATCGCTGCTGTCGCCCGACGTATTGCCGAAGCACCGCCGTCCCTACCGCGTTCTTCAACCGCTCATCCCCCGCCGCTTTCACGCTGACGGTATGAAAATCAAACTTCGATGAAGCCGCTTCTTCAAGAAACTGCTCGGTGTTTTCGTCGAGCGGCTGGTTGACGAGCGTGTCCGACATGAAAGTAGTTATAGGTGATGTTCGGACGCGAGGAAACTGCCGCGATTACCTCGAGCGCAGCCACTGCCAGATCCACATTCCGAGCGTAAGAAGCACTGACAGCACAACGCAGCTGACGATGGGGAAGTAGATTCTAACATTGCGGCCTTGGTAACTCACATCCCCCGGCAAGCCATGAAATCCCGCGCGACCGAGTCCCCACACAATCGCGCCGATGATCGCGAGCGCGATGCCGAGCAAGATCAAAATTTTTCCAGTATCGATCACGAAGAATTGTAGGCCTCGTAGGGTCCGCTTCAGCGGACCAGTTACTTCTTCCGTCCAAAAAGACGAGTAACCGGTCCGCGAAACAACATTGCGCATGAAGGTATACGTCTTCGAAGAGAGAAGTGAGTGTCATTCTGAGCGAAGCGAAGAATCTCGATACCGAACACGTGTTGGATTTTGAGATCCTTCGCTTCGCTCAGGATGACAAGCAGTTGCGCACAGTGATTGCCTGTTCGTGCGGATCGTCGTGAAGCGGACCCTACATTGCCACCGGCTTCCAATGCCGAATCGGATAATGCTTTTTCTTCACCGCGTCATAGTGGTTGCGGCGGTTCACGAAGGTTTCGTAATCGCACACGCGCTCGGGATGCTTGCGGCTCTGTATGACGAAATCGGCCTCCGGCGGATAGCAGGCCATCAGCAGTTCGGCCGACGCTTCTTCTTCGATCGCGGGCCAGAGGCCCACGTTGTTCGGGGCTTCGGCGCTCTGATAGCGCAGATCGACGCTCCAGCGGACGATGTCAGTGTTGTTCGGCGTGGAACAATGCGGCGTGAGGTTCGTCATCAGCACGACGCCACCGCGCGGGCATTCGGCGATGATCGGCTCGGGCGCATCCGCGGGCAGATCTTCCTCGCGAATGATAAGAAATCCCGCATTGCCACCGGTGCGATGTTCAAACACGCCGCGGCGGTGGACGCGCGGGAGAATCTTCAGGCAGCCGTTGCGCGCATTCGCATCCACGAGCGGAACCCAGCACGTGATGATCAGGTGCTGATCGCAGTGCGCTTCGAAGTAACCGGAATCCTGATGCCATGGCACGACGCCGAGCGTTTTGCCCGGAACTTTCGGCCGAATGCGATAGACCGAGGACGCGACAATCTCCGGCCCCACAAGCGACTCAATCGCCGCCAGCAATTTGGGATGCCGCAGCAGTTCAAACATCTGCTGCCCCGTATATCCCCCACCCGCGACGCCCTCGAGCGCGCGAATAATTGCGCGGCCATTGTCCGCCGAATCCGCCTGAATCCGCGCGAGCTGGTGATCAAAATCGGCGTCGGCGTGGCGATTCGTCAGCTTGCCATCGCGCGCAAGCTCTTCAACCACTCCGCCGATGAACGCGTGCATCTCGGCGCGCAGCAGTTCGGGTTCGTCAGGCTTCCAAAGATCGGGAACGATGAGGTAGCCGTCGTTGAAAAAGAAATCGACTTCCCGTTTGGAAAGTGTGCCGTTACTCATTTACGCCTTCATTAATTCGTCGAGTTCCTGTTTCAGGACCGGAAGTTTGGTTGTGATGATTCCCCAGCTCGTTTGATCATCGATCGAGTCGTAACCATGGATGAGCGCGTTCCGGAATCCAGCGATCTTGCGATAATCCGTAATCCGCGCTGCGACTGTCGGATCGCGCTTGATGAGACGTGTCATTGCTTCGCCAATAATTTCAAACTGCCGCTCGATACCAGATCGCAGCAACTCATCCTTCAGGTAATCGTTATAGGTTTTCGTTCCAACGAATCGTCCGATCCGCGCGGCGGCCTGCTGCATGTCGTAGAGAAGCTTCGCTGTTTCAGGCGGCATAGAGATTCACGCGCGTTTGATCGACAACCTGTTTAAAGAACGGGTTGCGAATCGCAGGATAAGAGACGAGATCAATCTTTCGATTAAAAAGATCTCCTAACTCCAGCATTAATCCAAGAAAGCGATCAGCGGCGTTTTGGATGGTAAAGTTGTTGAACTCGACAACGAAATCGAGGTCGCTGGACCCCGGATCGAAATCGCTGCGCACCGCAGAACCGATCAGATCGAGCCGCTTCACATCGTACCTCCGGCAGAGATCGACCAAGGCATCAAGATGCTCCTCGATCAGCGGATTCATGCTGAAAGTATACCAAGTGGTGCGGAGTAGGCCCTACCACCGTGTCACATCAATCCCCATCGCCTCCGCCATCAGCTCGGCAATGTGTTGCGTGCGGCTTTGGACGTTTGCTCTGTGGCACATTCCGCTGATGTTCATGGCGCAGCCGGCGTCGTTGACGATCGTGACTTCGGCGCCTGTTTTGGCGATGCAATCAACTTTGTCTTCGACGATCGCGCCGCTGATGGCGGGGTATTTCACGGCGAAGGTCCCACCGAAGCCGCAGCACTGGTCTGTCTTTTCCATTCCGCGGAAATCGACGTTGCCGATCTGCTTCAGCAGCTTCACGCCTTCATCTTTCACACCGATTCCGCGGAGGTGACAGGTGTAGTGATAGGTGACGGTTTTCGGCTGGGGAAGTTTGATCGCGGAGAGATCGACTTTCAGCACCTTGTCGAGAAACTCGACGAACTCGTACGTGCGACCAACGACTTTTCGCATGCCATGCTCATAAGCGTGATCGTGCTCGAGCAGTTCGGGGAAGTGGTCGCGAACCATCGCGCAGCAGCTTCCGCTGGGCGTGACGATGTAATCGTAATTCTCAAAATCCGCGACCCATTTGCGGGCAAGCTCGGCAGCTTCGGGGTGAAAGCCGTTGTTGAAGAAAGGTTGTCCGCAGCAAGTTTGCGCTTCGGGGAAGCAGACACGACAGCCGTAATGTTCGAGGATCTTGGTAACCGCGATTCCGACCTGCGGATAAAACTGGTCGGTCAGACAGGTGATGAAGAGCGCGACGTTCATTTCTGTCACGATTAGATTATGCTGCCCGGAATCGCAAAACAAGGAAGCTGCTGATGTCGGAAACGGAGCGCTGGACGGCGCAATGGTGTTGGACGCGGAAGCATCTCTCGCGGCCGTGGAATACGTACGTGTACTTCCGCAAGGCGTTTCGGCTGAACGATGAACCGACGCGCGCGATCGTGCGCGTGTCGGCGGACGCGCGTTACACACTTTACGTGAACGGCGTGCGCGTGCATCAGGGGCCGGCGCGATCGTTTCCCGACAGGCAAAGCTACGACACGCTCGATCTCCGCGATTTGCTTCACGCGGGCGACAACACCATTTGCGCAATCGCGCATCAGTTCGGCGTGCCGACGTTCTTCCACATCTTTCGCGATATCCAGGGGTTTATTCTGGATGGTGTGATCGAGGCTGGCGGAGAGACGGTGCCGGTACACACGCCGGAGGGTTGGCTCGCGCGCGTCGCGAAGGGCTGGCGGAAAGATGTCGTGCGATTGTCGGTGCAGCAGGGATTTCAGGAACACTTTGATGCCGATGCCGATCCCGCGGATTGGATGTCGCCGGAGTTTGAGGCGAAGGAAGAGGATGGTTGGGTCGCGCCGAAGTGGAAGGTGCCGGTCGGCGTGCATCCATGGGTGACGATGGAGCCGCGCGGCGTGCCGCTGCTGTCGGATCATATCGAAAATTTCACAGAAGTGGTCGGCCAATACCGCGGAGAAAACGCGCGGGGATACAAGGTCACCGAGGATGTGTATCACCTGCCGTTGCAGGAAGAGCGAAAGAAATCGGGTGATCTGGTCGACGCGCCCGAAGCGATGCTGCGCGACAACGACGACGTAACGACGATCAACCCGCCGACGGATGGCGAGTTCGTGCAACTCGTGCTCGACTTGGGTCAATATCGCACGGGTCACATCATGATCGACGTCGCCGAAGCTGCCGGGGATGAGATCATCGATGTAATCTATGCGGAGATCCTCGACAAGAATCGTCTGCCGCAGATTGTTGGCCCCGGGACGAACAGCGAAGAAGCAACGGCCGACCGATATCGCTGCCGGCCGGGCGAGCAGAAGTGGGAATCGTTTCAGTTCAAGGGGATGAAGTGCGTTTCGCTGATCTTCCGAAACGTGGAAAAACCGCTGAAAATCCGCCGGATTTGCGTGCGACAGGTGCACGCAGGCTTTGAATCGATCGGCCGATTCGAATGCAGCGACGAGCGACTGAACGAAATATGGAAAGTCGCGCGCTGGACGCAGCTCAACTGCGCGTTCGACGCGTTTGTCGATTGCCCCTGGCGCGAGCAGGCGATGTGGTGGGGAGACGCCCGCGTGCAGTCGCGCGTGACCGCGTTCGCCTTCGGCGATACGTCGCTGCTTGAGCGGGGAATTCGATTGATGGCGCGCTCGCAGAAGCCGGATGGTTCGCTGCACGCGCATCCCCCCGCCGACATTCCCGGCCATCGCCTGCCCGATTTCATGATGACCTGGGTCGGTAGTATCTGGGATTACTATTTTTACACTGGAAACCTCGACCTGCTGCGACAGTGCCTGCCGGTGATGCATCGCCTCTTCGAATTCTTCCGCCAGCACGAAGTCGAAGCGGGTCTCATCGGCAACTTCGAGGGCTGGTGGGTCTTCCTCGACTGGCAGGAAATTCACAAGACGAATCTCTCCGGCGTGCTGAACCTGATGTATCTGCAGTCCCTGCGCTGGGCCGCCGCGATTTGCCAGGTGGTCGGCGACAACACTTCGGCCAGTGGTTACGCGCGCCGCGCCGATGCACTCGCGGGCGCGATCAATAAATACTTCTGGGACGAAAAATCCAAATGCTGGAACGACGGTTATGACCTGACAAAGAAAGAGCAGATCAACGAGATGTCGCAGCACATGAACGCGCTGGCGGTGCTGCTGAACCTGCACCCGGAGTCGCGTCACAAAATCGCGCGGGACATTCTCTGGAAGAGCGCGACCGCCAAGAAGCCGAAGGTTCTCACGGCTTCGCCCTTCTTCTACGCCTATGTCCTGCAAGCGATGTCCGACGCCGGCCTGCGCCAGGAGGCGGTCGAAATCATCCGCGAAAAATGGGGCGCGATGATCGACGAGGGCGCGACGACGTTCTGGGAAACATGGGGCTCGAGTATTCACCTGAGCCGTTGTCACGCGTGGAGCGCGGGGCCGTTGTATTTGCTGACCGAAAACGTCCTCGGCGTGACGCCGGTCGAACCCGGCTGGCGGCGCGTCCGCATCGCCCCGATGGCCGCGAAGCTCGAATTCGCGAAAGGCGTCGTGCCGTCACCGCTCGGACGGATCATCGTCGAATGGGAAAAAGTCGGCGACGACCAGCTCGCCATGCGCGTCGAGCTGCCACAGGGAATGGAAGCCGATTTCGTCGGACCACTCGGTGAAACGCGCTCGCTCGATTCGGGGATGCATGAGTTCAATACATAACGACTCGAACGGACTCTCGAAATTCCGGTTAAGAACCGTAGGAAGTGATTTGATCGATGGCCAACGTGAAGATCTACGATGCGAAGCAGCCGACGACAGACGATGCTTTGGACGCGCTGGAGAACCGGCTCGGTATTAAGCTCGTTTCGCAGCATCGAGCGTGGCTGCTCCAGCACAATGGTGGACGTCCTTCCCCCTCGACATTCCAACAAAAGAGACGCTCCGGCGCGTACTCGGATGGAGTCGTGGCCTGGTTCCTCGCAGTTCATAATCGACCCGAATCGAATCTCGAGTGGCGATTTTGTGACTTTCACAAGCATGCGCAACGGATGCCTTCGGACCTCATGCCGATCGCATCAGATCCGTTTGGCAATTACATTTGCGTCGCGTTCGCCGGACCCAACCACGGCAAGATCTACTTCTGGGATCACGAACATGAGTTGCAGGCTCGCGATTCAAAGGGCGAGCCGACTTATCAGAACTGTCATCTGGTCGCTGACGATTTCGACACCTTCATTCGCGACCTGCGCTAAAGGGGACGATCGCGACGCTGCAAATCGCGTTGCGAGGCGGGCAAGCGACTTCCGCGCTTGCGCGAATTCGGCCAAAAACGGTGACAGCCACCATTTCTAAGTCGTTATAGTTACGGCTTTCGTCTCGCAATTACCGGTGGAAAAAAGGTGACAGCCACCGTTTTTTCTTCGATGTGAGAACAGTGTCATCCTGAGCGAAGCGAAGGATCTCGATTCATGCGCGGTATGCGATTTCGAGATCCTTCGCTTCGCTCAGGATGACGAGCTGGCGCGAAGTAGTTGCTTACACTACACTCGATCGGTTTGCCGCACGATCGAAGATATGTCCTCCACCGATCGCACCGGCTAGTCTGAGCCCTCTCCCCGCTGGGGAGAGGGAGTAGATGCTTTTGCTCCATTTGATCTACTTGCTGGCTGGATCAAAGATATACGTTCGCGATGGTGACCACGGTGGATCTTTTTCCGCATCCGCGGTGCAGGTTTTGGCGTCGCCGGCGAGCGTGGGCATGTTGGTGACTTCGGGGTCGTTCGGATCCGCGGCCTCTTCGTTCACGCGGATGGAGAGATACAAATCGCCGTCGCGGAGTTCGAGGCGGACGAGGTACTTGTCCATGTCGCCGGGGTCTTGCCGATCTTCGTGATGCCACGCTTTTCCGCAGACGAACTGCGGATGCTGGTGCAGCGCGTAGAACTGATATTGCCCTTCCGTCGCGGGGCCGTGAAGGACGGCGAGGTCGCCGCCGAGGGTCATGTTCGGGTGCGGCGGGAATGCGCTCGCAACTTTGTTCACCTCCGCAATCTCGTTCGTGGAGATGCCGATCGCTTTCCAATACGCCATCGTCTTCGCGTGGTTGTAGTTCCACTTGCCTTTGAACGGGGCGAGGATCGGGACGTTGATCGAAGTCGATCCACCCGCGGGAGTGTCGTTCGCGGTTGCGCTCGTCGCACTCGTGCTTGAGCTCTTCGACGATTGATCGCAGCCCATCAGCAGAATGATGAGCGCGGGGATCAGCATGAAGCGAAACATTGTCTTCCTCGCCCCGCACGCGGGGCGGCTAAACTTTTGATTTACTTCTTGTCGGCGTTCTTTTTCATGACAGTGTCCCATGCGTTTTTGCGCGGGGCGACGGAGGGGTATTTGTCGAAGACCTCGCCGTTGCCGAGGATTCGCGGGTCTTTTTGCTCGGTGAGCTCGGTTTTCAGCTGCGACCAGAGGGCGGCTTTCGCTTGCGCGAACTTTGGATCGTCGGCGAGATTCTTGACGCAGCCCGGGTCGGTCGTGAGATCGTAGAGTTCGTCTTCACCGCGCTTGGCGACGGCGAGATCGTAGAACTTGTCGTGATTCGAAAGCACGAGCGACTTCGTCGGCGAGTTGTCGATGTCGCTGAAACCGGTTTCGGGTGGGCCGGCGGGCCAACGGTCGGGCTTGAAGTTGTGGGCGTAGAAAAACTCCTTCGTGCGGATTCCGCGGACGGGATAGCCCTCATCATTCGGTCGGCCGACGTCTTCGCGCTCGCGGCCGACGAGCACGTGATCGCGACCGGGTGCGGTTCCGCGCAGCAGGCCGACGAGGCTCTGGCCGGTCATGTCTCTCGGCGCAATGCCGGCGATGTCGAGATACGTCGGCGCGAGATCGACGAAGCTGACGAAGTCGTCGATCACGCGGCCGGGCTTCACGACGCCCGGCCAGCGGATCGCCATCGGCAGGTGGCACGCGTCTTCGTAGATGTGCCCCTTCACGCGCGGGAACGGCATGCCGTTGTCGGCGGTCACGATGACGATCGTGTTCTGCGCGAGGCCTTGATCGTCGAGCATCTTGAGCATCTTGCCGAGTTGCGTGTCAAACCACTCGATCTCGCGGCCGTAATCGAGCAGATCGCCGCGGACGATCGGATCATCGGGAAGATACGGCGGGACGATCACCTTCGTGGGATCACCGCCGGCCTTTTCACCCGAGCCGCGCTCGTACGGCCGATGCGGCTCGAATCCGCCGTACCAGAAACAAAACGGCTGATCTTTCGGCCGCGCCTTGAGGAAGTCCGCGAAGTTCGAAGCGTAATCGTTTTTGTTGATGCCCGTCGTCGGCGGATCGAGCTTGCGATCCTGATACGGATTTCCCGCGGGGTTGTGCTTGAATCCGCCCTTCTTGAAATCGCCGGGGCCCCACCCTTTGCCCGTGAAGCCGACGAAGTAGCCGGCGTCTTCAAGGATATTCGGATAGACCTGGAACTTCGCGGAGAAGATGCCGTAGTGATCGCACGCGTCTTCGAGCTGCCAGGGATATTTGCCGGTGAGGATCGAGGCGCGCGACGGCGAGCATTTCGGCAGCGGCGTGAAGCAGTTGTTCAGCAGCGCGCCTTCTTTGGCGATGCGATCGAAGTTGGGCGTGTGAACGAACGGGCAGCCGTAGGCGGAGAAGTGCGCAAACGTCGCATCGTCCGCGATGGCGAAGAGGATGTTGACCCTCTCCGCGGCGCGGGCGCTGATCGCGCAAACGACGAGAAGCAAAACGCAAGTCAGTCGACGCATTTGAACCTCCCGTGCATTGACAACATGTGGCACAGCCGCCCTCGGCTGTGCTCCCTGCGCACCCGAAGCACAGCCGAGGGCGGCTGTGCCACACCAGATTGGTTTTACTCCAACTTCTCTCCCCCGTCTGCTTCGCACTCTTCCGTGCGGAACCCTTGTTCCGCCTGGCCGATGTCGATGATGCGGTCTTTGTGAAAGAGCACCCCGGCGCCGTGATCGGGGTCCCAGGTGCAGGCGAAGGAAAGGCCGAAATACGCGACGCCGTCTTTCGCGTACGGGTGCATGTAGAACTGCTGGAAGAGGATGTTCTCTTTCATATCGTCGATCGTTTCGAGCTTCGGCAGTTCGAGATCCGGATCGTCTTTCAGCCACACCGCGCGCGCTTCGTGAAACAGTTTCAGAAAACGCTCGAGGATCTTGTCGCGCAGCTCGATCTGATGTTCCTTGAGATACGCATACGCCGCGACTTGCTCCGGCGCCGGCGGGCGCGGGTTTTGATCGTCTTCGTCGAGCCGCGGGAATTCGAATGTGAACTCGCCGTCGGCTTTGGCTTTTTCCTCCGCGTTCATCTCGTCGGTGTAGTCCGGGTCGCGCGTGTAGTAGCCAATCCACGCGGCAAGGACGTCTTTGCCCTTCCAGTCGTTCGTGTCGAGCTCGAGCGGAGGGAACGGCGGAAGGTTCAGCGTCTTAGGATTTGCTTTGAGGAACGCTTCGCGACGTCGGCCGATCGCGCGGTCGCGCGCCTGCATGCCGAGCGTGGGAAAAGTTCCGCCCTCGGGAAGATCGAGCCCCAGGCGTTTGCCTTCTTCGAAACGCTTGCGGCGGTTCGCTTCGTCTTCCGCGACCATTTGTTCAGGAGTCTTGTTGCCGACGAGTTGCTTGCGAAGCTCGGCGACCTTGTCACCCATGCCGGTAAGCAAGCCGCCCGGATCTCCGGAGGCGGGAAGTTTTGCCATCAGGCTCGCGAGCGGCCCGCCCCGCCGCCGCAGCATCATCTGCTCGGCCGCGTGAACCTTTTCGCGATACGCGGCGCGCTCCCAGAGTTCGAGCGGCACGGTATCGGGCTTGAGTGCGTCGGTCTTGATCCTTCCCGCGTCGATCAGCGCCGCGAGCGCTTTTTCGACGTCTGCGCCGTTCTCCTGCAGCGCCGTTTCGCATTGCTCCTTCGCGAGCCCGCACATGTCATGAAGCTGATCGACCGCTGAAACTGAATCGGCCATACGTCCCCGTGGTGAAATGCCCCGCCCGCATATTCGCGACACACGTTACACGGGTCAGGCAGACCGTGTGGGGAAGCTTACGGAACAGCCCTGCCGTGTCCACTGGCTGCAATTTACCGTTCTCGAAACTTGCCGCGTGGTATAATCTGCCTGCCTTGAAGGTGGGAGTTTCGAGGGAAAATGCGTCGGCTTTTACAATCGGCCTTAGCCGTCCTCCTGCTGGCCCTGCTCGCGCAGCGCACGTTTGCGGCGGTTACGCAGGAAAACCAGGTCGTCGTTCTCGTCAACAGCAACAGCCCCACCAGCATCGCGATTGGGAACCAGTATAAAGCGATTCACCCGAACGTGAACGTCGCGACGATCAACGTCTCGACGAACGAAGTCATCTCGATCAGCGATTACCAGACGACAATCCTGCCGCAGGTGCAGAACTATCTTTCGACCAACAACCTTGTCGATTCGACAAATTACATTGTCACGACGAAGGGCATGCCGCTGAAGATTTCGGGGACGGGTGAGTTCACCGGCACGTTTAATGGCAGCTCAGTTGACAGCGAACTGACGCTCGCCGGCTATGACCTGCGGCGAACGCAAAACGGATCGACCACCTTTTCCAACACGCAAGGCGCGCTCACGAACCCGTACGCGAAAGTGCAGTCGGTCGGCGTCGGCTCGCTCTACACGACGAACTATGCGCCGCGGCAGACCTTCGCGGATTACAAAGCGCAATTTACCAACGGCACGCCGGATCATGCGTTTTATCTGACTGCGCGACTCGACGCCTACACGCAGGCGGATGTGTTCGCGATGTTGTCGCGTGCGCAGAACACGACCAACCCGGTCGGCAAGACGTTCATCCTCGACGATAACGCGACTCCCAACACCGATCCGAACAGCTTCGACCGCATGGAGATCGGCATTCACAACTCGCGCGGCGCCCGAGAGGAGATCAACAATCGCGGCGGGAATTCGATTTACGACAACACGTCGCTGCACCTGACGCAATCGAACACGCCGGCGCCGACGCCGGTGATGGGATTTGTCAGCTGGGGGACGAACGATCCCCCGATCAATTCAGACTACGCGGCGACGACCGGTTACACGCTGGCAAACGGCGCGATTTTCAGTTCGTACGAAAGCTTCAATGCGAACTCGTTCGACCCGACCAATCCGAACGTCCGGCGCGCTGGTGGCGGTGGCGCGCAAGGCCTCGTCGCGGATTGGATCCAGGCCGGTGGCACCGGCGCGACGGGGACGGTGTGGGAACCGTTCGCGGAGCTCATCGCCCATGAGGAGATGTTTTTCCCCGCGATGATGGAAGGCTACACCTTCGCCGACTCGATGTGGATGGCGACCGAAGGTATCTCGTGGCAAAACGTAATGATCGGCGACCCGCTGATGACGTGGGCACCTGAGCCGGGCATGATGTCGATGGGCGTGATCGGCGCGCTCGCGTTGGCAAGACGCCCACGCCGTCTTTCGTAGGGTCCGCTTCAGCGGACCCTACAAAAATCTATTGCATCGCTGTCAGCTTCGTCTGCGCATCAACGAGGTTTGGATCGAGCTCGAGCGCTTTTTTGTATTCGGCCTTCGCCTGTTCCTTGCGGCCGAGCTGCTCGTAGACGGAGCCGAGGTTGTAGCGCACCTCGGCCGGCGACAGGACAACCTGAAGCTGGTTCATTGCTTCACTGATCTTTCCGGAGCGGGCGAGCATCAGGCCATAGTTCACGCGGCAGGCCTGGTTGTATGGATCTTTCTGGATGCCCTTCTTGTAGGCGTTCTCGGCGTCGTCGCGCTGGCCGGCCAGTTCGTAGCAGAAACCGAGGTTGCTGTAACCGACGGCCGCGCCCTTCGTCACCTTGATGTAATTGTTCCACGTCTCGATTGCTTGCGGCCACTGCTTGAGTTCAGAATAGCAGACGCCCATGCGGTAAAGCGCCAACGTGTGGTTTGGGTTTTCCTTGACGCACTCGGCATATTGTTTGATCGCGAGCTGTGGGTTGTTCTGGCTCTCTGCAAGTTGACCGGCGGCGTAGCGCGTGTCCGCATTGAGCGGCGGATCCTGCGCGCTGTCGAACTGCGAGCGGTTGGCGTTCATCTCCTTGGCGGTGTCGGGATTGACCGGCCGAATGCCGTTGACGTCGTCTTTCTTGTCCTGCTGACAGCCGAGGCACAAGACCATCGCAAACGTCGGGATGAGGAGAAATCGCACGCGCATGTGAGTTTCCCGTAGAAGTGGGCAGATTTTGCGTCCGAAAAGCTTCACCAAACTATATCGGACAAGGCCGCCGTCCAACTACATCAAAGCAAGCTTGAGACAGCTGTCGCGAGCGAAAACACGATTTTGCCCACGGGGGATCTTTCGGTGTAGTGCTCATTACGACCGGCCTGGAAGGAGACACCGTTGGGCAGATTTGCAGCGATTTGTGCGGTGAACAGCTGTTTGCTTGCCGGTTCGGCGGTGGCGCAAACGACGCAATCCGCGCCGCCGGCAACCGCCCCCGCGTACACCGTTCTTCGCTATGAGGAAAACTACAGCTATTTGAAAGATTCCTCCGGCCGCACCGATTTCTTCGATCCGATCAAATACATCCCGCTTGGAGACGACTCGTACCTGTCGATCGGCGGGCAGGCGCGCTACCGGTATGAGTACTTCAACAACAACAACTTCGGCGCCGGCCCGCAGGACGAAGACGGCTATCACCTCACCCGCCTGATGCTGAACGCCGACCTGCACGTCGGGCAGAATCTGCGCTTCTTCGTTCAAGGCAAAAGCGCAATGGAAGACGGCCGCGAAGGCGGACCGCGCTCATCGGACGCGGATGAACTCGATCTGCAACAGGCGTTCGTCGATGGAATTGTTCCGCTGTCGAGCCGCGATTCGCTCACGCTGCGCGTTGGGCGGCAGGGATTGATCTACGGCGCGCAGCGCCTCATCGGCCCGCTCGACTGGGCGAACGTCATGCGCACCTTCGAAGGCGCCAAGCTCATCTACAAGACCCCGCAGAATCAGCTCGATCTGTTCTGGGTGCGGCCGGTGATCGTCGAAAAGGAAGAATTCAACAACGGCGACGGCAATGCGTCGTTCGCGGGCGCTTACGACACGCTCGCCCTGCCGGAGTTTCTCGAACACTCGAACTCGAAGCTCGAATCCTACTTCCTCGCGCTGAACCGTAGCGGTGATCCGAGCACGCCGACGGATTCCGATACGTACACCGCCGGCGCGCGCTTCACGACCAATCCGAAGCCATGGGATCTGGATGTCGAAGCGGACTGGCAGTTTGGAAATCTCGATGGCGACGCGATTGCCGCCTATTCGCTTGCGGTGGAAGGCGGCTACACATTCGACCAGCTGATGTTTTCCCCGCGGCCGTTCTTGGGATTCGACATCGCCTCAGGCTCGGCTGACGGAACCGAGCGCTTCAATCAGCTCTTTCCGACCGGCCACCCCTTCTTCGGATACATCGATGTCGTCGGCCGGCAGAACATCATCGACATTCACCCCGGCGTGATGCTTCGCTTCACACCAACGGTGACCCTGCGCGCCGAAGACCATACCTTCTGGCGGCAGAGCATCGACGACGGCCTGTACAATTCCAGCGGCGCGCTTCTGCGCGCCGACACCGGTTCCGACGCCGCATACATCGGCAATGAAATCGATTTGCTGCTCAACTGGCAACTCGATCGTCACCTGAATGTCACGCTCGGCTACTCGCACTTCTTCGCGGGCGATTTCCTATCCGACACCGGTCCAAGCCACGACATCGATTTCGCGTACGCGCAACTCATGTACACCTTCTAAAAAGAATTGAACCACTAAGGCACAAAGACACGAAGCGGTCGCCAAGCGATCGGAACCCGCTTCGTGTCTTCGTGGCTTCGTGGTTCAAATTCAGTTCGGGTTGCGGCATCGTGACGCAGGGGCGGTTTTTCTTTGTAACCCGATTTACCGTTCCTTTATCATCCAATTTCGCATTCAAAAGTTGTTGCACGAACGGGAAGGGATTGCCGTCCGAGTCCGGGTTTCGGATATCGCGGCTAGCCTTTTTTTGGTGGATCTGCGATATGCCGATTCCAACCGATACGTTCTGGAACATCCGCCGGCTGAATGTCGTGTTTGCCCTGTCGGCGGTGCTGCTCTTCGCGATCACCGCGGCTTCGATTCTCCAAGATTACGGCAAAGACTGGCACACCCCGCAGCGCGAAGGCCGCGTGTGGGACGCGGCGCTCACCGAGGAAAAAATCCAATCCGATCTCACCCCCGATAAACAAAAACTGCGCGATCACCTCGACACACAGATCGCCGAGAAACAGAAGCAGATCGAAGCGAGCGACAAAGACTACGATCGCCTGACCGCGGAGATGAAGAGGCTCGAAAGCGACCGTGCGACGAGCGAGTTTCACTACAACACGCAGAAGTCTTTGGTCGGCGTGCTCGAATCGAATCTGCAGGATGCGAAGGCCGCCGGTGATTCCACACTGTCATCGGAGATCGAAGAGAAGCTGAAAGAGCCGCGAGCGACGCTCGCCAGGATGTCGGAAGAGCTCGAAGCGATCAAGGTCGATCAGAAGCAGCGAAAGGAAGCGCGCGACAAGAAAACCGCGGAGATTGATGCGCTTAAGAAAGAAAAAACCAAGCTCGTCGGCGACGCGGAACTGCTCGAAAAGAAACTCGATGCACTTCAGCCGCAGAGCATTTCGGCGCGCTTGAGCGAAATCATCCGCGCCGCACCCTTGATGGGTTTCATCAACCCCGCTGACAAGGTCAACCAGATCGTCCTGCCGGATGTGATGACCGACGTCGCCTTCATGAAGATTCCCACGGTCGACCGCTGCACGACGTGCCACGTCAACATCGCGAAAAAGGAGTTCGCGGAGGACAAGATCCTCGCGTATCTGGAAGAACAAACGGCCACGGCGCGGAAGCTAAAGCTGCCGACGTCGCAGCCCACGCGCGCGAGCGACCCGGTCGCGTATGAAGCGAAGCCCGGCGCCGTCGCGCTGCCGGAGTTCTGGCATAACTGGGCGCGCCAGCTCGCGCCGGATGCGGTGAAAAAGTCGGCACCGCGATTGAGCTCGATGACCAACACCGTCGGCAAAATCGCGACGGTGAAGATCGACGGCAAAGCGCTCTCGTCATTCAAATACGATCCGACACTGAACGATCCCCGCGCCCAGAAGATCGCCGCCACGCAACCCGCGGCGACGACGCAGCCCGTGCTGGCGGATCCGGAGCTGCAAAGCCAAGTGCTCGTGGCACTGATGAAGGCGTGGTATCTCTACGATCCATCGGGCAAATCGCCTTCGGGTGCGTCAGAGGGAAAAGTCACGGTCGATCTCGCGCCGACGGAAGCGAAGAACATCACAGCCCCGCGGAACGCGGCCCTTCGATATCCGGAAGAGCTCAAGACAGCACTTCTCACCACGCTGGATAAGAATCAGCTGCATTTACTCTTATCGCGATACCGTTATGCACTGATCGACGTCGTGAACCCGGCGCGCAAGGCGCAGCACCTCGAAGCACTCGACCCATCGGCGGTGCATCTGGCGCATCCACGGCTCGACCTCTACGTCGACGTGGACAGCAAGCACAGCTTCGAAGCCGTCGGCTGCACGAGTTGTCATGATGGTTCCGGACAGGAAACCGATTTCGTCGTCGCCGCCCACACGCCACGCGAGATCTACGTCGATAGCAACACTGGCGAGCCGGTGCTGAATTCGCAGCTCGTTCATCAACCCGCCCCGCCGAACACGATCCCCGCGATGGCGAGCATGCTCGCGGCGATCTATCCGTCGGAAATGGTCGTCCCCGCGAAGGTCGCATCGCTCGATATCGAAGTGCCGAGCGAGTCGACGACGGAAAAGCCTGAGTCCGCGTCGATCGATTACATCGATCCGATCAACAGTACGAAGCACAAGGCGATCACACAGTTCGAGTATTGGAAGAAAACGTACGAGCCCAAGGCCCCGCGGGGTTTTGAGCTGGTCTATCACGAGTGGGATTGGCCGATGCGTTCGCCGGAGATGATCCAGGCGAACTGCGTGCGCTGTCACGTCGATGCGTACGACATCAAGCAGGAAGCGCCGGTGGTGTATGAGGGCCGGTATCTCTTCACGAACCTCGGCTGCGTGAACTGCCACCAGATGGACAGCATTCCGACTTATGAGAATCGCAAAGTCGGCACCGATCTGCGTCACGTGACCGCGAAGCTCTCGCCGGCGTTTATCAACTCGTGGATCTGGGCGCCGAAGTCGTTCCGCCCGAGCACGAAGATGCCCCACTTCTTCATGCTCGAAAACAATTCGAGCGACGAAGAACTGCGCCGCACGCGGCAGGAAGCGCGAGCGATCACGGAATATCTCGTGCGCACCGCCGCGCCACTTCCCCCGAAATACAAGCCTGATCCAACCGCGAAAGGAAGTGCGGAGGCGGGCCGCGCGTTGTTCGATAGCCTCGGATGTCTTGCCTGCCATCAAAATCTGAACGATCCGACCGACACAAAGCGCAACGGCAAGCCCGTCACCCGCGGCGAGCAGTGGATCGTGAACGATCTCGTGAAAAGCGGGAAATTGAAGGCGAAGCTGCTCGAGGAATCGGGCAAGGAGCCGGATGAAAAATCCGTCACGATCGAGGCGCAGAAGTTGTACGACGGCATGACCTACAACGAGCGGCAGTTGTACGTGCTGGAGAATCTCGAGCAGCTCCCGGGCGCGATGGAGCAGCTGAAGTATTCCGACAACTCGCCGAAGCCGACCTTCATGCATCACGGGCCGGAACTCAGCGGCATCGGGACAAAACTTCTTTCAGGTCGCACGCGCGAGCAGGCTGTGGAGTGGGCCTTCAACTGGCTCAAAGAACCGCGGCATTACAGCGAATATACGGTGATGCCGCAGCTGCGGCTTTCCGATCAGCAGGCGATGGATTTGATCGAGTATCTGCTTTCGCAAACGCGCGAAGCGAACAAGCCCGGCGACGCGTGGAAGGCCCAGCTTACGCCGATCGATTCGCCGAAGCTCGTTGAATTGACGAGC
Organism: Phycisphaerae bacterium; assembly: GCA_025924315.1. GTDB lineage: Bacteria > Planctomycetota > Phycisphaerae > Tepidisphaerales > Tepidisphaeraceae > JAICIO01. The sequence continues at coordinate 34,308 of JAICIO010000028.1, forward strand.
CTGTTCCTCCGCGCGCGCTATAGCGTGCAGCGGTCGATTGAGAAAGCCGACGACGACAAAGAGCTGACGGACCTCGCGACGGACGCGCTCACGACGCCGATTCAACCGAAGGAAGATGCGAGTGCGATCGCGGCGAAGATGAACAAGGACGAGAAGCGGCTCGTCTTCCTCGGCAAGAAGCTGATCGCGCATTACGGCTGCATGAGCTGCCACGCCATCAACGGGGCGGAGAACATCACGAGCCCGTGCGCGAATCTTTCGGACTGGGGCCAGAAACAGGTCAGCAAGCTCGACTACGGCTATCTCGATCCGCACCACGTCGAGGAGTTCCACGACGAGGGCGCACCAAATCCGACGCTGATGATGGTGAACGGCCTGTGCGAGAGCGCGCAGAACATCGCGCACATGAAGACGGATTGGGCCGAGCCGATCGCATCGCCGGTGAAACCCGAGTGGCCGAACGTCGAGCACACCCGCGACAGCTGGCTCGTGCAAAAGCTCCGCAACACGCGCGTGTACGACCGCGGAAAAGCATTGCTCGAACCGCAACGCGAAGTCGATCGCGATGGGAAACCGGTGATTAAGGAGGGGCTGCCGGTCGTGAGCGATTCGGGAAAGCCGTACGACAAGCTGCGGATGCCGACGTTTTATTTAAGCGACGAGCAGATCCACGCGATCGTCGTGTTCGTGATCAGCAACCGCGATCGGCTCATCAGCGAGAAACTGACGAATCGCGCGACGACGGATGAAGCGAAACGCATTGCGCACGGGCGCGAGCTGACGCTCAAGTACAACTGCGTCAGCTGTCACGTCATCGAAGAAAATGTTCCGCAGATCCAGCAGTATTACGACCCGACCTTGCTGACCGACGTCGCCCCCCCATCTCTTCGCGGGGAAGGCAATAAGGTTCAGTTCGACTGGCTGTTCAACTTCTTCAAGAACGTCGAGCCGCTGCGGCCGCTTCTGATGAAGACGATCCGCATGCCGAGTTTCCCCGCGACGGATCAGGAATGGTCAGACATCCTTGCATACTTCAATACGATCTCGGTGAAGGAATCCCGCGACCTGCACAAGACGCTCGATCCCGTCTTCAAGTACATCGACGACGAAACGAAACCAGCGGATGCGAAGGCTCGGGAGGGCGAGGCTCCCGCCGAGCCGTCTTCGGCATCGAAAGGTTCAAAACCCGCCACCACACAAACGGCTCGGCAGGAGCCTCGCCCTCCCGAGAGCGCGCCCGTCGCTCGGAAGCCAAACGATGTTTGGCCAGGCGACGACTGGTACACGCGGAACGAATTCGCGTCGGCCGCGGAGTTTCTACGGAAGTGGTCGCTCGCGCACAAGCAGATGGCGGATCTGCAATTCGATCCCGCGAAGAATACCGGCGTCGGCGAGCTTGGCCGCAATTATCGGACAGCGCTATTCAAAGCGCGCTTCACGATGGAGCTGTACGACGCGCCGTATCCGTTCGTCGAAAAGGCGCACGCCAACATCGACGACGCGCGGATGAAGCACGGCGAGGAGTTCTTCCACCAGATGCAGTGCCTGTCCTGCCATCAATTGGGTGATCCGAGCGCGGCCGGCGCAGTGAAAGATCCGAAAGGCCCGAACCTTTCGCTCGTCGCATACCGACTCCAGCGAAGATGGACGCGTCACTGGGTTCAGGAGCCGCCGGTCATTCAGGTCAGCACGAAGATGCCGCAGTTCTTCAGTGGATTACCCATCTTCAAAGCGGATGGGCAAACCTGGGCGGCGGCGCAGGGGCTCTCGGACGACGCAGTAAAATTCTACAACGCTCGCTACGGCCAGACGGTAGAGGAAGAGACGAACCTGCTGCTGGATTACCTCTATGCCGCTGGCGTGAAAAATGTGACAAGTGTCCAGCCGCCGAAAGCCTCGTTGCCCGCGCCGCCGAAGCCGGAGGTAAAGGCAAGCCCGAGCAAGCCTACGACGAAGACCAGTGGCGCGACAAAGGCGACGACGCGGCCGGCAACTCGCTCGTCCAAATAAAGGACGGGATTCGGGATCCGGGACTCGGGATTCGGGTGGGTACAAATGCGTGTTACCCGAGTCCCGAATCCCTCAATCCCGAGTCCCGGTTCCGCTGCGACATCAAGCCACATGGCGCGCGCGGGAGTTTCGCTTGAATCGCTGCACTTTGTGACAACAATGTTTGCCAGAGGCATGAGTTAACGCGGTTTTCTTCAAATCACACGCAAGAATTCTTAAGGAGAGACATCATGCGATTCCGGAACCTTCTTCTCAGCGCCGCGACCTGTGCGGCGATCTCGCTGTCCGCGTCCGCGGACCTGACCGGCAAGGTCACCTTCTCCGGCAAAGCGCCGGAGCCCAAGCAGATCGACATGTCGGGCGTGAAAGAATGCGCCGACAAGCACCCTGATCCCGTGTTCGAGCAGACGCTCGTCGTCGGCGAAAAAGGCGAGCTCGCGAACGTTGTCGTTTCGATCAAGGCGGAAGATTCGCCGGACCTCAAAGGCGAGCCCTCGAAGGACCCGGCCGTGCTCGATCAGAAGGGTTGCATGTACGAGCCCCACGTGCTCGCGATGTGCGTCGGCCAGCCGCTGGTCGTGAAGAATGACGACGAGTTCCTGCACAACGTCCACTCGCTCGCGCAGGAGAATCCGAACTTCAACTTCGGTCAGCCGAATAAAGACGACGGCAAGACCGTCGACCAGGCGCCGAAGACCAAGGAATACATCCGCATCAAGTGCGACGTGCATCCGTGGATGAGCGCGTACATCGCGGTGTTCGAGAATCCGTACTTCGCGGTCACCGGTGAAGACGGCACCTACGCGATCAAGGGCCTGCCGGATGGCGATTACACCGTGCAGTTCTGGCACGAGAAGCTCGCCAGCACGCCGGTGGAAGCAAAGGTCACGATCAAGGACGGCAAGGGCGAACTGAATCACGAGTTCAAGGCCGAAGGCGCGATGGCGCCGGATACGAGCGACGTGAAGCTCGCCTCGATGACCAAGACCAGCGAAAAGAGCTGCTGCGAGATGAGCAAAAAGGTCGAGAAAGTCGCCACCGCGACTCCAGCCGCGAAGCCCGCGGACGCGCAGGTGAAGGCCGCGAATTAGTAAATGCAGTAAGTCTGATCCGATCCCCTCTCCCGGTAATCCGGGAGAGGGGCTTGTAGGGTCCGCTTCAGCGGACCGGTTATTTGTTCTATGTGCGAGCACAATAGAATAACCGGTCCGCTGAAGCGGACCCTACAGGAGCTCCAAGAGATTTGCAGCAACAGACGTTGTCGAAGCACCTCTTCTGCAAGGAGACCACGCAGGTGTTTCAACTCATTCCCTTGAAGCGCGTTTCCCGATTCATCCTCTTCCTGATCTTCGGCGTGTTGCTCGCGCTTCCGGCGCGGGCGGCCGATGTGCTGCCCGGCTGGGGAAGCTGGTGGCTTCCGCCGAACCATTCGGCCCACGGCGGCGACATCGATTGGCTCTTCAAGCTGATCTTCTGGATCACGATGGTGACGTTCGTCGCGGTCGAGATCGTGCTGGTCGTGTTCTGCATCAAGTACCGCAGCCGGGCGGATCGGAAGAAGGCACATTTCACGCACGGCAACACGCGGCTGGAGATGGCGTGGACGCTCGCGCCGTCGGTGATCCTCGCGGTCCTCGCGCTACTCAGCAAAAAGGTCTGGGACAATTATCGCTACGCCCCTTCATCCGACGATCCGCACCGCGCACAGGTGCTGGTGATCGGGCAGCAGTTCAAGTGGAACGTCATCTACCCCGGCCCGGACGGAAAGTTCGGCCGGTATCTCATCTGGCCGAAACCGACCGACGCCAACTGGCCGCCCGGACCGGATGGAAAAAATCCGATGTTCAGCGGCGTCAAAGGCCCCGCGGATTTTCATAATTACGAAAAAGCCCGCGGGCAGATCGCGACGTACATCGATACGGTCAACCCGCTCGGCAAGGACTTCACCGATCCCGACGGCAAGGACGACAACTACCAGGGCGCGCTCGCGCGTGAATTAATCCTGCCGGCGCATCGGCCGATCGAAGTGCAGCTTTCCAGCAAGGACGTCATTCACGATTTTTTCCTCCCGAACTTCCGCGTGAAGCTCGACGCCGTCCCCGGCATGCGCGGCCACATTTACTTCACGTCCCTGATCACCAGCAAGGAACGCGAAGCGCTCTCGAAGAAAAAGTATGGGATCGATGAGCTAACGGAGCTGGTGTCGTCGCCGTCGAAGCCGGACTTCCACGTGATCGTCAATGAGAATGAAAATACCGAGGGCGCCGAGCTCTACAAAGTTCCGCACACGTCGGTGAAGTACTGGCGCTACGCCGACAAATCGAAGAAGACGATCGTCCGCGACGGCGGATCGATCTCCCCCGCGATCGCGAAACAGTTGAAAGACGCGGGCGTGAAGGAGGTCTACGCGTCGGAGCCCGGCGTGTGGGATCTCGTCTGCGAAGAGCTCTGCGGCCAGGGCCACGGCACGATGCGCGGGCAGGTGACGTTCATCGATTCCGACGAGTACGACAAGAAAGGTTTCGACGCGCAGTATCACCCGACCACCAAGCCATCGAACCTCGCGGCATTGGGCGCAGCGCAATGAAAGGACGCGTGTAGGGTGCGCTTCAGCGCACCGGTTATTTGTTTTCGAATCGAATAACCGGTGCGCTGAAGCGCACCCTACACAGAACGAACAAGAACCACGGGAATAGAACCATGACGGCCATCCCACACCATCTTGCTCACGCCGACCACTCGGATGCTCATGCGCATCACGAGATTGGGTTCATGAAGCGATACATCTTCTCGACGGATCATAAGATCATCGGGATCCAGTTTCTGTTCATGTCGCTGTTGTTCTTCGTGCTCGGCGGATTGCTGGCGATGTTGATCCGATGGCAGCTGGCCTGGCCGAGCGATCCGAATCATCCGGTGCCGATCCTCGGACAGCTCATGGGCTGGTCCAAGGGCGTGATGCCACCGGACTTTTACACCATGGTCTTCTCCATGCACGCGACGATCATGATCTTCTTCGTGATCATCCCGCTGCTGGTTGGCGTGTTCGGCAACTACCTCATCCCGCTGAAAATCGGCGCCGGTGACATGGCGTTTCCGTTCCTGAACGGCCTCGCGTTCTGGAGCGCGCTGCCGGCCGGCTCGATCATCCTCGCGGGCTTTTTCCGTCCCGGCGGACACGCCGCCGCGGGGTGGACCGTTTACCCGCCGCTCAGCGCCGTGATGCAGAACAGCGGCTTCGGCATCGCCGGAGCGCAGTTCGGCAACGTGCTGCATCCGCTCGGAAGCACCTGGCCGATGACGCCTGTCATCATGACCTTCATCGCGTTGTTCATGTTTGTCGCGTATGTCTGCGCGTATTACGTGAACCTCGGCAACAAGGTGCTCGACATCTGCGTGTCGGTGGTCCTCTCGCTCATCGGTGGAATCGTCATCACCCGCGGCGTGCAGCACGCGGTGTTCGATGGGCAAAGCGCATGGTTTCTAAGCATCACATGGCTCGGCTTCTCAAGCCTGATGGGCGCGGTGAATTATCTCACCACGATCATCAAGCTGCGCTGCCCCGGCATGACGATGTTCCGCCTGCCGCTGAGCATCTGGTCGCTGTTCATTACGTCACTGCTCGTGCTGCTCGCGACGCCCGTGCTGGCGGCGACGCTCACGATGAACCTGCTCGATCACCTTCGCCTCACGAGCTTTTACGAACCGTTCAACTGGGTGGTGACGAACGTCCCGCAGGAAAACTCCGGCGGCGGGTTTGCGATCATGCACCAGCACATGTTCTGGTTTTACTCGCACCCGGCGGTCTACATCATGATCCTGCCGGCGATGGGCATGGTGAGCGACATCCTCGCGGTCTTCGCGCGCAAGCCGATCTTCGGCTATCGCCCGATGGTCTATGCGATGTCGGGAATCGCGTTTCTCGGCTTCATCGTCTGGGCGCATCACATGTTCCAGAGCGGCATGAATCCGACGCTCGGCACCACCTTCGCCGTCAGCACCATGTTCATCGCGGTGCCTTCCGCGATCAAAGTGTTTAACTGGCTCGGCACGCTGTGGGGTGGGAACATCCGCTTCGAGGTGCCGATGCTCCACGCGATCGCGTTTGTCGCGATGTTCACCATCGGCGGGCTGAGCGGCATCTTCATGGCGAGCACCGCCGTCGACGTCCACATTCACGACACCTACTTCATCGTCGCGCACATTCACTACGTTCTTTTCGGTGGAAGCATGTTCGGCATCTTCGGCGCGATCACCTTCTGGTATCCGAAGATGTTCGGACGGATGATGAACAACGCCCTGGGCCACATCCATTTCTGGCTGAGCTTCATCGCGTTCAACTGCACGTTCTTCGCGATGCACATTCTGGGCATCGGCGGAATGCCGCGACGTGTGGCCGACTACACCAGCTACCCGACGTTCGCGCACTTCCAGCCGATGAACCAGTTCATCAGCATGAGCGCATTTACCCTTGGCGCGGTGCAGATCCTTTTCGTGATCAACTTCATTGGCAGCTGGATCTGGGGCAAAAAAGCCCCCGGAAACCCTTGGGAAGCCACCACCCTCGAGTGGAACGACTGCCCCAGCCCGCCGCCGCACGGGAATTTCGCAAAAACGCCAGTCGTCCACCACGGTCCATATGAATACAGTTCACCCCTGGTCGAAGAAGACTGGCTCGCCCAGACACGGTATGTCGAAGGCGCGGAGAATTTTGTCGTGAAGCACTGAGAACCGTCAACGTGACACGGGCTTTCAGCCCGTGCTGGCGGTTCATGCACGGGCTAAAAGCCCGTGTCACAGAAAGACGTTGTTCACATGATCGCTGTTGACTACGCAACTCCGAAGACTCGCACGGGCAAGAAAGGCCTGGCACTACACTACGTCGCTCTCGTTACAGCGGCGGCGACGTTTCCGTTGATCTTCATGGGCGGGCTCGTCACGTCGAAACAAGCGGGTATGAGCGTGCCCGATTGGCCGACCAGCTGGGGCTACAACATGTTCGCCCTGCCGTTCAGCTACTGGGTCGGCGGAGTGTTTTACGAGCATACGCATCGCCTCATGGGCACGGTCGTCGGCTTTTGCTCGATTATCCTCACAATCGTTGCGTGGAAAACCGAATCCCGGCGATGGGTCCGCTGGCTCGCGACGAGCGTCTTGGCCGCAGTGATCTTCCAAGGGGTTTTAGGTGGCCTGCGCGTCGTGCTGGTCAAACTCGACCTCGCGATCGTCCACGCCTGCGTCGCCCAGGCCTTCTTCTGCCTCACCGCGTTCATGGCGCTGGTGACGTCGCGCTGGTGGCTCAGGCACGTCACCCCAAATGGTGGCACCGACATTCCTGTCGGTGACGGGGCGAGGTACTCCTCGATCCGTTCATCGGCCACCGTATACGGTGACCGATCACAGACAAGAATGTCCGTGCCACCAAAAGAGGCGCCGAAAGCGGATCGCGCGTTCGTCGTCGCTTGCGGTTTCGCGGTTGCGATCATCTATGGCCAGCTCATCATTGGCGCTGTCATGCGTCACTACGAAGCGGGCCTCGCCATCCCGGATTTCCCCACAACTTACGGAAAGATCCTTCCGCCAACCACAACGGCGGAAGTGAATCACATCAACCTCACGCACCTCGACGCCCCGAATTTTACCCTCGGCCAGATGTGGCTCGCGTTCGGGCATCGCATCGGCGCGCTTCTCGTGACGATCGCGCTCGTTACGGTCTTCGTAATGGCGATCCGTCGCAAGATCTACATCCGGTCGATCGTGATCATCGCCGGGTTGCTCGTCGCGCAGATCACGCTCGGCATTCTCACCGTCCTGATGAAAAAGCCCGCCGACATCGCCTCGCTTCACGTCGCGGTCGGCGCGCTCACCTTGATGACCACCTTCGTTCTCTTCGTCCGCGCGTATGTTGTGGCACAGCCGCCCTCGGCTGTGCTTTCCCAAGAAACTCAAAACGATTTTGACGAAAAGGCTGTCGGCGTACCTGCATGAAACCTGCTTCGGATATTTCTGAACTCCCGGATGGTGCTTTGTGTGTGGCACAGCCGCCCTCGGCTGTGCGCGCGCCGAGCACAGCCGAGGGCGGCTGTGCCACATGGTCCTCCAAGCTCGTCGATTACTACGAGCTCACCAAGCCGCGGATGAACTTCCTCATCCTCATCACGACGATGGTGGGCTTTTACATGGCCTCGCGCGGCGCGATCGACTGGCTGCGGCTCTTCAACGCCCTGCTCGGCACGCTGTTGTGCGCATCGAGCGCCGGCGTGATCAACCAGGTGATCGAGCGCAACTACGACCGGCTCATGGACCGTACGCGCAACCGACCGATCCCCGCCGGCCGCGTCCATCCAACCGAGGCGTTCCTCTTCGGCGCCGCTTGCGGCTTAGCGGGGATTACCGAGCTGCTCGTCACGGTGAACCCCCTCACCGCGGCGCTCGGCGCCTTCACGCTGCTCAGTTACGTCCTGATCTACACGCCGCTGAAGCGCATCACGTCGCTCAATACCGTCGTCGGCGCGATTCCCGGCGCGATCCCGCCGGTGATGGGTTTTACCGCGGCAAGCGGCGCGCTCTCTCCCGCGGCCCTCAGCATCTTCGGCATCCTCTTCCTCTGGCAGATGCCGCACTTCCTCGCGATCGCGATCCTCTACAAGCGCGATTACGCCGCGGGTGGGTTCAAGATGCTGCCGGTCGTCGATCCGCACCTCGAGCAGACACGCAAACAGATTCTGCTGTACGGCCTGGCGCTGATCCCGATGAGCCTGGTGCCCGCCCTGCAGCACACGGCCGGCGTGGTTTATTTCACCGCCGCCGTCTTGCTCGGGCTGGCATTCTTGAGCTTTGGCGTTTCGTGCGCCGCCACGCGCAGCCGCGAAGACGCTCGCAAACTCTTTTTCGCGTCGATCATCTACCTGCCGCTGCTGCTTGCGGCGCTGATGCTCGACAAGATGTGAATGGGCTGTTGGTTCGTTTGTAGGCTCCGCTTCAGCGGACCGGCTATTTGCTTCTTGGACGAATGAATAACCGGTCCGCTGAAGCGGACCCTACAAGGCTGATGCTCGACAAGATGTGAGGCGATTGTTGCACGTTGCACGTTGCGTGTTGGAACAACATGCACCAAACAAGACGCAACATGCAACATGCAAGTCCGAAAGGAGCGTTCCGTGTCTGACACGGTTCTCAACCACGGGTACATCCCCGAAGAACACGCGCCCGATCCGGTCATCGGCCACGGCGATCCGACTCCGCCGGGGAAAGTCGGCATCTGGCTCTTCCTCGCCAGCGAAATCATGTTCTTCGTCGCGATCCTCGGGTCCTACGTCATCCTGCGCTCCGGATCGCACGAGCTTTTCGCCAAACACGCGCTGGCGCTCAGCAAGCCGCTTGCAGGCATCAACACGCTCGTGCTCATCTTCAGCTCTCTCACGATGGCGCTCGCGGTCGATGCGTCGCAAAAAGGTAAGCGCAATAAGACGATCATCTGCCTGTTTATCACCTTTCTCTGCGCCGCCGGATTCCTGGGCATCAAGGCGATCGAGTACACGAGCAAGTTCAAGCATCACACGATTGTCGCGCGCGAATCCGCCAACGGTCCGCTCTACGTCTACGACGGCCATCTTCATGAAGAAGATGCTGCGTCAATGACGATCGAAGGCTATCGCATGCCGGTGCCCGAGCACGGCTCGATCGACATTCATCTGATCAGCGAACACGACGTGATGAACGGCGGAATTGAGCCGGCCGAGGCGGGACAGAAATCCGAAAAGGCGATGGAGACGTTTACGATTCCCAAGAGCGAGATCGCGCAGGACATCATCTATGGCCCGTGGAAGAACATTTTCTACGCGGACTATTTCACGCTGACGGGCATTCACGCGATCCACGTGATCGGCGGAATGTTCCCGATCGCGTTCCTCTGCATTTTCGCGATCCGCGGGAAACTGCTTCCGCACCACACCGAATACGTCGGCCTCTACTGGCACTTCGTCGACCTGGTGTGGATCTTCCTGTTCCCGCTGCTGTACCTGATTTGATTGTGGCTCGTCGCTTGTTGCTTGTTGTTTGACAACACGCAACACGCCACACGCAACATGCAATCGGAGCAAATATGACCGCTCACAGCCAATCGCGAATGCCCGAAGAACCGCATGATGTCTCGCGGCCGGAGCCGCATCACGTGGTCCCCTACTTCACGATCTTCATCGTGCTGGTGGTACTCACCATCATCACCGTCGCCGTCGCGCTGGTGCGCTTTCCCAATGAGATTGTGAACGTCCTGCTCGCCCTGCTCGTCGCGACGATCAAGGGCTGCTGCGTCGCGCTATTCTTCATGCATCTGAAATACGAAGGAAAGCTAATCTACCTGATGCTGATCGTCCCGATCTGCCTGATGCTGATTCTCGTCTTCGCCCTGATCCCGGATATCGTCATGACGGATCCCGGCAGCAGCAGCGCATCGCTTCATTTGTTCAACGCGCATCCCGCGATTTACAACCCGCATTGAGTTGCACACGCGGACGCCGCGCACAATGTCATCCTGAGCGCAGCGAAGGATCTCGGGAAGGGAAAGCGATTCTCAATCCCGAGATCCTTCGCTTCGCTCAGGATGACGGTTCTTTTGGGTAATCGTAAGGTTGCTGTCTATGTCCCAACCCATTGTTGTTATCGATAACCTCTCTCATCACTACGGCGTGCGGGCGGCCCTCACCGATGTTTCGCTCTCCGTGAACGCCGGCGAGATCTTCGGGTTCCTCGGCCCCAACGGCAGCGGAAAGACCACGCTCTTCCGCGTCCTCTCGACGCTCATCGCCCCGCAGCGCGGGACCGTTACCATGATGGGCCTCGACGTCGCATCGCAGCGCGATCTCGTCCGCAAACAGATCGGCGTCGTCTTTCAATCGCCGAGCCTCGACATCAAGCTGACCGCGAACGAAAACCTGCGGCATCACGGTCATTTGTATGGCCTTCGCGGCGCGGATCTGAGCGCTCGCATGGATCGCGCGCTGGGCGAGTTGGGTCTGGGCGATCGCGCGAACGAGTTCGTCGAAACCTTCAGCGGTGGAATGCGCCGCCGTGTCGAGCTCGCGAAAGGGATGCTCAATGAACCCAAGATCCTGCTGCTCGACGAACCGAGCACAGGCCTGGATCCCGGCGCGCGCATCGATCTGTGGAACACGCTGAAATCGCTGCAGTCGCGCGGCGTAACGATTCTGCTCACCACGCATCTCATGGATGAAGCCGATCGCTGCTCGCGCCTCACCATCATGAACCGCGGAGTGGTCGCGGCTTGCGATACGCCCGATGCGCTCAAGCGCCGCATCGGCGGAGACGTCATCACGCTCACGAGTCACGAGCCGACCCAGTTGCGCCAGGCGCTACAGGAGCGCCTGGCGGTGGATGCGATGGAGTTTGAAAATGGAATACGGTTTGAGCGGGCGAACGGCCATCAGTTCGTCCCGCAACTGATCGAGACACTGCCGGGAATGGTCGACTCCGTTTCAGTCGGAAAGCCAACGCTGGAAGATGTGTTCATGCATGTCACCGGTCGCGAATTTCACGACGAGTAACGTGCACCTGCCTCAGATGAAACCTGGATGAAAATATCGAGACGTCATCAAATCGTCATGCTGGCGGCTGCGTGTTGTGATGCTTGTATATCGATTCGGTATTTCTCGACCTTCAACGACAACCCAGCGCCATCATTTGTATCGACACGGCCGTCAAGGTTGTAGAACACCTGTTTCCCATTCCTTCGGTTCCCAATGATATTGTTCATGCGAAGCAAGCCAAGATGATGACTCACCGTCGGCTGCGGAAGACCGAGCTCCTGGCAAAGTGTTGTAACGTTGCGCTCACCCTGCGCGAGAAGCATCAGGATGTTCAACCGCGTCTTGTCGGAGAGCAGGCGGAAGAGTGTCGTAAGTTGTTCCAGATCCTGATCGGTGTGCCCTGGTGCCTTGGCCATTGAAAGTGTCTCCATCCCATATTGCCACCCGTAGCGATGATATGGCTTACAAAATGTTGTAGTCAATGAAAGCGTCGCGACTTAACGCCTTGCCAAACATTGACATGTAAACATGCATATGTGCGTAATAAATTCCGATATATAGATGGCCGTGGCGTTGCACCCCCTCTGGCTGAGAGCTCCTTCGTTTGCTCTGCGAAAGCAGCAATACGGCACGGATCCGTTCCTAGACGCCGACAGCAGCCGCGTGCCCTCCACCGCCTGATCGCTCAATCGCTTATCCGCGTCGCACACGATACCCCACTCACCGCCGGCGTGGCGTGACAGATACTTCTGGAAATTCTCGCCAGCCGCGGCTTCCCAGCGCTTCGGGTGTTGCCCGTAACTGGCCGAGCCTGAATCGTTTTGCCATCCGTTCCCTTCGACTGCAACCATTGGCCGTCGAATTGAGCGGTCGAGAGTGGCGACTGTCCAGATCAGACGAGTGGAAGGCAACATGTTTGAACAAGATCCCCCACTCGCGGCATAATCGCGGGGACCGGATGGGGTTTCACCAATTTGGCGGGCTGATCGACCAACTCGAACCGCGGCGGATGAACGAGACGACTGTTCGCGATTATGAGCGCAAAATAATCTGGATGTCCCCGTTTTCGGTTCCTTTGCCGGTCACTTGCTCGCACGCTTCTTCTGAAATCGCCTCTTCTTGGCCACAAGCGTCTTTTGCAAAGCCTCGATTCGCTTCTTGCCCCAATGCGCGTGGCACTCACCAGAGGAAATCATCGCCTCCGTTTCTCGAATCACGCGAAGGAGATATCCGCTGTTTGGATTACGGAGGTGGCGATGATGGACATCGGTGCCAGCAGGTATTTTCCCGCTACGTGCGACCTCAGATTTGCGCGCCTGACGTTCGACTCTTCGCATACGGCTGCCTCTCCCTGCCGGATAACCTGTGATTATATGTCGCGCGCGGTCGAATGCGCGTCGGCTACGATCTCCGCGCGATGCCCGAGCGATGCCCGGAATGCGGAACGGCGAGCGCGGCGGAGTAGCAGCTATGATGCAGATTCTGACTGGTGACGGAACGCGCGGTACCGCTTAACTGCAAACTGTGCTTCAAAGGAGGCAAGGATGACCCACGGGAGCAAATTGATGAGCAATGGGAAGACCAGATAAACCCAGGTCACGCTGCCGGGGATGATGAGTTTCGACTCGTACGCGATCGACGTCACAACACAACCAAAGCCGCTACCGATCACGAATCCTCGGAAGGCGTGGTACCAGTTGGGATACGTTGGCTTGGACCCCATCTGCAATGAGCATAAAGCGTGAATTCAGAATATCCAGCGGTGCAGCCACGCCGGAGCGATGCCCGGAATGCGGACTTCGACAGGATCAGTCGAGTCAAACGGCGAGGGTGGCGGAGTAGCTGTTAACGGCTGCTAATTTTCAATTACATTTACGGAAAGATTGCTCAGGGAAGTGCGCGGAAGAGACGTGTACAAGAGTGTGTACAAAACCCCTCCCGAACCCCCTCTTTGACGCGAAACGAATGGAGCGACGGGGAATCGAACCCCGATTTGCTGAATGCGATTCAGCCGTCATCCCGTTAGACCATCGCCCCGGGAACGGGGCATTTTATGCGATCGGTGGACCTGGTCAAGCTATTGAATGGGCCGTGCGGACAGTCACCTAATCCAGCGGCAGCAGCACCGAATCTTTTGCGTTGGCGGGCGAGACCATCAGGTTGGGCTTCGTTGCGCCCTGGGCGGTGTAGATATTGTCCTGATTCACGCCGACAAAGGGGTTCGGCACGTATACCACATGCCCGTCGCCGAAGAGAACGTTCTGCCCTTCGCGCTCGTGGTTTTCGCTGTTGGCCATCATCATGTCGGACTTGGCGGAGGTGGCGTTGGGGCGGAAGACATCCGCCTTGCGCAATGTTGACACGCCCGGATTCAGATCTGCCATGATCGCGAAATTGGCGCCGGTTTTACCGGTAAGCTTGTAGCCTTTCGCGACGGCGGAGTCGTCGGGATATGGGTTCGCGTAGGAATAGCCAAGGTTTTTCGCGTAGTTCGTGAAGTTCGCCTGCGTTGCCGGATTTCCCGGATCGATCTCGAACTCGTTCACGTCGTTGTAAGGGCAGATGAAGATCTTCGGCGGTAACTTTTGATTCCGCGCGAGCAACCACAGCGGCGCCGTCACGTCGTTCGCCGCAACCCCTCCGCGAAAGGCGTCTTGCGCCGCCGCGCCGGTACCGGCGACGGGCGGTGCGCCCGCGACGTAAATCGTCCGCGGATAGTTCCCGTGATTGTCGTTTGCATACATCGTGATCGCCTGGCCGATCTGGCGCAGGTTCGAGGCGCACGCGTCGATGTACCCCTTGTGCCGCGCGACTTCCATCGCCGCCAGCAGCAGGCCCATCAACACGGCGATGATCGCGATGACGATGACGAGTTCGATCAATGTGAAGGCGCGCGGCCGTTGCTGGCTCATTTCCCGGTTCTCCGACAGGCCCATTCGCACGAAGATGATAGCGACGAACGATGAGCCTTCGATGAAACGGAAACCGTAGCGGTCGAATTACAGAATGACCGGTCCGCCGTCTTCGCTTCCGTCGTCGATCCAATCCTTCATCGCCTCGAGCAATTCCGCGAGCGAGTGATAGGCTCGATGCTCCCGCAACGGCTGCTCACCTGCTTTGGGATATTCGAGAGAAGGCGGATTTGATTTCAGATCCGAGATCGGCGGGGGAACTTCGTGTTGAGGCTCGAAGTTGTGTGGTACACGCGTCTCCATGATGGCTCCAATCTGGCAGCACTGAGACGGCCTTAAAGCCTGACGGACAACAGTTTAGCAAAGCAGCAAACCGTCGGCTGATCCGATTTCACACCATTCCGTATTATACCATCCGAACGGGCGGTTGCCCTTTCGATGTCACCGATTTCTTTTCGCGTACATTTCCCCACGCTGGTGATTGGTGATTGATGCGTGAAACAGTCGAGTATTGATGATGATTGATTGTTGATTAACAAGAACGCGCGTGGATTAATCACTTATCAATAATCAATAGCCCCGTCACGCACCAATCACCAATCACCACGCCCCACATCACCGATTCGCACTCTTTACGGTAAACTTCCCCCATGAGTAAACTCGCGATTCACGGCGGAAAGAAGGCCGTGCCGGACGGGTGCATCAAAACCTGGCCGCCGATCAACGACGTCGATCGGCAATATGTGATGGCGTCGCTCGAGCAGTCGAACCACGCCTACGGTCCCAACTGCGCCGCGTTCGAAAAAGAGTTCGCGGCGTGGAACAGCAACCAATTCGCCATCACGACCAACAGTGGCACGGCCGCGCTGCACATGGGCGTGGCCGCGTGCGGGTGCGGCGCGGGCGATGAAGTGCTCGTCACCGCCTATTCCTGGTCGAGCTCCGCGACGTGCATCCTCCACGCCAACGCTATTCCTGTGTTCGTCGACATCGATTTCGACACGATGAACATGGACGTGTCGAAGATCGAGGCCGCCATTACTCCCCGAACGAAGGCGATTGTTGCGGTTCATCTGCACGGTCTCGCGCTCGACATGGATCGGCTCATGAGAATCGCGCGCAATCACAACCTTAAGGTGATCGAAGACTGCTGCCAGTCGCATGGCGCTACCTTCAACGGCAAAAAGGTCGGCACGTTCGGCGACTGCGCCGCCTTCAGCTTCAACCAGAACAAATGCCTCTGCTCCGGCGAAGGCGGGATGTTCGTGACGAACGACGAAGAGATCCTCAATAAAGCGAGAATGATCTGGTCGTTCGGCGAAACGCGCAGCCCGAGCGAATCGCGCGATTACCATGCCTACGCGCTGGGTTGGATGTATCGCAACAACGATCTGACGGCGGCGTTCGGACGATCGCAGCTCACGCGACTCACGGAATACATCGCAGCGCAGCGCTCCAACGCGTCGGTGCTTTTGCGAGAATTGAATGGCGTAAAGGGCCTCATTCTCCCGACCGAACCGCCGAAGCACGGACACAACTACTACAATTTCACTTCTCGCATCGACTCCGAAGTTCTCGGCTGGAAAGATCACCCCGCAAAGTTGCGCGAGCTGATCATGAAAGCCTTGCAGGCGGAGGGAACCCAGGTCGGCGTGTGGCAGCAATTCATCCTCCCGGCGATGACCGTCTTCCAGGCGAAAAACGCCTTCGGAAAAGGCAGCCCGTGGTCCCTCGGCGGACCGGTCGACTACAACCCTGCGCGCTTTCCCGTCGCGCAAAAGCACACCGACTCTCACTTCGGCATGACGACACCGCTCCGCGCCCCCAATGGTGAAGAGCAAGCCAAGCGCGTCGCGGAGGGGATCCGAAAGGTCTTCGAGAACGTCGGCGATCTCGTTTGATCGGGAGGGCGAGGCTCCGGCCGAGCCGAATCTCCGTGGGGTGTGGTTCACCACGCCTCATTTCGGCGAACGGTGTGGTGAACCACACCCTACAAGAAAGATTCCTCCCAATGGGATGGAAACAAGACCAGTTTCTGCCGCCAGTTGCTGGGATAACCGCCGTCGTCGAAAGTGGACTCAGGCCAACCATCGCGCAAGTGTTGAGCGAATACGGGATAACTCGCATACGCGGTGAGATCCGTGTTTGGGTCGGTCAAACTCCTCAGGACCTACACCATCCGCTTGATCCTTCGCCCTCGTCTGATGCAATCCTCGGCGAAATGCGGTTGCGATTTCGTAGAACGGTCAAGCCTTCGCGACAACTCTATTTCGCGCAGTTAAAACTCGTGCGCACGGAAACCCCGGCCACGGTTACTGACCTGATCATTCGAGGCGAAATCGATTCATCCGTCGAGCCGGCGCTCGTAAAGACCACGTCGTGCACGGTTATTCACAATCGTTTTGATTGGATCGATCCAGCCCGGCTCTAACCCGCGGCTCGGCAGGAGCCTCGCCCTCCCATTTGCCTTGCTTCGCCGTTAGGTTATTCGCATGCCGATTCGCGCCGCCTGCGTTGAAGTTGATATCTCTCCCGAACTCCCCATCGAAAAGCCCGGATGGCTGATCAAGATCCTCGCGACGAAGATCGAAGATCCGGTGTTCGCGAAAGTCGCGGTGATGGAGGCGGATGGCGTTCGCGTGGCCATCGTTTCGATCGATGTGCTAAGCATTCGATGGCCGCAGGTGGAGGCGGTTCGCGATGCGGCGCAGTCGCTGGGCATTCCGCGGGAAAATGTGCTCGTCGCGGCGACGCACAATCACACGGGCCCGGCGGTCTCGAGCGCCGGCCTCGGTCGGCGGGATGAGAAATATGTCGCGTTTATGGTTGAACGCATCGGCGATGCGCTGCGGCGCGCGGTGGAAAAACTCGCGCCGGCGCGACTATCCGCTGGCTCTGGGATCGAAGCGCGCGTGTCCGGGATTCGGCGGATGATCATGCGCGATGGCTCGGTGCGCACGCATGCTCCGCCGACGCCGGAGATCCGTTGTCCGGAAAGCGTGATCGATCCGGAAGTCGGCCTGATACGCATCGACGACCAACAGGGCAATACCATCGGCGTGATCGTCAACTTCGCCTGCCATCCGGTACACCGCGGCGGCGAGCCGATCATCTCCGCGGGTTGGCCGGGCGTGATGTCGAATTCGATCAAGGCTTCGCTCGGGAATGACGTCGCTGTGCTCTTCCTCAACGGCGCATTCGGCGACGTGCATCATCAAAGCTCGCTCGTGCCGGGTTATGTTGACACGAAAGAGAATGTGGGCCAGACCCTCGCCGCGACCGTGCTCAGCACGCTACCGACACTTTCACCCATTGAGCGACCCTCGTTCGCCGGGTCGACGAAGACGATTCAAATCCCGCTGCGGGACATCGATGGCCCGTTCGGCACAAACATGCCCCGCCGCCAGCGCTTCGCGAAGGATGAGGTTTACGAAGAGCTGATCGCGCGGCTTCGCGCCAAGAAAGCGAAGCGCGATCACGTGCTGGCGACGATGCAGTCGCTGTGGATCGATCCGCAGACGGCGTTGGTCACGATCCCGGGCGAGCCGTTCAGCAAGATCGGTTTCGATCTGAAATTCGCCAGCCCATTCAAGAACACATGGGTCGTCGGCGCCGCCGGCGGAATGATCGGCTACATCCCGACGCGCGAAGCGTTCACGCGCGGTGGATATGAATGCACGCTCTCGATGGGCAGCAAGCTCGATCCGTCAGCGGCGGAGAGGATCACGCAAACTGGAATTCAATTGCTGAGAGATGCCGTCGCGAGGTAGGGTTTGCTTCAGACTTCGACGCGCTCAGTCGAGTCGCATACCACTCAGGGAGGCCTCATGCGCTGGATCACAATCTTATGCGCCTGCATCGTCTCGACCGCGCTCTTCGCCGATGTGATCGTCAAATCAGGCGAGTCGATTCAGAAAGCAATCGACGCGGTCGCCGACGGTTCGACCATCATCGTCGAAGCCGGCACTTATCCCGAACACCTCAATATCACGAAGGCGCTTACCCTGCGCGGCGCCGGATCGGACAAAACGATTCTAGAGCCCAAGGTCGAAAGCGTGCCGCTCACCGATGCGCAGAAGATCGACTTCGCGAATCGATTGCTCGCAGAGAAGAACGAGGAGCGGCAGCTTCAAATCGTCGCGGATTTTCTGCGCCATCCCACGCCGCCGACGATCGGCATTCAAGCGACCGCCGGTGTGACGATCTCGGGGCTGCGCGTGCGCGCACCTGCGCCGAACAACGTCGGCGTAATGGGCAATGATTCGATCATCAACATCAATGGCGGGAAGACGAAGATTACCGATTGCGTGATTCTCGGGCCGTGCATGAATGGAGTGACCATCGCGAACGCCGCGGATTGTGAGATCAGCCATTCGCTGATTGCCGCCTGCTGGGGCACGGGCGTGGTCATCGCCGCCGGCGATCGTTCGCGCGTTGCACGCACGCTCGTTGCCGCGCCGCTCCACGTGCAAATCGTTGAGAGCGACGTCCGCAATTGCTACTACGCAGGGATGACGATTCACGCCGAAGGCGTCACAGTCGAACGCTGCCGCGTTTCCGGCGCCGCCTGGCACGGCATCCGTTACGACAACTGTTCGCCGACGATTACCGATTGCGCGATCTTCGCCAACGCTCGCTGCGGCATTTATGCCTCCGGCAAGACGCATGGGACCATACGTGGAAATGTGTTCTGGAAGAATGAGATGGACGGCGTGTCGTGCTGGTTCGACAACACGGATGCGGTCGATCACAACACGTTCGTCGCGAATCTTCGGGAAGGCACAGCGATCCTGGGCAACGCGAAGCCGACACTGTCGGATAACCTTTTCGTGAACAATCCTGTCGCCATGCACCAGAATCAAATCGCGGATCGAAATGGCGGCGGAGGCGCAGGCGATCCGCAGCCGACACTGCGGGGCAATCAGTTCTGGAAGAATCCGAAACTCGTGCAGCGAATGCAGAAGGACGAGCCCGTGCCGGACGGAAGCTTGCAGACAGATCCGAAGCTGGCGAACGAGGCGGCGCTGGATTTCACTCCCGCGGACGCGAATGGGCCGGGCGCGCATCACGCGGCCGCGATCAAATCGCCGTGGGAGATCCTGCCGGAAGAAAAGTCGATCATCCCCGACACCGACACGCGCGATTATCAGCAATGGAAGAAGCCGGCGGGGATGCGATAGCTTTACCCGCGACGGAGTCGCTGGGCTCTCTGGCGGGATTTTCTCAAACGAAAATCCCGCGGGGGATGGGGATGCCATCCACCGCGGGCCGTGCTTTGGGGGCACGAAGCCGTCTCCACTCCGGAAGACACGGCTTATTTCATTGCGCCGGGACCGAACGAGCTGGGCGATTCGGCTCCGACCGGCGCGTTCATCGTCGGCGCGGGCGACTGCGACGGCGCGATTGCGCTGGCGGTCGACGTGTACGTGCCCGGATTGTCGCCGTACTCAATCTTGATCTGCTCGTCGCTGAGGCCTTTGTCCTTCAGGTATCGGACGACCGATTCCTCGCGCTGCTTCGTCGTCACGTCATCCTTCGGCAGCTGGATGTAGACCGTGAACGGCTCATTGACGTCGTCGTCCTGCATCATGAGGTCGAGCTTCTGTTCGCCGAGCGAGCCGAGGTCTTTGCCGTTGAAGTGCTGCGCGTTGAGCGTCGCATCATGGCGTGCGCCGGCGGCTTCCTGCGCGAGCATGAACTTCTCGCTGGCGCGCATTGTGTCGTTGGGGACGAAATCTTCGCCGTGCATGACGGGCGCGTTCTTGTCCTGCTCGCAGCCGCTCGCCAGGGCGAGCAAGGCGGCAAACACGATTGTGGGATACAGCTTGTTCATAGTCGTCTCCGTTCGTCTCATCGGGCGATTCCGTCGTCGCCATTACAGCCCAGGAAAATAAATAGCTCTCGTCCCTATTTTCTTCCGCTTTGTCGTAGGGTGTGCTTCAGCACACCGTTTGCGCGCGGTGTGCTGAAGCACACCCTACCGTCGCTTACTTCATGAAGTCCGAGTTCATCAGCTGGATCACGGTCGGTCCGGCCAGGACGATGAACGTCGCCGGGAAGATGAAAAGCACCAGCGGGAAGCTCATCTTCACCGAAGCCTTGGCGGCGAGTTCTTCGGCGGCAGCCTGACGCGAATTTCGCAGGGACTCCGCGTGAATTCGCAGCGCCGACGCGATGCTCGTGCCGAACCGATCCGCCTGAATCAACATCGCCGCGAGCGATTGCAGCGCCGGCGAACCGGTGCGCGTGCCGAGATTCTTCATCGCTTCCGATCGCGAAAGGCCGACACGCGTTTCCATGTGCGCGATGCCCAACTCGCGGCTGAGGTTCGGATGCGCCAGGCCCAGTTCCTGGCCGACGCGCTGCATAGCCGAGTCCACCGTCAGCCCCGCTTCGACGCAGACGACCATCAGGTCGAGCGCGTCCGGAAGGCCGAGCGTGAGCGCACGCTGATTGTTCTTGACCCGAGTCTTGAGCCAGAAGGTCGGGCCGAGGTAACCGATCAATCCGCCGAGCGAGAGGCCGAGAAACGTGTTGTCGACCGACTTGCCTACTGCGTAACCAATCGCCAGGCCCATGCAGAGGAAAATGACCTTAAAGCCGGTCATGACCTTCATCGCGCTGGGCGAATAAATGCCCGCGTAGCCGAGCTTCTTCCGCATGCTCGACTGACGTTCGCGCGTCTTGGGCATGAACGGCTCGGCGGCGGCCTGCCCGATTTTCTGCAGCATCGGGACCACTTCGTCCCTCATGCTGCGCTTTTCTTTATCGACGGTGGCGTTTGTGCCCGCGTCGCTCAGGCGGCTGCGCAGCAGTTTGTCGTCGGCATTGCCCATGAAGCTGCGCGATACCCAGTACACGACCGCAGCGATCGCGCCGAAGATGCAGACCACGAAAATGATTTGCGGATCCATGTCGTCCTCTTCTCTTGCGCGTTACACGCGAACCGTCGTGATCTTTTTGATACAGAACAGGCCCATGATCGTCAGCAGGCCCGCGGCGCCGAGCAGCCACCGTCCGCCGGACGTGTTCAACAACACGCCTGCGTACGACGGATTGAGCGTATAAGCAATCACGAACATTAAGCCCGGGAACGCGGCCAGAATGTAGCCGGTGAACCGGCCTTCCGCGGTCTTCGCTTTCACATGCTGCTGCAGGCGAATGCGCTGGCGGATCATTCCGCTGATGTTGTTGAGCACTTCCGACAAATCGCCGCCCGTCTGACGCTGAATCAGCACCGCCGTCACGAAGAAAGCGAAGTCGGTCGATTCGATGCGCGTCGACATGTGTTTGAGGGCGTCGTCGAGCGGTTGACCAAGGCTGTGCTCGTCATACGCCCGGCGAAATTCCTGCGACAACGGCTGAGGCAACTCTTCCGACATCATCTGCAGCCCGGTGCTCAAGCTGTGTCCCGCTTTGAGAATTCGCGAAAGGAAATCGAGCGCTTCGGGGAGCTGATCGGCCAGCATGCGCTGACGCTTGTTGCGACGCTGAGCAAGCGCGAGGAAAGGAATGTATCCGCCGATCGCGCCGGCGATCGCGCCGACCGTGAATGAACGCGTCACGCCGGTGAGGATGATAAAACAGAAGCCGCACATCACCGCGGCGATCGTCAGAAACTTCGCGAGCGACGTTTCCGGAAACGCCTGGATCACACGGCGATGCAGTTGCTCCATCGGCGACCAGCGCGTGAGCAACCCGGAAATCCCCTTCACATCGGTCTGCATCATGAGCGACCGATTCGTCATGCTGTTGAGATCGATGCGGTTTTCGGTGCTGAGGCGCTCCTGGAGCTTCTTGCGCTCCGGGTCCATCACGGCGGAGACGATCTGCCACACGCCGAACACCAGCAGCGACCCAGCAATCGCGACGAGGATGAAGAGGAAATTGCCGTCCATAACGATCTCGCTATCTGAATTTCGGCCAATCCTTCAATCGTGCTTCGAACCCCGTCCGCCATCGAAATTAAAGGGGACAGTCCCCTTTAATTTCAGCGCGCCTCGAGAATGCGTCGCGAAAAGAGCTCGGCAGGCAGCTTGATCCCGCGGTTCTCGATGCGATCCGCGCAGCGCGGCCGGATGCCGGTGCAGACGAATCGCCCCGTTGCATGACCGTCGCCATCCACGCCGTCTTGTTCGAAGTTGAACAGGTCGTGCATCTGGATCTGATCGCCTTCCATGCCAGTAATTTCGCTGACGCTCACGACCTTGCGGCGCCCGCCGGTCAGACGGCGCGCCTGGACAACCAGCTGAAGCGCGCCGGCGACCTGCTGACGCATGGCGCGAACGGGAATGTCGTACCCCGCCATCGCGACCATCACTTCGACACGACCGAGCGCATCGCGAGTATTGTTCGCGTGCACGGTGGTCATTGAACCGTCGTGGCCGGTGTTCATGGCCTGAAGCATGTCGAGGGTTTCGCCGCCGCGGCACTCGCCGATGATTACGCGATCCGGACGCATACGCAGACAGTTCTTCACCAGGTCGCGCTGCGTGACTTCGCCCTTGCTTTCAATGTTCGGGGGACGCGTTTCCAATCGCACGACGTGCGGCTGCTGCAGCTGCAATTCCGCGGCGTCTTCGATCGTGATGACGCGTTCGTCGGCCGGGATATAACGCGAAAGACAATTCAGCAGCGTCGTCTTACCGGAGCCGGTCCCGCCGGAAATGAGAATGTTGCAGCGCGCCTGCACAGCCGCAGCGAGGAAATCCATCACCGCCGGCGGAAATGCGCCGTGGCGGATCAGGTCTTCGAGCTGTAGCGGCTTGGCGCCGAACCTGCGAATCGACATCGCCGGGCCATCAAGCGCCAGCGGCGGAATGATCGCGTTCACGCGGCTTCCGTCCGCGAGTCGCGCGTCGACCATCGGGCTGATTTCGTCGATACGACGGCCCACGCGTCCGACGATTCGATCGATGATCTGCCGCAGGTGCTGATTGTCGCGGAACTGAACGTCGACGAGCTCCAGGCGCCCCTTCTTTTCGCAATAGATGCGATCGAAGCGGTTGACGAGAATATCGCTGATCAGTGAATCCTTCAGCAGCGTTTCAAGCGGGCCGAGGCCGAACGTTTCGTCCAGCACTTCGTCCATCAACTTGTCTTGTTCGCCCGAGCTGAGCAGGCCCTTTTCGTCGCGGCACAAATCGCGAATGAGCGCGCGAACTTCACCGCGGACGGTTTCGGGCGGCATCGTGCGCAGGTTCTGCATGTCCAGCCGCTCGACCAGCTGCTGGTGAATGCGAACCTTCAGCTGCTGCAGGTAGACCTGTCGTTCGCTCAGGGGGGTCGGAGCGGTGAACGTCGGCCGCGGCGGCATCACGACTGCCGGCTCGGGCACTGGAGCGTTCGCCGGTACGGTAACCGGCTTGTCCGCTACCGCTGCGTTCGAATTGCTGCGTGTGAAGAGTCCCATGTTTACAGTCCCGATAGCCTTTTAGAAAAAGGTGGCTGTCACCTTTTTTAAGCCGCCTGAGCGAGGGTTTTGCTGTTGAGCGCTTGAGCAAGGCCTTTGAGGCTGACGCTCATTTCGCTCTTGGGCGCTCGCAGCACGACCGGCTCACCGAAATTGATCGCGGCAATCGCGTTCTTGAAATCGTTCGGCACCATCCACGAAATCTTCAGGCCGAGCGCGCGCTCCACTTCCGACGGCTCGATGTCCCAACCCTTCTTCACAAAACGGTTCACGACGATGCGAATCTTGTTCGCCTCGATCCCCATGCGACGCATCGCGCCCACAAATCGCTCCGCGTTCTTCGCGCTGGGAACGTTCAGCTGCATCACGATCACGTTCAGATCGGACGCCTGGATCGCGGTGGTGTAAATCGGATCGATGCTCATCATCGAATCGATCACCACGTTGTCGAACATGCGGCCGAGGATGTTGAGCAGGCGATGGAGGCCCGGCTGATTGACGCGCTGCGTGTCTTCCGGAAGTTCCGGTCGCGCGAGGATCGCCAGGTTGCTCGAGCGATGGATCGCCAAGGCATTGTCGAGCAGTTGCTTATCGACCTTCTCCGCAGAGGCCATGATGTCCGCGATCGTGTAGCGCGGGCGGCAGTCGAACGAACCGGCCACCCCACCACGCATCAGATCGAGATCGATCAGCGCCGTCTTGCTTTCCTGCGCGAGCGACGCGGCGACGTTGCATGCCACGGTTGTCGATCCGCATCCACCCATGGTCGGGATGACGTGGATGACGCGGGCTTTCTTGCCCATGCCGTACGTCTGCGCCACGCGCTCGATGGCGGCGGCGAATTTGTCTTCCGAAATCGGCAGCGGGATGAATTCCTTCACGCCCAGGTGCATCGCGTCCATCAGCAGGTTTGCATCGATCACCTGCGACATGGCGAAGAAGCTGATGTTGGGGAACTGCCGAGGAAGATGGCCGACCTTCTTCAGGTTTTCCTGCGAGTTGGGATCGAGATTCACGATGACCAACTGCGGCGCATCGGCCCGGCCGAGCAGCGCGGCCAGCGGCTCCGGCGTCGCATACTGTCCGACAAGGTTGACGCCAAATCCTGTGAGGAAGTGCGCCAGCTCCTGCCGGTTCGTATCGTCGGAATCGATGATGACTGCATTCAGTTGGACGAACATGACTAGCTACCTTCTGTTACTTTTCGCTTCGTAGGGTGTGCTTCAGCACACCGATTCGACTCCATGGTGTGCGGGGGCACACCCTACGTAGCGGCTGGTTACTCCTTGGCTTCCGCGATGGGCTGCGTGCTCGGCGTGAAACCGTACTGCCCGAAGTATCGCGGGGCCGGACCGCTCGGACGCGTCGTCGCGCCGTGCTTGCCGGTGCTGTCCACTTCCTCGCCACCGAGGTCGGCGCCGAAGTAGAGCTGAAGATCGTTCGGATCGCGCCACTTCTCGCCCGGAAGCGTCGGCACCTGCGCCGGGTTCATCGCTTCGACGAAGTGCGGCGTCACGAGCACAACCAGTTCCGTTTCCTTGCGCTGATAGCGCACCGAGCGGAAGAGCGCGCCCACCACCGGGAGATCGCCCAGGAGCGGCGTCACGTCCTTGTTCGCGGTGATCGAGTTGTTCAAGAGACCCGCGATTGCGAACGTCTGGCCTTCGCCTAGCTCGACGGTCGTGTTGACCTTGCGGCTCGTGAGACCCGGGATGACGAAGCCGTTCAATCGGACGGCGGTCGTGAAGTCGAGGTCGCTGACTTCCGGCATAACCTGGAGCCGGACGCGGCCATCGCCGAGCACGGTCGGGATCATGCGGAGCTTCACACCGAATTCTCGGTATTCGACCGTGACCGCGCCCGCGGTCGCGCCGCCTTGCGTCACCGGCACCGGGAATTCACCACCGGCGAGGAAGCTGGCTTCCTGACCACTGATGGCGGTGAGGTTCGGCTCAGCGAGCATGCGAACCAGGTTGTTCTGACGCAGCGCGTTGAGGAAGTATTC
>JAICIO010000029.1 GCA_025924315.1 Phycisphaerae bacterium
CATCGGGCAATACGACGATGATGTCGTCGTTGCTGAGCGAACTGAAATCGACGTTGTCATCATCCTGCCACGTCACGTTGAAGTAATACCCGCCGTTGCGATCAGACGTGATGGGCTTGCCGGCGAACACGCCGCTGGGCCCGTCGCTCTGTTGATACTTCACGAGAAATGCGCTGTTCAATCCGCCGGTGAGCTTTGCGCGCCGATACGACGCAAGGATTTGGCCGTCGTCGGTGATCTGCAGTGTTTCCAGGTCGTCGTTCGAGGTGATGGTGCTCGAATCCTGCGTGAAAGTGGGATCGACTTCCCCGGAGGCATCGTTCACGCCATACCGATATCGAACAATCGTTCGGCCGTCGTTTTCCCAAAGCACTTGGCCATCCGCCTCTTTCACAGCGATCGGGTTCGAGGGAGCGAAGGTCAGTGTGTTGTCGAGCAACACGTCCGGACTAAGCGTGCCGTCGTCGCTCACGGTCGAGATCCACTGGTTGTAGCGCTGGATCGTGTGATTTGGAGGAGTGGCGAAATCGAGAAACTCGATTTGCAACGTGTCGTCAGCATTGAGCGTGACGCCCGCCAGAATCGCACCGCGGCTATCGATGAAGCCGGTATTGTCGAAGGAGAAATTCGGGTCGGCCGTGCCATCCGCTCCGAAGCGGAACAGCTGCACGGTGTTCGTCTCGAGCGTTCCCGTGGAGTCTCCATTCTGGAAGCTCAGGAATTTCTCGAGATCGCGCGCGTAGATGATGTTGCCGGTACTGTCGAACAAAATCTGGTCACGCGAAACGTTGTACGAGATCGTTGTGCTGTGATTGACCGTGCTGCCGGTCGAAATGATCCCGCGGGTGCCGATCGACGTGTCGATCGATCCGTCGCTCTTGAGCGCGACGAGGCCGGTGAAAGACTCGACGTCGCCGTTGTCCTTGGTCGTGGTCTTGTAAACGCCGGCGAGAAAGATGTCGCCGCTGGGCGCCACGGACATGCTCGTGACACTCAGGAGCGGAACAACGATCGAGCCATCATTCCCGAATTTGCTGTCGATGTCTCCGCTCGTGGTCACGCGCGTGAGGACGGGGCGCGAATCGCCAAGCTGGCCGGCGACGAGCACGCGCTCCTGGCTGTCGATGGCGAACACCTCGCCGCGATCGATCAGCGCATTGAGCTTCGGCAGCAGTTGATTATCGGTATAGGTTAGATCAGCCGTGCCGAGTGCGCTCGTGCGGAGAAGATAGGGCCGCGCCGGGCCGTCGGTCGTGCGGTTCTGTCCGCCCGCCACGATCAAGCGACCGTCGGAGAGCTCAAACACCTTATCGACGGTCACGCCGCGCGAGATCGGCAGCACGCCGGTATCGCCGAAGGATTGGTCCAGTCCGCCGCCATTGAGCAGCTGGCGCGACTCGAGTGATTCGACATCGAATGTGTGATTCATCGGTCCCCGCAGGTTGACAGGCTGTAAGAGAGACGACACCCTCCGCAAGCTCTTTCGTTTTCGGAATTGTTCCGCACACCGCGACAACAAAACGGCGGATCGTTACTCGGCTCCGTGATCGCGCAGACGCTCGACTTCGGATTGAAGCGCCGCCGCGATACGCTCCCATCCTTCGCGATCGTTCGCGTGTTCCGTAAACCGCATCGGCTCGCCGATCGATAGCTTGATCCGCCGAGGTCTCGGCCAGCGATGATCTGCCGGTAAGGCTTCGTGCGTGCCGCGCAAGTAACACGGCACCACCGGGACATCGCTGGCGGCGACGAGCATACCAATTCCCGGCTTGAACGCCTGCAAGTTTCCGTCGCGCGAGCGCGTGCCTTCGGGGAAGAGTACGTAAACGCACTGCTCGCCCACGAGCCGCTCGCGAAGCGACTCGATCGCATGACGGCCCGCGTGGCGACGACGCATCGGCAGCGCATTGAGCGCGACGGCCGCGAATGCCGAACTGATTCCCGATTCGAAAAATGTATCCTCCGCGGCGAGCGGAAAGGTGCAATCTCCGAAACGGTATGGAACCTGCGCCGCCAGGACCAGGGCATCGAGATGGCTACAGTGATTCGCGATCAAAACGAACGGCGGCTTCGTCGGCATCCGCGCGCGGCCGCGCACGCGCAGCCGGTGGAACAGTTTCAGATACGCGCGAATGAGAAACCACCACAGCATGTGGCCGATCGTTTCGATCAGCCCGCTCTCGCGCCGCTCGCTGCCGAGACGCTGACGCAGCGTCAGATCGAAATCGTGCGCGGGCTCGAGCTTCCACGGGTCCATTCATCCACCTGTGAAGAGCCGATATTCCGCCGGGTTGCCGATCCCGCGAAAGTATCCGACGTAATAGAACACCGCCGGCGCGACGAGGATCAGGCTGTCGAAGCGATCGAGCAACCCGCCGTGGCCGGGAAAGGTCTGGCCCATGTCCTTGATATCGAGGTCGCGCTTGATCGACGAGATGAGCAGATCGCCGAGCTGTCCGACCACGCTGATGATCAGCCCGAGCATCAGCAGGTGAACTGGCCGATCGATTTCGCTTGCGCGAAAGACGAAGTGACCGACCACAGCGGCGAGCACTGTGGTCAGCACCAGCGCGCCCAGTGCCCCGCCCATGGTCTTGTTGGGGCTCGTGTGCGGCGCGAGCTTGCGGTGGCCGAAGCTTTTGCCGCTGACGTATGCGAAGACATCGTTGAGCTCGACCGACATCACGATCCAGAACAGGATCGCGCGATAGTTCGGATCGTCGGCGAAGAGTGAAAGGTGGCCGAGGCAGGCGCCGAGCAGCATGAACGAAAGCACGCCGAGCGCCACCCGCTGGATATATCCTTTGGGTCGATCGGCGAAGATCGCGACGGCCGCGATCAATCCGACCGTCAGCGGGAAAAGCGCGACGAACAATTCATACCAGTTGTCAAGCGCCGCGAAGTTCACCAGGACGATGCCGACGACCACGAGCAGCGAAATGAGCTTCTCGCGAAAGAGTCCGGTCGCCCGCGCAAGCTCGCGATAGCAGAGCAGGCTGAGCACACCCACCGCCACGATCGTGAAAAACGCGCCGAGCAGCACGGGCACAATCATCAGCGGAGCGAGCACGAGCCACGACCGATACCGCCGCTGAAGATCGCCGCGCAGCGCCGGATCGATCTTCCCGCCGCGTTCGAGCCCGGCGATGACGATCGGCGTGCAGACAAGCAGCCCCGCCGCGGCGATCGTCAACGTCGCCACAACCGGCGAGTCGAACATGTGCCTGATTCCAAACAACCGCTGCCGCGCCGATTCGATCATCACTCGTCTTCTTAATCGACCTCTGCCGATTTCGGAATGCTAGACCTGAGATGATCCGTCAGTCTAAAAGTTAGCGGCGGAGCGTAGCTCCGCGGGTTCACGCTGTAGAGTCCGCTACACCGATCCCCGCGAGGTCGAGAAGCGATTGACGATCGCTGGAGAACGGCGCCGGGCGCATCACGGTCGCGATCGTAATCGCTTCGGGCGTCGGCTGGATATTCACCTTGAACCGCCCGATCACTCGTCCGCCCGCGAATTTGCCGTGAATGTCGCTCACCGCCCCGCGGCGGATTGCGACTTGATACGTTCCGTTGTCCGTTGCATCCCACTGACCATCGGGAGAGGTGACGCGATATGTCGCGGTGATCTCGGTCGCGTCGTTGACGCCGTCCGTCGAGACGAGCTTCACCGACCGATGCGTTCCGTCGGGAAGGATCACGTACACGTCGTCGTTCCCCAGCGACGAAAGATTGACACCATCATCATCCTGCCAATGAACGTAGAAGTAGTAGCCAGAGCGAGCGGCGTGGATGTCATGACCTTCAAATCCGCCGCTCGGGGCATCGCTGCGCTGGAGTTTCACGACGAAGCTCGAGGCATCGTGCGGATCGGAATAGTCTCGTATGAAGACCGCCAGGATTTGACCGTCCGCTGCCACACGGGTGACCGCTCGTAAGAGGGACGGCACCCGCAATGCGGAGTCGAGCGAGAACGTCGTGTCCAGCCGCCCTTCCGCATCCGTGCGAAAGATTGAATCAGACGTTCCGCAAATCAGTAGCCCGTCGTCATCAGCCGCTTGCAGGAAGGCTGCCCCTCCAGGCTGCGCAGTTTGGAATTTCCGAGTGGAATCCAAAACGACCGTAAAGTCTTCCGTTGTCGTGTCGGTGCTTCCATCCGGCGTCACCTCGGCACTGTAAAACACCTTCAACCGATCGCCGTCCAGTGGTTGTGGTGGCCCGTTCAGTTGGAAATTTGCCCCGCCAGTCTCTTCAAGATCGAATGTGATGGAACGGCCTTGAGCCGAGAAAATCCAACCGGTGGTTTTATAACTCGGTGGGAAATCATTGATCTCGTCGCCTGATTGAGACGAAAAGTTCTGCTCGACAGTGTCGAGCAGCGCAAATCCCCCGCTGCTGAGCGGGGCGAGCTGTTCTGAATACAGACTCTGATACGCGTCCGTGAATCCGTCATCGAACGAATGCAAATCGATGGTCTCCCTGACCGCGCCCCGATTGAAAGATTTGTCGATCTTCCCCTGCCTGTTCAGAACGAGTACGCCGCGATACTCGTCCGTCGTGGAATCTTCGGAATCAGTTTCGTCTCGAGAAACACCAGCGACGACGATCCGGCCATCGGACAGAGGCGTGATTGAATCAATCTTGGCAAGCGGAATTCGCGACAACCCGTCGCCGGCGAAGCGCGCATCGATCGTGCCTGCGAGGGTGACGCGAAGTATTTCCTCGCCACCGCGCCGAGTGTCGCCGCCGATGAGCAGTCCGCCCCGTGCGTCGATCGCATAGCTGAATACATTTTGAATTTCGTGGCGGATGGCGGTGACCAATCCACCGTCCGTGAAACTTGAATCAATCGATCCGTCGGCGAAGAGGCGACGAACGTACGGCAAGCCGCCATTCTGATTCCCCGCGACGATCATTTCGCCGTTGTCGAGCGTGAAGAGGCTAAAGATATTCGCCCCCTTCGACAGCGTCGCGAAACCGTTATCGCCAAAGGAATGATCGATATCCCCACCATTGAACAACCGCCGCGGTTCGAGCGCGTCGATCATCGCCGCAGATCTCGTCATAAGTTTCCTCGTCGTTCAGCGAGTTCTCATTCCGCGAGGCCCGCAAGTTCGACAAGCGATGCCTGATAGATCGATTCAACGCGAGTGTCAGCCGCCGCCATGGAGATCGCTTCGGGGATGGACTGAATCACGACCTTGAACCGCCCGATCACGCGCCCGCCCGCGAGTTTTCCGTGAATGTCGCTCACCGTCCCACGCCGAATCGCAATCTGATACGTTCCATTGTCGCTCGCCTGCCAGCTTCCGCTGGGCGACGTCACGCGATACGTGGTGGTAATTGACTTCGCGTCTGTCGACCGATCCGTCGACACGAGCTTCGCCGAGCGATGAATACCATCCGGGGAGATAGCGTACAGGTCATTGTCGCCGAGGGATAAGAAATCCACGCCGTCGTCATCCGTCCATTTCACGGTGAAGTAATAACCGCCGATGCGCGCTGCGTGGAGGTCATGACCGGCGAACAATCCGCTCGGCGCATCGGTGCGCTGAAGCTTCACGATGAAGGTGGAGGTCACGTCGTGCGAAATCTCATCGATCCGCGAATACGCCGCGAGGATCCCGCCATCGTCCGCGATCGCAAGTGCTTTCACCATCACGCCGCTGCTGGCAAGCTCCGGATCGGTTTGAAAGCTGTTGTCGATCGTGCCATCGGACCCGGATCGGGTGATCGTGCTCTCACCCGTGATGAAGAATGAACCATCAACATCCCTCGCGGAGACGATTCCTTCCAGCCCCTCGGAAACGGCAACCGGATGCAAGGTGCCATCGGCATCGAACTTCGCCGAATAGGTTTGGAACGATTCGGATTGACCATCAGAAGATGGAGTGCCCACGTCGTAGATCAGGAGCGCCCCGCCATCGGGCGACGGCTCGAGCCAGTCCAAGTAGACATCACCCTGGTATGGGAGAACATTCGTCCGATCGAACTTGAAGCTGGAATCGTGCGCGCCCTTGATGAGAAAGAGCTTCGCTTCGATCCAGGTCTGCGAAGTGCTGGAAGAACCATTATCGGGGTCGAAGGTCGTCGCGCGGTCGTTCATCTGATTGACGTAGAGGAGCTTTCCATCATTGAGTGCGACGAAGCGTTCTTGATCGAGGGTTGTCGTGCCAGTGAATTGCACGTCGTTTCGTTCGCTGGTCAGGGCCGTGGGAACGAGGTATCGGCCGAAGACGTTGTCGCCTCGCCCTTTGGCGGTGAAGACATAAAATCCGTGCGTTTCGCTGGAGACGGAAAGGTCCGGGTCGTAGTCCGAACTAGCGATTCCCGACACCACAATTCGGCCGTCGGGCAATGCGGTGACCGAATCGATCGATTGAAGTGGCACGCGCTCCTCGGAGTTGATGCCGAAGTGCGGATCGATCTCGCCGGAAGGTGTGACACGCAGCACCTGCATCACACCGTGGTGATCAGCGCCCGCCACAATCAAGCCACCCCGGTTGTCGAGTGCATACGCGCCGTAGGCAAGAACGTGCCGAACCGACGGAATCAGGCCCGACGCGGTGAAGCTTGAATCGATCGTCCCATCGGCGAATAACCGCCGCACGTACGGCCCCGCATCAGGCTGATTGCCGGCGAGCAGAATCTCACCGTTCTCAAGCGGAAAGATATTCGAGATCTCAGCGCCCTTCGTCAGCGTGACGAAGCCGTCGTCGCCGAAGGAATGATCGATATCCCCACCATTGAACAGCCGCCGAGGCTCCAGTGCTTCCATGCCCGCCCGTTCGCCCATGAATGGCCCACCTTTTTAGAAAGAGGCGACCCCGACCGCACATCAGACGCCGCCGGAATCATAACCATTCCCGAAATGCTGCCGCTCGAATCACGACCGCGCCCAACAGTTCGGTCGGTTATTTAGCGGCGGAGCGCAGCTCCGCGGGTTTCGGCATCTGAAAGGAAAAGCGAACCCGCGGAGATGCGCTCCGCCGCTAACTCCGGGTCACACATGCGCAAATTGCCGCATACTTGAGCCTTCGTGAAGGTTTAGTACAATCTCCCTCCCTTGCTTCTGACGCCCAATCCGCGCTCGGAGGGCGGCGGTCGTGGCGACCCTTGGAGCAAGCTTTTGAGGAATCACACATGCCTTCTACCGGTAAAGTCACGCAGGTCATCGGCTCAACCTTTGACGCGGAATTCCCTGAAGACCAGCTTCCGTCGATCTACAACGCTGTCAAAATCGATTACACCGAAAACGGAACGAGCATCAAGCTGACCGGCGAAGTGCAGCAGCATCTCGGCGGCGGAAAGGTGCGCGCCGTTGCGCTCGGTTCGACGGACGGTTTGCGCCGGGGCGTGGATTGCCTCGACACCGGTTCGCCGGTGACGGTGCCCGTCGGCAAGGAAACGCTCGGCCGCGTGTTCAACCTGCTCGGCGATGCGATCGACAACCGCGGACCGGTTGCGGCGCAGACGCGCCGGCCCATCCACCGCGAACCGCCGGAATTTGTCGATCTCACCCCGAAGGCCGAAGTGTTCGAAACCGGCATTAAAGTGATCGACCTGCTCACGCCGTTCCTTCGCGGCGGTAAGGCCGGACTCTTCGGCGGGGCCGGCCTCGGCAAAACCGTCGTCATCCAGGAGCTCATCGCCCGTATCGCGCAGCAGCACGGTGGTTACTCGGTCTTCGCCGGCGTCGGTGAACGCACGCGTGAAGGCACCGACCTCTGGCTGGAAATGCAGGAAGCGCAGATCGGCAACACCGGCAAGCACGTCATCGATCAGACCGTGATGGTCTTCGGCCAGATGAACGAGCCGCCGGGCGCGCGTCTTCGCGTCGCGCTGAGCGCGCTCACGATGGCGGAATACTTCCGCGACGAAACTGGCGCCGACACGCTGCTGTTCATCGACAACATCTTCCGCTTCACGCAGGCGGGCTCGGAAGTGTCGGCCCTTCTCGGCCGCATGCCCAGCGCCGTCGGTTACCAGCCGACGTTGTCCACGGAAATGGGCGAACTCCAGGAACGCATCACCAGCACGAAACACGGCGCGATCACGAGCGTTCAGGCGGTGTACGTCCCCGCCGACGACCCGACCGACCCCGCCCCCGCGAACGCCTTCGCGCACCTCGACGCGTTCATCTATCTTGAGCGCAGTATCGCGAGCAAAGGCATTTACCCTGCGGTGGATCCGCTCGCATCCGCGAGTCGCGCGCTCAGCGCCGACATCGTCGGCGAAGAGCACGCGAGAATCGCCCGCCGCGTGCAGGTCATGCTCCAGCGCTACCGCGACCTCCAGGACATCATCGCCATCCTCGGCGTGGACGAACTGAGCGAAGAAGACAAGTTGATCGTCAGCCGCGCGCGAAAGATCGAACGCTTCTTCAGCCAACCGTTCTTCGTCGCCGAGCAGTTCACCGGCAAGAAAGGCGTCTACACCAAGATCGCCGACACGCTGAAAAGCTTCGATGCCATCTGCAACGGCGAAGCCGACGACCTCCCCGAGCAGGCGTTTCTTTACGTCGGTGGTTTAGATGACGTGAGGGCGCGGGCGAAGGAAATGGCGAAGTAACGCTGCGGCAAATGTTGAATAAACAAAAGCCACATCGGCCATCGATGTGGCTTTTTTCTTGCTCCACTCCGGCTTTTTCGGGACAATCCGACTGCTATCCGGGTTTTCTATTTCCAGAGCGAAAAGCGGGAAAAAGGGGCAATGAAGCACGTTCATCCACGGAGACGCATCCAAGTCGAGTCGCTCGAAAAGCGCTTGCACCTCACGGTGACACAAATCCGCCAGTTTCAGGACAATGCTACGCTTGCCCCTCTGGGCACTGTGGGCGATCAATTCCTTTATTTTGCAGATGACGGAACGCATGGCGCCGAGCTTTGGACGACAAACACCAAGACGTTGGCGACAGCGTTGGTGAAAGACATTCACCCGGGCACGGGCGGCTCACTAACGAATAACTACAGCGGCGCCGCAGTCGTAAACGGAAAATTGTTTTTTTCGGCCAATGACGGGTCCGGCGCGACAGTCTGGCAAACCGATGGCACCGCCGCCGGTACTCTGAAACCGCTGAGTTATATTTACAGCGGGTTCATCAGGCCGTTTTCGACTGGATTCACCATCAGCAGTACTTTCGACCTCGAGTACTCTGACGGCACGCAGGCGGGCACTCATGGACTCGCGGGCGATGTTCGAAGCAACGTCGTCGAGTTGAATGGTTACGCCTACTACTCATCGCCGAACCTGTCAGTAGGTAAAGGCATCGAGTTGTACCGCAGCAACATTGCGACGGGCGCATCATCGCTGGTGAAAGACATCAATCCCGGCTCAGGCAATTCCGCTCCGGGCTCGCTTGCGCGCTTTGGCTCGCAACTATTCTTCTTCGCTTCGCCGACCGACTCAGCAGCCTATCCCTTTCGAACCGACGGAACGAGTGACGGCACCGTGCTTTTGACATCAGCTGTTTCGGATGGCAGCAGCTCCGCTTTGCCCACAGCAATTGGTAACTTGGTTTATTTCGTGCCCGTTTATCCACAAGGCGTGGGAGGGTTACTCTGGATTACGGATGGCACCCCGAATGGCACACATCTCTTCAGCAACTTGGCTCCGTTCTGGATGCGCAGTATCAACGGTAGACTGATCTTCTCTTCATACGATGGGTCACTGTACGCCACGGACGGCACAGCCGCCGGAACGGTGAAGATCGCTACCACCAAGTACGACGGCGGCTCTGGCCTGACGGGAGATCAATTTTACTTTTCGGGATTTGCGCACAATTCGACATCGGCGTCTCTCTGGGTGACGGACGGGACTGCCGAAGGTACCAAGCAGATTTTTTCGAGCGCCGGCGGAAGCAACTATGATGGCTGGACCATCGCCTCAAGCAACAACGTCGTTTTCTTCGGTTCCGGCGGCACAACAGGACGCACACTCTACGCGGTTACTTCCGCTGATACACAACCACCGGCGCTCGTGCAAGCGAAACTCAATCTCGCGGCCACGCAGCCGACGGTGGCGATGCAATTCACCGAGCCTCTCAATCGCACACTCACTTCGGCCGACATTGATGTGCGCGACATGGTTACAAATTCATTGATACCGACGGACGCCTACACACTTGCATTTGCCGCCGACAGGTGCACGTGGTCGATCATTTTCAACGGCACCACTCCGCTCAACGACTCATATCGCGCGACGCTCAAACATGCAGGGATTGCCGACGCCAATGGAAACGCGCTACCCAATGACGTCACGTACGACTTCTCGCTCCTGGCTGGCGACGGAAACGCGAACAACTCCGTCGAGATCACTGACTTCAACGTGCTCGCTGCCAACTTCGGCAAATCGGGGCAGACCTTTTCGCAGGGCAATTACGACTACAGCGCCGACGGGAAGATCACGATTACGGACTTCAACGTCCTCGCGGCGAATTTTGGGAAGCATCTCGATCCGCCGGCGGGGACGGCGGCGGCGCAGGTTCAGTCATTCTCGGCCACCGCGGCGATCGGTGAGGTAAGCCTCACTTCGACGCGACAGACGGGGTCGGGGACTTCGATTGATGATGAGAATTTGCTGCTGCAGAGTGGGTTGATTTGACTACCTCGCCGCGAGGTGTCGTGATTTTCCGGGCCGCCTTTGTATAGTCGAGTAGCTTCTACGGACGTCTCTCCAAGGGGTGATCGAGTGCCTTCGCTTCATCGACCGGGTCGGGTTCAGAACGAACAATTTCAGATCGAAACGCTCGAGTCGCGGCGGTTGCTGGCGGCGACGTTGCTGAAGGATATCAATGCGCTCCCGTCGCGCGATCAGGGCCCGCAGTTCGACATCACGATCGGTTCGACCACGTATTACACACAGCTCGATTCGACGCACGGGTATGAGTTGTGGAAAACGGACGGCACGACCGCGGGAACGTCGCTGCTGAAGGACATCCAACCCGGCCGCGGCGGATCGATCCCTGGAAATTTCGCGAACGTGAACGGCACGCTGTATTTCTCGGCCGACGACGGCGTGCATGGTTACGAGCTTTGGAAGAGCGACGGCACGACCGCGGGCACCGTGCTCGTGAAGGACATTCAGCCCGGAACCGTCGGCGCGAGTCCCACGTCCATCACCGGCGCGGGATCGACCGCGTTTTTCTTCGCAGACGACGGCGTGAACGGTCGCGAGCTGTGGAAGAGCGACGGCACAGCCGCGGGCACGGTGCTGGTGAAGGATCTGCGCACCGGGTCGAGCGGCCAGGCGAGCATCCCGTCGATGGCGGCGCTTTCGAGCAGCGTCGTGCTGTTCGCGGGGACCGACGGAACAACCATAGGCCTCTATCGCAGCGATGGCACCGCGGCCGGCACGACACTCGTGAAGGCGAACAGCAGCACGCTTTCCGGAAGCTTTGTGGGAAGCCCGACGCAGCTCACAAAGGCCGGCCTTTGGGACTACTTCTCCGACGCGATCGGATATTTGTATCAGAGCGACGGGACCGCCGCCGGCACCGTGCTGATGCAGAACACCAATTCGTCGATCACCGGCATGCTCAACGTGTCGGGTGCGCTGTACTTCACTCGATCGACCGGACTGTTCACCGTCGGAACCACCGGCACGGGCGTGACGCAAATTCTCGTTTCCGGTTCGACGATCTCGAACCCGGGAAGTCTCGCCGCCGCGGGAACGAGCGTTTATCTCGCGGGCACCGTGACCTCGAGCGGGATCAGCGGCGTGCTGCGCCACGACGACGGCAGCAACTTCGCCACGTCGATTACCGGATCGACAAACATCACCGCGAAGAACGTCGTTTACGTGAATGGGACGATCTTCTTCACTGGGACCGATTCGACCGGATTCGGTTTGTGGAAAAGTCTCGGCAACGTCGCGAACACTTCGAAGATTTACAACTTCGTTCCCGACGGCACGGTGAATGGGCCGACGCTCGCGACGGCGACGGGAAATTTCTACGTCTTTGCCAACGACGCAACCGCGACCGGTCTGGAAATGTGGAAGAGCGACGGCAGCCTCAGCGGCACCAGCATCCTCGCCGACACCTCTCCGGCGACGCAATCCGCATCGCCCTTCGGATTGAACCTCGATCCGGCCGGCGGATTCTTCAATGCTTTTGACGGCGTGCATGGCACCGAGTTGTGGCACACCGACGGCACATCGGCCGGCACCGCGCTCGTCAAGGACATTAACCCCGGCAGCACTTCGTCCGCGCCAGGCTTATTCACGACCTTCAAAGGCCGCACGTACTTCTCCGCATCGGACGGTTCGAGCGGTGCCGAGCTCTGGGTGACCGATGGCACCAGCACCGGAACCGTTCGCGTGGCGGACATTCAATCCGGCTCGGGGAATTCCAACCCGAGCGGATTCTTCGTCTGGGGAGACTGGCTCTATTTTTCCGCGACAACCGCCACGCTCGGCACGGAACTGTATCGCGTGAACGATGCGGGCACGGTGCAGCTCGTCGCGGATATTTTCAGCGGCTCGTCTTCATCTTCTCCAGTGATGCTTGGCGTGGTCAATGGAAAACTGTTGCTCAGCGCCACCACGTCATCCGGAACGGAACTGTGGCAAACGGACGGAACGTCAGCGGGCACTTCGCTCGTGCTCGACATCGCCGCTGGCGCATCCAGTTCGTCGCCGGGAAATGCGCTGGTTGTGAACAACGTGCTCTACTTCGCGGCGACCACCACCGCCGCGGGACGCGAGCTCTGGCGCTCGGATGGAACGGCCGCGGGCACCGTGCTCGTAAAAGACATCAACGCGGGATCGTCATCGAGCTCGCCCGCGAACCTCGTTCAAATTTCTGGCACGCTCTATTTCTCCGCGACGACCAGCGCGAATGGAACGGAACTGTGGAAGAGCGACGGCACGTCGGCCGGCACCTCGATGGTCGCCGACATCAATCCTGGCACGACCTCATCGTCGCCGTCACGCATTCAGGTTTTGAACGACAAGCTGATCTTCACCGCAAATGACGGCGTGAACGGCTCCGAGCCGTGGGTGAGTAATGGGACCGCGCCAACGACCGCGATGATCCAGAACATCAATCCGTTTGGCGATTCGACTGTGCCGGCGAATTTCTTCAGCCTGGGCGGTCGGGTTTTCTTCATCGCCAACGATTCCGTGCACGGTGCCGAACTCTGGGTAACGGACGGCACCTCCGGGGGAACATCGATGGTCTACGATTTCAACGGCGGATGGCCTTCGGGCGGAGTCGGTTTCCCGGCTATGGTGAATGGCCGAATGATCTTTCCCGCTGCATCGTTCGAGGCCGGGACGGAATTGTGGGTCGTCGATGACATCTACGCGCCGTCGACCTGGAGCTCGACCTTCGATCTGCAGAAGACCGGCGCGATGCAGTATCGCTTCAGCGAAGACGTTTCCGCGACGCTTTCGATCGATCAATTCACCGTGCAGAACCTGGGCACCGGGCATACCTATCTGCCCGACGAGCTTTCGTTCAGCTACGACACCACAACGAACATCGCAACGATCGCGCCCGCGAGCGGACGGTGGGACAACGGCAATTATCACGTCGATTTCGATTCCACCGGCACGACCGACGGCGTCGGGAACGCGCTGACGAATGCGCCCGGGATGGATTTCAGCTTCCTGGCCGCGGATGGCAATGGGAACGGCACCGTGGAGATTACTGACTTCAACATCCTCGCCGCGAACTTTGGGAAATCGGCGCAGACGTTTTCGCAGGGGAATTACGACTACAGCGCGGATGGGGTCGTGAGCATCACGGACTTCAACATTCTCGCGGCGAATTTCGGGAAGCATTTGGATCCGCCGGCTTCGCCGCAGTCGATTGCGGCGACGTCTTCGTTTTCAATCGGGATGTCCCCGATCCCCTCGACTGCACTGGCGGCGAAGGACGATTCGCGGATGGTGGACTGGGTAATGGTGTGAGCCGCGGCGTTGGGCATATCGGAATCTTGTCCGAGAGGGTCGTCTACACGACAGCCGCATTTGTTCACCGCTTGTCGGGCCTTTTCTGTTGCGATGGCCTATCGCAGTTCATAGCATTTTGGCCGATCAGTCTGCACTTTCTCACGCAGGCATCGGTCGATGTGCAGCGGGGAATGCGCCTGACTTACCACACTTCTCGTGTACCGGAGGAATCATGCTGTTCGGCGGACGCCGCGGAGTTTTCACGCGCCGGGATTCTCGAATTTCTCAGTCGCATCGTGCGCATGATTCGATCGAGCGCGCCGTTTTCGGCGTGATCGAACAACTCGAGCCGCGGCGGTTACTGACGGTCGCGGGGACTCTGGACACATCGTTTGGCGCGAGCGGGACGGCCGAGATTAATCTCGGCTTCGTCACGCTCTCGCCGAGCGATGTCGCGGTGCAATCCGATGGCAAGGTGATCGTTGCGGGCACCGCCACGCTCGGGACGCAAACGCAGATGGCCGTCGCACGCTTCAATGTCGACGGCACGCCGGACAAAAGCTTCGGTGGCAACCAGACCGGCGTGGCATTTGTCGGCGCGAAGCGCGCGAGCGCGGTTGCGATGGAACCGGACGGCTCGATCATCGTCGTTGGCACGCGCGAAAGCCTTTCCTCCCCGTTTGAGGAGGGCATTGCGGGGCTGCGCCTGGACACCACAGGTAAAGTCACCGGCGCATTCGGGTTTGATTTCAACGAAATCAACGGCCAAGGGTCGCCGTCGCGTCCGACCGACGTCGTTATCCAGAATGATGGAAAGATCGTCGTCGTCGGCAGCGTGGACACGGTCGAAAACGACGGCACTTTGTCCAGCGAGAACTTTGAGATCCTCCGATTCGCGGACGACCAGAGCATGCAGTTGGACGATACGTTCGACTCCGACGGAATCATGACGGTGGATTTCGGGAAGTTCGACTTCGCGACGGCGGCCACGATCGACTACACCGGCACGCCCGCGACCAATCCGCATTACGGTTCGATCGTTGTCGTGGGAGAATCGACCCCCGGATTCACGCCATCCGATCCGACCGAGATCGCGATCGCGCGAATCAAGCCCGGCGGGGGTTTGGATTCCACCTTCGACGGCGATGGTAAACTCGTCATGCCCTATCGCACCGGCTACCAGTTTTCGGACGCGTCAGCCGTCGTGGTGCAATCGACCGGCAACTACGTCGTTGCCGCCACAGTCAGCCCGAGTTCGGACAACTCCAACACCGGACTCATTCGATTCTTCGCTGACGGCAGCATCGATACGAGTTTCGGGGGTGGTGGCGACGGCAGGGCCGAATTCGACTTCAGCAAAAGCTTCGAGGGGGCCACCGACATGATCCTCGGCCAGACCGGAAAGCTGCTGGTCTGCGAGCCCTCGAAAGTGCTTTGCCTCGACACGGATGGAAATCTGGATCCCTTGTTCGGTGGAGGCGACGGAATCGCAACCTCGCCGATCGGATTGAACAGCTCGATGGCGCTCGCGCCGAACGGGCGTTTCGTCATCGCGGGAAATTTCGACTTCACGGTTGCGCGGTTTTTCGACCGAGCGCCCACCATCGCGCTGGCGCCGCTCGATCCGAGCGCGAGCGAATCGGGCCCGGATCAAGCTTCGTTCTTCGTCACGCGAACCGAGCGACTGCCCTATCCGACGACCGTTTATTTCAACGTCACGGGCACGGCGACGGCGTTCCCGAGTTTCCCGACCGACCAAGTCGATTACTCCGTCAGCGGACTGAACGATTTCCATCAGTTTCAAACGCCGTACGTCACCATCCCCGCGGGCGAAACGTTCGCGATTGTTTCGCTCACGCCGTTCGATGATTCCAAAATCGAGCCGACGGAATCTGCAACGTTCAGCATCATTCCGCAGGATCCGGGGCAGATCGATCTCATCGATCCGACAAGCGAAACACTGACGATCGCCGATAACGATCACCAGATCAGCGGAACCGTGTTCGACGACACCAACGGCGACGGCGCGTTCGAGCTCGGCGAATCAGGCATCGGTGGCCGCGGCGTGTATCTCGATACGAACAACAACGGCGTGCTCGACAGCGGCGAAACCGAGACGTTCACCAATAGCGACGGCGGATATGCTTTCGGCAATCTCGCCGCCGGCACCTATCACCTTCGCGAGGTGATGCCGAGTGGCGTGCGCCGCACGTCGCCTTCGCCCGACAGCTCGTACACCGTCACGCTCGCGCCGGGCGACGTGGTGGACAACCTGAACTTCGGCAACACAACATCCGTCGGTGTGACAGGGAATGTTTTCATCGACAACGACGGCGACGGCTTCAAAGACGCCAGCGACATCGGCTACAACAGCGCGATCGTCTACGACGATGCCAACAACAACCAGGCGCTCGATCCGGGCGAGCCGTTCGCGGCAAGTAATGCCAGCGGGAACTATTCGCTCAACCTCGCGCCGGGCGTCACGCACCACATCCGGATTTCGCTGCCGCCGAACTATCGGCAGACGCTTCCGCTGAATAATGCCTCGTACGACCTCACGCTCGGATCAGGCCAAACCGCCAGCGGAAAGGATTTCGGCATCCGCCTGAACACGATCGCCGCGACGGACACGAGCATCGTCGGTTCCGTCTTCAACGATCTCGACGGCGACAAAACGCGCGATCTTTCCGATCCGATCGAGCCGAACCTTTCCGGCTGGACGGTCTATCTCGACCTGAACAAGAACGGCAAGATGGACAGCACCGATCCGCGGCAGGTGACCGATAGCGACGGCAATTACGCGTTCACGGGCCTCACGCCGGGCGTGTCGTATCGCGTGCGCGAGATCGTGCAGAGCGGATGGAAGCAGAC
This sequence comes from Phycisphaerae bacterium, assembly GCA_025924315.1. Taxonomy (GTDB): domain Bacteria; phylum Planctomycetota; class Phycisphaerae; order Tepidisphaerales; family Tepidisphaeraceae; genus JAICIO01. The sequence continues at coordinate 16,768 of JAICIO010000029.1, forward strand.
GACGGCGAATCCGGCGGACATCGTCCTCGCGGACCATGAAGTCCGCACCGTGACCTTCGGCGATCGTTTTGCCGCGCCCATCCTCGCGGGCGGATATCTCGTCGTGCAGGGCACGTCGGCGAATGACAACATCAAGCTCGACCAGCCGAAGGCCGGAAAAATCAAGGTCACAGTCAACAACGCGAATCTTGGCACCTTCAACGTTTCGAACGGCGTGATCGTGTTCGGCTACGACGGCAGCGACAAGATCACCGCGACGGCAGCCGTCACGAAGACGGTGATCGTCCTCGCCGGCGCCGGCAACGACAGCATCGCAGGCGGAAGCGGCGCGGATATTCTCGTCGGCGGATCGGGCAACGATTCGATCGCGGGCAACAAAGGCCGCGATCTCCTGATCGGCGGCGCCGGCGCCGATTCACTCGATGGCGGCGCCGATGATGACCTGCTGATCGCCGGCAGCACACCGCTAGACGACAATCTCGTGGGCCTAAGCGCGATCCTCGCCGAGTGGACCAGCAGTCACACGTACGCCGACCGCACGAGCAACATCCAAACCGGCAGCGGCGCGACGAACGGCTTCTTCTTCGACACGACAACAGCAATCGACGACGCCGCGAACGACCATCTCACCGGCGGCAGCGGCCAGGACTTCTTCTACCGCAACACCGACGCGGGGGTGCTCGATACGACGACGGACAAAGCGAGCAATGAACTGGCGGTGGAGATTGAGTGACGAGCAGCGGCATTGCGTTGTAACGCAACAATTGTTCGATTATCCGCGCAGTCATCCGGCCGCGCGGATGTTCTATTTTTGCGTTGCTCTCGCCACATGCAGTTTTTAAGATACTTCCGCGGCGGGGCTGCCAGCACATCAAACAGAGCGGGGAGCATGAGTACTTTTCGATCCATGGCGATGACGGCCATATCCAAGTCTCGAGTGAGCTCTCTGGTTTCAATTCCATATGCAGTTGAGCCCCTCGAGCCGCGCCTATTTCTTAGCGCGTCAGCGCCCGTGGGTGCGTATGCAGTTCCGCTGTACACGATGGACCTACTCGGTGGTTCTCTTGCTGGAACCTCAACACCGGGCGGAATAACCCCCTCGAAACTCCGTCACGCTTACGGCATCGACGGGATCTCCTTCAGTGGCATTGTGGGCGATGGTGCCGGCCAAACGATTGCAATCATCGTCGCTTATCACGATCCGAATATCGTCTCCGATCTGCACCAGTTTGATCAGACATTCGGGTTGGCGGACCCAATCCTGAGCGTCGTGAACCAGGACGGCGGCACTTCGCTGCCAGACGTCGACCCAGTAGGACCCGCCGGTCATAACTGGGAAGTCGAGGAAGCGCTCGACGTTGAGGCCGTTCATGCCGTCGCCCCAGCGGCGAAGATTCTCGTCGTTGAGTGCGATGACTCCTTCTTCGACAGCCTCATTCAGCATGGCGTGAATTGGGCGCGGTCGCAACCGGATGTATCAGTCATCTCGATGAGCTTTGGCTCGCTGGATAATGAGTTTGGCGCCGAAACATCATTGGACCCGTATTTGACAACACCACAGGGTCATCCCGGCATCACGTTTGTTTCCGGTACCGGAGATACAGGCGCCAACAGCAAACCAGGCGGATGGCCAGCCTATTCGCCCACTGTCGTTGCGGCTGGTGGAACAACCCTGGTGACCGACTCGTCGAACAATTACCAGGTCGAGAGCGGTTGGAGCGGCAGCGGCGGCGGAGTCAGTCAGTACGAGGCACAACCGCCATACCAACAGGGATTCGTTACACAAAGCACGACGCAACGGACTAATCCGGATGTCGCTTGGATCGCCGGGAGCGGCATTGCAGTCTACGACTCGTACAACAACGGAAACGATGCTCCTTGGTCGGTGATCGGCGGTACCAGTCTCGCTACACCGCTTTGGGGCGCGCTGTTCGCCATCGCAGACCAGGGCCGCGCACTCGCAGGCGCCGGCCCGCTGGACAGCTCAGACCTTGGTCCGGGTGGAACGCTTCCGCTTCTTTACTCATTGCCCGATTCCAGCTTTCACGACATCACGTTGGGCAACAACGGCTATCCCGCCGGTCCGGGTTACGATCTCGTCACGGGCCGCGGAACTCCGATCGCAAACCTTTTGGTTCCGAAACTGCGCAGTGGATTCTACGTCACCAGCACAACGCCCGTGGGGACGCAAACGACGCCGGTCACTTCCGTCACCTTCGACTTCAACGTCCCCGCCGATCCATCATCGTTCTCTCTGCCGAACTCCGTCGACCGCTTCACCGGTCCCGGCGGGATTGATCTTCGCTCTTCGTTGAACGGCTTCAGCTTCTCCAACGGCAATAAGCGATTGACGATCACCTTCGCGGCGCAGTCGACCAAAGGCTCGTACGAGATGGTGATCGGCCCGAACATCCTCGCGGCCGGGTCGGGCGCCGCGATGGATCAGAATGGCAACGGCATTGCCGGCGAGGCGGGCGACACCGCCTTTGCCAGTTTTGATTTGGATCCGAGCCCGATCCCCACCGCGCCCGTCCTCTCGGCCGCCAGCGATTCAGGCATCCCGAATCACGACCGCATCACGAACTTCAACAACGCAACCGCCGCAACGGCGTTGCAGTTCACCGTCGGCAGCACCGTGGCGGGCGCGACCGTGACTCTCTACGCGGACGGGACGGCGATCGGCAGCGCGACGGCGAGCGGGTCGACCACAACGGTCAACAGCAATGGCACGCTCATGCTGACCGATGGCACGCACTCCTTCACGGTGCGACAACTGGTCTCCGGCTATCCGCAGACGATCGACTCGCCAGCGACTGTTGTGACCATCGACACGCTCGCGCCGAGTGCGCCGGCTGCCCCGAACCTGCGATCATCCAGCGACAGCGGCGCCAGCGACAGCGACAACATCACCAACAACGGCAACCCCACATTCGACGTGACGGCAACGGAGGCGGGCAGCGTTCGCCTGACATACGGCGGCGTATCCACGCCTTATCAGAATGTCCCGAGCGCCGGGAATTACGGAATCACCCTCGCACCTTCGACCGGCGACTTTCTCCCGCTGACCTCGTACGGCACAAACCAATACCCCTACTTCGTTACAACCGGCGACTTCAACGGCGACGGCAAGCCGGATGTCGTCGCAACGAACGTCGTCGTTTTTGCGCTCACGATCTTGCTGAATGATGGCAATGGCGCGTTCACCTCTGCGGGTAGTTTCTCGACGGCAGGAAATCCCACGGGAATTTCGTCCGCCGACTTCAATCACGATGGCAAGATCGACCTGGCATGTTGCGACAACGGCAACGTCGTCGAAGTCTTTCTGGGCCATGGCGACGGCACGTTCGCCGCGGGTTCACAACTCTCGTCTGGTGCCCCTAGTGCCGGGTTTCTTCGCACGCCCGATATCAACGGCGACGGCAACGCCGACATCCTCCTTAGCACATTGGGTGGCCGCGGCGTCCAAGTCTTTTTGGGCAACGGCGACGGCACCTTCGGTTCAGCCATCACAACCTCGACTGGTGGCGCACGTGCCTTTGATGTCGCCGTTGCGGATCTCAATGGCGACGGCAAGCTGGACGCCGTTACGACGACTGATTCAGACGCGCTGATCCTGCTTGGGCACGGCGATGGGACATTCGATATTGCCGGCTCGGTCACCGATGGCATTGAAGTGCTTGGCTTGGCGCTCGGCGACTTTAACAATGATGGCAAAACCGATATCACGATCAGCGATCGTTCGAACAACACGTATGCGGTCTTCGCCGGCAACGGCAATGGCACGTTTCAAGCGCCGGTCGTTTCGCCGTCGAGCTCCCCGCCCTACCAATTCATGGCCGCGGGCGACTTCAACCACGATGGCAAGCTCGACCTCGCCGCCACGGGCGGTTTCTCCGGCAGCAACGTCATCGGAATCGAATATGGAAACGGCGACGGCACGTTTCAGCCGACGGTGGTCATCGGCGTCGGAGACACGCCTGAAGGCGTCGCCGTCGCCGACTTCAACAACGACGGCTACGACGACATCGTGAACACGAATGAGTTTTCGTACACGGTGTCCGTACTGATGTCGAAACCCACGCCGCTCGCGGATGGTTCGTACAACGTCTACGCCACCGCGACGGACGTTGCGGGCAACGTTTCTCTGCCTGGTCCCGCGCTGAGTTTCGTGATCGACTCGGCGCCCCCGGCGGCTCAAGCTGGTCATTTCGCCGACGAAGTTTCCGCGCAAGCCGTCGCGATTCAGTTTAATGAAGACGCGGATCCTGAAACCATCGCCGCATCGGATCTGGAGGTTCAACCATCGTCTGGCCCCGCATTCTCCGCCGACAGCGTTGATTACGAATCGGCCACGCACACAGCGACGTTCGAATTTTCCCACCACCTCGCGGATGGCGATTATCATGCATCAATTGCAGGCGCGAGCATGACGGACGTTGCGGCTAATGCGCTAACGCAACCGTTCGCGTTCGACTTCTTCATCCTCGCCGGCGATGGCAATCGGAATCGCACTGTCGAGATCACTGACTTCAACGTGCTCGCCGCGAACTTTGGGAAGACTGGGCAGACTTTTTCGCAGGGGAATTACGATTACAGCGCGGATGGAAAGATTGATATCCTCGACTTCAATATCCTCGCGGCGAATTTTGGGAAGCATCTCGATCCGCCGGCGGGGACGACGCAGCCGGCGACTCAAGTTCAATCCGCTTCGCTTGGTGAGATAGGTTCCACTGCAACGACATCGCGCTGGCTCAATCCTCAATTCGGCGATACAAACCTTTTGTCCGATGTTGGGCTGATGTAACGATTCCTCGCGGATTGCCCATACTTCTGTCCGCGGGAGATGTGGTTCTGTTCTGCCCTTCCTGTAATTGAAACCTGATCCGTGTCGTCCTTTGGCGTTGGGAATGTCCGCGCCGTCCTGCGCGTTTTTGATCGAAGCAGTACCCATGAATTTCACGCGCCGTCATCGTTTGCCTTATTTCTTTGAGCGGCTCGAGCCGCGGCGGTTGCTTTCTGTTTCGCTCGATTCCAACGGCTGGTATCAGTTCACGCCCTCCTCCGACACGCGCATCGTTTATGTCAGCAGCAGCGCCGGGCTCGATACGAACGATGGATTGAGCCCCGATACGCCGGTGCAAACCATCGCCGCGGGCGAGGCGCTCATTCGCAATAACTCGGCGGATTGGCTGCTGCTGAAGCGCGGCGACACCTTTGATGGCGGGTTTGGCACGTGGCGCATGTCCGGGCGCAGCAGCGATGAGCCGCTGCTCATCGGCGCGTATGGCGACGGCGATCGTCCGCTGATCGACAGCGGCGTGCTTGAAGGCTTCTTCACCGACTACGGCGGAAGTCCGGTCAACAACATCGCGCTCACCGGCGTGCACTTCGTCGCCAACACCTACGACGGCACCAACGGGACCTTCGAAACCACCGGCATTCGTCTGCTGCGGCAGGGGCAGAACTACATCATTCAGGATGTGAAGGTCGAGGGGTACAAGGACAACATCGTCCTGCAGGGCGATGGCACGGGCATCACAAATTTCGAGATCAACCGCGTCATCAGCATCGACGCCTACAACCACGGCAACGCCGGCAACGGTCACGCGCAAGGGCTCTATGCATATGAATTGACGAACGGCCTCACGATCGAGCGGAGCGTTTTTGATCACAACGGCTGGAACACCACCAACGCCCCGGCGAATGTGTTCAATCACGATCTGTACATCAACACCGGCGCGCAGAACGTAATCGTGCGGAACAACATCATCTCGCGCGGGGCGAACAATGGTTTGCTGTTGCGCGCGGGCGGAACGGTTCAAGACAATCTGTTCCTGAGCAATTCGGTCGGCGCGATCGTGGACAACACGGCGAGCATCGTCACCGGCAATGTGGTCATCGGCAGCGTGCCGGTGCCGGGCGCGGCGCAGGGTGTAGGCTTCAACATCGAAACGGATGTGTCGGGCGAAGTCGCGAACAACATCGTCGCGCACGACCAGAACTCCGGCACGAGCGGCATCGCCGGCATATCCATCAACACCGACGCGGCGCACATCACGGTCGAGAATAACACCGTGTACGACTGGCGCAACGGCATCAGCAACAGTGGGAATCGAAAGATCACGATCCGCGATAACGCATCGCAGGCGCCGACGGATACGACCAAGCCCATCATGCTGAACGTGCCCGCCGCGAACCCGTCGACATACTTTTATTCGAACAACATTTACTACAGTAAAAAGAGCAAACCGTTCCAAATCAACGGCGTCGATCAGACGTTGTCGAGCTGGATCAGCGCGACAAAGGAGACCAACGCGCAGTTCCAGCAGCTGAATTATGTGGATCCGAATCGCACGGCAGCCACGTACAACGCAACGCTCGGCGGCGATGCGACGCTCGACGCGTTTCTCACGGCCGCGCGAAACCAGACCGGCGCGTGGGATCCGAACTACGCCGCCGGCGCAGTGATCCAATACATTCGCGCCGGCTTCGCCGCGGCCGCGCCGACTGGGCAGCTCCGCGGCAGCGTTTACAACGACGTCGACGGCGACGGCCTTCGCGACGGCGCCGACACATCCTTCGGCGGTGGCGTCACGGTGTATCTCGATTCCGACAACGACGGGCAGCTGGAAACAGGCGAGCCGACAACGACGACTGATTCGAGCGGCAACTACAGCTTCATCAACCTCGCCGACGGCGCCTATCACGTTCGCGTTGTCGTTCCATCGGGACGACAGCAAACGGCCCCGCTGAGCGCGACATCCAATGACATCAACATCGGGGGCGGCGCGACTTATGCGGGCAGAGATTTCGGCATCACCGGGCCGCCGTTGTATGGCAGTCTGGTGGTCAATCTGCAAACCGCGCAGCTGATCACGGCGTCCTTCAACACCGATGTCTCCGCGAGCCTCGACGCATCGGATCTGCAGGTTCGCAACGTCGACACCGGCACGCTTGTCGACTCCAGCCTCTTCACGTTCAACAAGAGCGCCGCCGGTTCGCGCACCATCGCGACCTGGAGCACCATTTCGCTGCCCGATGGGAACTATCACGTCACCCTGCCGAAAGACAGCGTCAGCAGTGTGTTCGGTGGACTGCCGGCGGATCTGACTTACGACTTCTTTGTTCTGGCCGGCGATGGGAACAACAGTCGCATCGTCGACATCCTCGACTTCAACATTCTGGCCGCCAATTTCGGTAAGACCGGGCAGACGTTCACCCAGGGTAATTACGATTACAGCGCTGACGGCCTGGTCAACATCACCGACTTCAACGTGCTGGCGAGGGAGTTTGGAAAGCAAGTTCCCGCGCCGCCTGGGTCAGCTGCGTCATCGAACACAACAGTGGTTACGGATCCTGCCGCAGCGACACAGGACGTGTCCGCCGCGAGCATCCAGACCTCGTCGACTCGGTCGTGCCCTGATCCTCTTGAGGCAAACGTTAACGATTGGGCGGATTAAACCGCTTTGCGTGGTCAGTTTGCCGCTCCGCAAATCACGCAAGATCGCTTAAAATGCCCCGTCGCCGGATTAGCATAAGCGTTACTCCGTAATCCTCCGGCCGCTCAATTCGTTGCGGGAGATCTTTGTGACATTCGTTGACGTCGTGAACGGAAACGGTGCGCGCTTTCGATTTTCTCTGCGCCCGCGGAGCATGATCGAACAACTCGAAGCGCGCGTGTTGCTGTCGGGCGATGATTTCGCGTTGCTCGGGACGATCGCTCTCGCGCGCGGAGGGGCTGGAGTCAGCGCCTTTGATTTCTATCGCGACGCGCATGCGCGGGCGCACTCGCCGCACCTTCAGACCAACCAATTCGTCATCAACGAGGCCGAAGAGGAAGACGACGCGCCCCCGATTCCGCTCGATCCCGGGGCCGACATTGGACCGGATGCACCGGCGGTTTCCGGCACAATCGAAGCCGCGAATTTCAATACCAACCCGCCGTTGAATAACAACCTTCTTTTCATCCCGCCGGATCCGAGTGGCGCGGTCGGTCCGAACCATGTGGTGAACGTCGTCAACGCGGTGATTCAATTCTTCACCAAGACCGGCACGGCGCAAAACTCGCAAAGCCTCTCGTCGTTTTTCGCATCGCAGAGTCCGGCGAATTCGCTGTTCGATCCGAAGGTGATCTACGACCAGTACAACGGAAGATTCGTCGTTGAAGCCGACGAAAAGGTGGACAACGGCGCGACGTCTTCGTCCAGCACCTCGCGCGTACTCATCGCAGTGTCGGACGATTCGGATCCAAACGGCACGTGGTATGAAACCGCGCTCAACACCAAGCTCACGATCAACAGCACAACGCGGTGGCTGGATTACCCCGGCCTCGCTGTCGATGCCAATGCCATCTATCTGACCGGCAATATGTTCGGCTTCAGCGGCGGAGGCTACGGCGGGTCGCGCCTGTGGATCATCAACAAGTCCGGACTCTATACCGGTGGCTCGCCATCGTCCGTGAATGTTTATGATCCCTCCACCGCCTCCGGCTCCGGTTTGAACCTGTTTACGCTTCAGCCGGCCCAGATGTATGGAACCGCGCCCGCGGGCGTCGGCACTTTTCTGATGGCTGCCGATGTCGTCGACCTCAACACTCACAACGACTTCCTGGGCGTCATCAAGATAACCAACCCGCTTTCGTCGCCGAGCTTCACCTATAACTCCATCGCGCTCGGCAATACGCACAATGACGCGGTCGCAATTCCAACGGCGCCGCAGTCCGGCACCACCACGAACGTCGCGACCAACGACGACCGGCTCATCAACGTGGTCTGGCGCAACAACAACCTCTACACCGCGAACACCACCAATCCTCCATCCGGGCCCGAAGCGGGACAGGCCACCGCGCGGTGGTATCGCATCGCGGATAATGGGTCTTCAACACCGACGCTCGCCGATACCGGCATCGTCACCGGTGAAGATATTGCGCCCTCGACATACACGTTTTTCCCGTCGGTGAACGTCGATAGCTCGGGGAACATGGCGATCAACTTCGCGGCATCGGCTTCCACGATTCATCCGGGCGCGTATTACACCGGACGGCTCGCGACGGACGCCGCCGGTACCGTGCAAACGCCCACTCAAACACTCGCCGCCGGGCTCGACTATTACGTGCGAAAGTTCAGTGGGACCTCCAACCGCTGGGGCGATTACACCTCCGTCGCGATCGATCCCACCGACAACAGAACCTTCTGGCTATACAACGAATACGCCATCACGCGAGGCAGCGCAACCAACGGCCAGGACGGCCGCTGGGGCACGCGATGGGGAGATTTCGCCTTCCCGCTTCCGGTCAGCGCAACGCCCGGGACGCCGGATCTTGTCGCCGCCAGCGATACCGGCACCAGCTCCACGGACAACACGACCAAGCTCGACAACAGCGCTGCGGGCTCGACACTGCAATTCAGCGTCACGGGAACCGTCAGCGGCGCGACGGTCACGATATATTCCGACGGCACCGCGATCGGCAGCGCGACCGCCGCGGGAACAACGACCACGGTCACGACTAATGGCTCTTTCGATCTGGTCGATGGGACGCATTCGATCACCGCGAAGCAGACCGAGTCGGGCAAGGCGCAATCGGCGGCGTCGGGCGCACTTTCCATCAAGGTAGATACCGTCGCACCGACGATCACCAACACGTCGTTTCAGTTCGACGTCGCGCCGCAGCAGTTGATCTACACGTTCAGCGAAGATGTTTCCGGGACGCTCGCTGCGAGCGACATCGCGGTGGCTTCGGTCCCCGCAGGAACGAATCCCGCGCTTTCGGCGCCATCGTGGAATGCTGCAACCAACACCGCAACGTTCAACTTCTCGTCGAGCCCGGTCGCAAACAACAACTACACCGCCACGCTCACCGGTTCAGGCGTGACGGACGTCGCCGGCAACCCCATCTCGGGCAATCCGGTGTTCCCGTTCTTCTTCCTCGCCGCCGACGGCAATCGCAACAAGACGGTCGAGATCACCGACTTCAACATCCTCGCCGCCAACTTCGGCAAGACCGGCCAAACGTGGTCGCAAGGCAACTACGACTACAGCGCCGATGGCACAGTCACGATCACCGACTTCAACATCCTCGCCGCGAATTTCGGCAAATCGCTGCCGTGAACCCGATTTCTGCCGGCGCCGGCGCGCTCCTGTTCGGTTCTGCCTGAGCCAAGTCAAACGTCCACGACGACCTCATCGGCGGCTTTGTCGCTGAGCAGGTCTGCGACGAGACCTCCGCCGCTGTCGGTGTTGGCGTAGAACAAATCGTTCCCGGCGTTTCCGGAAGCGGAGTCCGCCGCGGTGTCGTCGAACGCGGTCGTTTCATTCAGTGTGATCTGAACGTTGCTGCTCCGCGTGCCGTAATCGTCGCTGCTCGACCACTGCTGCTGAAGCGACACGAGCGCGGAAAGATCATCGTCGAAGACGGTGGTGCCCGCGATCAGCAGATCATCTTCGCCTCCACCGCGCAGCACGTCGGCGCCGTTTCCGCCGATGAGCAGGTCGCGCTGTGATCCGCCGGTGAGTACGTCGTTGTCGTCGCCGCCGAGGATGATGTTGCGGCCGGAGCCACCGGTGAGTTTGTCCGCGCCAGCGCCGCCGTAAATGACTGCGTCGCGCGTCACAGCGTCGGTCAGGGTCACTTCATCCTTTCCATCCAGCGCATAGATGACGAGTTGGCCGGTCGGACTGAAATTATTGAACAGCACGTCATTGACGGTCACTCGCAGTTGGCCCTTCTTCACATCCACGCGAATCGTGTCGTTGCCGCCGGTGCCATAGATGAAAAGATTCCCACCGCCGTCGAGGAACGGCGCGGTTGAGCGATTGCCGAATTGCACCGTAGCGGCTTCACCATCGGCGAGCGTGATGTCCTGCGGATTGAGGGTGGATTGCACCCAGCCCGCCTGCAGCACCTCGCGCACGCGATACTTTACGCCGGATGTGAGATTGGCAAACGTGAAGTTCCCGCTGTCGTTGGTGACCTGCGTCGGCTCGCCAGCGTCGAGTTTGCCGTTCTTGTTGAGGTCGAGGAAGACGGTCCAGCCGACGAGGTCCGGTTCGACCGGATTCTGCACGTCGCGGGTTCGATCGCCGTCGAGATCGTTGAAGACGTTTCCGCTGATGCTCGTGAGCGTGCGTCCGGTGGTCAGCGGCTTGAGACCAAAGTTCCGGTTGTTGGTCGTCTGGCCAGCCGCGAGCGTGATCGCGTAGGAGCCGTTGCTCACGGGCAACGTTTGCACGAAGCTCGAGGTGGAGACTGGCGCCGCGACGCGGATGCGTAGTGCGCCCGCGGGCAGGTTGAGCGCGTAGTCGCCGGTGACCGCCGAAAGCGAGAACGGCTCGTCGGTATCGAGCGTGTTGTTGCCGTTCGTGTCGTTGTAGACCCGCGCGCCCGCCAGCGGATCTTCGTTGGCGTCCCACACGCCGTCGCCGTCGCTGTCGCGGAAGACTTTTCCATAAACCGCGACGAGCTGCGTGTTCCCGAAGTTCACGTTGTTCTTCTGATCGGTGGCCGTCGCGAGGTTCACGAGATACGACGGTGCGGCAAAGCTCGGATCCTGCGAACCGATGGGCAGCGTTTGTCGCCAGCCGCTCTGCCGCACCTCGCGAATGAAGTAGCTGCCGGGCGCGAGTCCGCCGAAGGCGTATTGGCCAGTGGGGTCGCTGAGCGTCGTGCGCTCGCCGGCGTCGAGGATGTTGTTGCTGTTGGCATCGATGTAAACCGTCCACCCGCTCAGTCCGCTCTCGTTGTTGTCGAAGCTCGTGCTTGCGTCGGCATCGTTGAAAACAGATCCTCCGATCTGGTGATCGTCGTCGCGAATCGAAAGCGTGACACTCGTCGGCGTGCTGAGATCAACGACGCCGGGAATGTTTTCTGGAATCGTGAACGTCGCGGTTTCGTCGGTTTCAACGCGCGTGTCGTCCACGGCCGTCAGAAACACTGGGGCGAAGGTTTCATCGGCGGGGATATCGACGTACGCCTGGATCGGATCGATATCCGTGAAACCATCCAACGTGTAATCCGGCCGATCGAGCACGCGAAGCGGGAAGAGCGTCGCCGTCCCGCCGATGGTGAAGTAGACGCGCGTCGGATACGGCAGGCGCTCGGCGCGTGTGACGAAGAAGCTCGCCTGCGTCTCGCCAGCTTCCGTCGCAATCGAATCGACGGATGTGACCGCGACGGTCGCCCCGCGATCGAAGAAACGCGCGGCGGCAAAACCTCCGTCACCTCCGACGACGAATTTTCCATCCGGCGCCAGCCCCATCGCTGTGGCGGCGCTGGAACTGCCCACGCTTGTTACGACCACTCCATCGCCGCTGAACAGCGGGTCCAGTTTGCCTTCGGTATCCATGCAGGCAATTCCGGTCTCGAACGTCGAGCTTGAAACGATGAGCTTGCCCGTGTGACCGATGATCAAATCGCCCGAACCCTCATCGGTGTGGCCGAAGTGGATTTCCGTTTGGCCGTTCGTATAGCCGAAACTCGGATCACCTGAGCCATCCTCCGTTAGACGGATGAGACCAACGTGTGTGTGATCACGATCAACCCCAACGGTTCCGGCGATCACGTAGTTTCCGGTCGGCTGAACAACGACGCCGGTCGCGACGGAATAGTTGTACTCGCCGACAAACGGCACGGAGAGTTTGCCGTCGCCCGAGAAACTGCTGTCGAGATGGCCGTCGGGGGTTATGCGCGCAAAGGCAAATTTCTCCGACCCGAGGGAGAAGTCATCGCCGGTCTCGCCGACCATGACGATCGAGCCCCAATGCGTGTTTGTCGCCGGGGTGCCGCTGTAGTCGATCGCCGCAGCATGGACAGTGTCGAACGCGCCGAAGCTGAAGCGCGTGCCACTCCCAAAGTCCCCGTCGGCGCCGAATGTTTTGTCTGCCGTTCCATCCTCATTCAGCCGCTTGATGGCGAAGTCGGAATCGTTTCCGTCGAGGTCGAATTTGGTGCAACTGCCCGTGACGATGATTTTGCCATCATCCTCAATCAGCAGATCGCTGATGTCGGAGTAAACCGCGCCGCGGGTATCGAATTCATTGAAGAAGCCGCGCACGGCGCCACCACTAAAGGAAGGGTCCAGCGTCCCGTTCGGCAAGTACCGTGCGATAAAAAGCTCATCCCAACCGAAGCCGCTTTTCATGACCCCACCGACGAGAATTCTTCCGCTATGATCAATCACGACGTCGGTCGCACGGATCGGGTCGAGCCCCTGGAAGCTTGAAAACAACAACACGCCATTGTGGCCCCAGGTGCCATCGGGCGTTCCATCAGCGTTATAGCGCGCGACCGCCCATTGCTCTGAGGTGCCAAACGTGGCGCTTCCGGCCACGACGACTTTGCCGTCCGCCTCAACGGCGACGTCGTTTCCATGAAGTGTCACCTGATCCAGCGACGTTGTGGCTTCGCCATCGCCGCCGAACGTCGTGTCGAGATCACCGGCGCCCGTCAGCAGTACACGACCCTCGAGCTGCTCGATGACCTCGCGGAGGCGCGGCGCATCATTTAGCCTAAAGACATTGGAACACCGTCGACCCAAGTCACGAAGTGCGACGCGTAACATGGCCACTCCCTCGGTGAGATGTGTGATGAAGGTGAAACGCCGCCCTGAACGGCAGTTCCACAAAGTTGCGGCCCGATCTTACCCCCCGGCCCTGAGCAACATAGGGAAAAATCTGATGTGATCTAACTTAAATTCGATTACCGATCTGACTCGGGTAAGGCGGATTACGCGAGAACGCTGTCCACTATGCGATCGGTCGCTTCTTTCCGACTGAGCGTCAGCGGCGACGCATTGGCGATGCCGATCATGGAAGCCCCGAGAGGCGTCGATAGCGCCATCGTCGCCGGCGCTTCGATGTGTTTGCCGAAATTCGCGGCGAGGACGTTGAAGTCGGTGATCGTGATCGTGCCATCGGCGCTGTAGTCGTAATTGCCTTGCGACCACGTTTGGCCCGTCTTTCCGAAGTTGGCGGCGAGGATATTGAAGTCCTGGATATCCACAGTTTGGTTGTGGTTGCCATCGGCAGCGAGGATCGTGAAATCGTAGTTCGACGCCGAACCGTTCTTTCTGCCGGTCGCATCCGCAACCGAACCCGGCAGGACTTGAAGCCGATACGCGCCGTTGGCGAGCAGCTGTGGCAGCTTGAGCACGACAGTGGATTGTCCGTTCGCCGTTGAGGTCGTCATCGAAAACGGCGTGGCGACCGGCGCCCAAATGCCATTGAGATATTCGAATAGAACGAAGTCGCCGTTCTGAAGCGACGCGCCGAGGTCGTAGGTGAAAGTGACGTTCAGCGCCTGCTGGTCGTCGACATCAAGCGAAGCGGAAGCAACGCCCACATCCGGCGCGGCGTAGATGCCAACATCGACCAGCGCGCCCTGATTTGCGTAGACCTGAACGCTGCGGCCGTCAAAGCCTCTGCGCGTATTGAGCCAACCGTCAGTCGTGTCAACGCGGATGTCGGTCGAGGTGCTGCTTCCGGTGCTGGGCATGTCCGCCAGGATGTATCGCCCATCCGCACCCGAAACCGCGAAGGCCTCGCTCGAATCGCGAACGCCGTTGTGGTTGTAGTCGATGTAAACGATCTGTCCCGGCATGAGCGCTTCGCCGACATCCCAGCGCGAATTGCGGTTCACGTCGTTAAAGATGACGCCGGTGACATGGGCGTGCGTGCGCGACGACGGCGCATTGTCGATCATGCCGAGCGACCCGAGCGGGATGTTGCTGTTGTTGTTCGTCCAGGTCTTGCTGGCGAAGGCGGGAAAGCTGGGATTGACCGCGTAGTTGTTCCCATCGAGCGGGCGCACCGCGAACGTGCCGTTGGGGACGGCAAACGAGAAATTGCCGGTCGTGTTGGTCGTCGTGGTCGGCTCGCCGCTATCGAGCGCGCCGTTGCCGTTGACGTCTGCGTACACCGTGATGTTGGGGATGAAGTACTCGCCGGTGTTGAAGACGTTGTACCCGTTGAGGTCGGCAAAGATGCGTCCGCTGGCGATATTGCTGGCCGGGACCACCAGGTCATCGCGCCCGAAACCGTTGTAGGTGGTGGCGCCGCCATAAACCCGGAAATACGAGATCACCTGCCCCGATGGAGTTCGCACACGGAGGTTGAATGAATTGGCAAGCTGGTTGTCGATGAGCGCGTAATTGCCGGACGAATCGGTCACGGCAGACGGCTCGCCCGTGTCGAGTGCGCCGTTTTTGTTCATGTCGGCAAAAACGGTCCATCCGGCGAGCACGCTGTCGGCGGGATCCAGCAATCCGTTGCCGTTCACATCGTTCGCGAGCGTTCCCGCGAGGTTGTACGTTCCGTGTTGGCCCAGCGGATCGGGGAAGTTTCCGATGCCGCCCTGAATCGTGCGCGTCACGCCGTCCGGTGCGGTGGTGTTCACCCAACCCAACGGTGGCGCCAGGCGCATCGTGTACGTCCCGCCGCGGAGGTCGAGCTCCGCCGAAGATCCGTCGGACGCGGATGCCGGCTCGTTCGGATCCATGACGCCGTCGCCGTCGAGATCGGCCCAGAGCGTGCGATTGTACGTGCTATTCTCGTTCGAATCCTGAGTGCCGTTGCTGTTGGTATCGTCGAACGAGCGCGCGGAGTATTTACCAATCCGCCAAGCGCCGAAATTCACGCCGAGAATACCGAAGCCGTTTTGCACCGTTACGATTTGATATCCCGTGGACGGCGCGCTCGCGACGTACCCGCCGGGAATGATTGCCCGGATCATGTACGTCCCACCCGTGGCAAGCGACAGGTGGTAACTCGTCGCGTACGGCGCTTCTGTGGCGGAGGGTTCACCGCTGTCCAGCACGCCGTTGCGATTGAGGTCGGCGTAAATGGTGGTCGTCCAGACCGGCGCGGTTTCGCCGCTCTCGAGCGTGCCATTGGCATTCACGTCTTCCATGATCGCGCCGCTGACCGATGCCGTCAGCAAGCGGCGCGGCTCGAGCAGTTCGACGAATTGGCGTTGAAATGTGCGCTGTCGATGCAACAAATTCCCCTCGTGGAAACAACAACCGCGAATAGTACCAGAACGGTCAATTGTTGGCGCATTTCCCGTGGTTTTTCTAAAGAACTTGATCGACCCATCGTTGGTCGTCTGGCTCACCGAATGAAGTCGCCTGAACGACAGTGCCGGGAACTTGCGATCCGAGCGACTGCGGTAGCGTCGGCGCGTCAAGATGCTTCCCAAAATTCGCAGCGAGGATGTTGAAGTCGGTGATGCTTACGACGCCATCGGAACTGTAGTCGTAGTTGCCTTGCGCGAAGGTCTGTCCGCTCTTTCCGAAATTGGCGGCGAGGATGTTGAAGTCCTCGATCGCGACCGTGCGGTTGCCATCACCGTCGGCGGCGAGGACGTAGAAGCTAAACGTGTAATCCGACTGCATCGCGTTCGGCACTGTATCGTGAATGCCGCTCGCACTGATTATTGCCGAGTAATTATCGTCCGGCAGCAAGGCGTTGCTCGGGAACGTCCAGGTCGCGGTCGCGTTTGCGTATGCGAAGGTTGCGTTGGCGAGCGAGACGATCTGCGCGGATGAGTTCTGGAGCTGCAGGCTCGATTTTGTGACAGTCGTCCCGACGTCTTCGCTGAACGTGACCGCGATGGTCATCTGCGTTGAACCGGCAGGATCGAACGCCGACGAGATCACGCGCGGGGGGAAGACATCGGGCACCGTTTCGATCCCGCTGTAGGTAACGGTCTTGCGGTTGCTCGACGTGACCTGCCCCGCGCCGGTGGCGCCCGGAATGAGCGTGAGATCCGTCGCGCCGCCGGCCGTGATGTTGAGCTGATCGCCAGGCGAGGTCGGCGGCGTCGGAGAACTTCCGCTGATCGAGATTGCGGCGCCGGCGCGCGGCGTGATGTCGAAGATGTCGCTTCCGGTTCCGCCGTTGAGCGAGATCGCTTCCACGTTCGAATCAAAGACGTGCCTGGAGTCGTGGATTTCGGTGTCATTCACCGTGTAGTGAGACGCCGAGGTGCTGGAGTTGAAGACGACGCTGTCGGAATCGGCGCCGCCGTCGAACGCGAATCTCCCGGTTGTCCCGACGCTGACGGTAAGGGTGTCGTTGCCTCCCTCGCCATTCAGGGTCGGCATTGGTGAAGATGGATTGGGACCGAGGGTAAACGTATCCGCGCCGTCGCCGGCGTTTGCGGTGAGCGATATCGTTGAAGAGTTTCCAAGATCCACGTCGAAATTCTCGGCCGCCGATGTGCCGCTCAGGGCAATCTGCTCGATCGTCGCGTAGCTGACGCTGTTCCCGTTGTTGCTGAAGCCGTTGAACGTCACCAGGATGGTGCCGGTTTCGCGGACGAGATCGGTTCCGGCGCCGCCGATAATTGACGCGTAATTCTTCGAAGTATCCGTGATCGTGTTTGGTGATGGCACGTCGAACGTGTCGTTGTCGTTTCCGCCCTGCAATGAGACGCGTACGGTGCCGTTTGATCCGCCGCCATGCGCCGAGGTGAGCGTGTCGTTTCCGTCGCCGCCATCGAGCGTGTAAAGCGTTGGATCGATGAGCTTATCGCCGGAGAGGTTGTCGTCGCCGGCTCCGCCGCTCACGGTGACGCGCTCCGCCGAGAAGGTTGCGCTCCGCGTTCCACTGATCAGGCTCGGTGTGACGGCGAGCGTGTCATTTCCCGTGGTCGCCGTGTAATTGAACGTGTCACTCCCGGCGCCGCCGGTGAAGTTCACTTGCTGCGCACCGGTCGCGGTGATGATCCCCTGATCGGCGTCATCGCCTCCATCGATGCTCAGCGCGCGCAGCAGATCATCGCCGGCGGTGACATTCAGCGTGTCGAAGCCCGCGCCGGCTTCGATCGTTCCGCCTGGAATTCCACCGGCGCCAACTGTGATGTTGTCGTTGCCACCTTGCATGAGCACTTCGACGCGATTGATCTGGGCCGCCGTATACGTCCGCGTCACACCATTCAGCGTGGCCGTCAACACGCCCGCGCTGGTTGAAAGATTCACCGTATCCGCCGCGGAACTGCCGATCACCGAGAGCGCGCCGCCTGAGTCGAGGTTCTGTCCCGTGACCAGGATTTCCGAGAGCAGCGAAGGCATGCCGGTGGCCGTATCGGTCACCGTAATGGACTGCCGCCCCGGCGTGTTCAGCGGGATGTTGAACGTGTGTTGCCCGGCATCGGCCGCGGTAAAGGTGTAATCGGCTGGAAGACCCGCCGCTGCGTCCGTGCTGTCGAAGTGGATCATGCCACGATAGGAAGCGTCGGTTGTTCCGTCCGGCTTCTGTGCGGCGACGACAACTGTCTCGGTCGCGCCCGGCACAATGCTCGTGGCGGAGCTCGTGATGACCGGGCGGGTGATCAGCGGATAGATCGAAGTCGCTGTCGCGGACGGCAAGACCATCCACTTCCCGTCGTCGCTTAACCCGACCCCGTACACCGCCGGCGCGCTGATCGGGAACTGCGACATCAGCGTCCAGTTCGTGGTGTTGTAGACCGAAACGAGCGTGTTCTGAAACTGGTAAAGGATATCGCGCACCGGATCGAAGATTCCGCCCGTCACGCCGTTGGAATTGACCGGCTGTAGCGACGCATCGACAATCCCTTTTGACGAAGAGAGCAGCGTTCCGTTGTGGTTGATTGATCCGACATAAAATGGCGACGACGGGGAGCTGCTTCGAATGGGAAACGTGTTCGTCTTCGCGTCGTAGACGCCGTATGGATAAGCGCTGCTGTTCGGCTCGCTGATGAAGACGATGCTTCGGTCGCCGCCGCGGACAAAAGACGTGTCTTGCTCGATCGACCCGAAGTCCGTGCGGACTGTGATCGCGCCGGTCGTAAGATCCAGCTGTCGTAGCGGCACACTTCCCGAGCCGTTGAAATCCGAGCTGAAGAGAACGATGTTGCTCGACGGAATGACGACGTCGTATGACCCGCCTTGAAGCTCGCCAAAGGCGGGGAATGAGTAGGTGTCCTGCTTGAATGTGCCGGTGGCGAGATCGACTTCGTCAATCCATCCTTGCGTGACCGATCGATAATCGATTCCGACGAACAATCGCGAACCGTCGGGCGTAATGTCCATCCCGTTGATCGGGTTGCCGATCACGATCGGAGTGAGCAGCTGCTGCGCGTTTGGATCATATCGCTCGATCGTTCCGTTTGCCGTCGCGAAGTAGAACAGGTTGCGGGTTGGATCGAAGAGCCCTGACTGCACAACAACCGGGATGTCGAGCCGGGCATTGAGCGCGTGCAGCGTGATTGAAGCGGATGCAGTGAAGTTGCCCGCCGTATCGGACGCCTGCAGTTGCTGAGTCCCCGTCGAACGAAACGTCGTGGTGAACGTATGAACGCCCGCGTCCGCCGCCGTGAACGTGTACGCCGGCGGAAACGATGCGCGCACGTCCGACGACGTCAGCTGAACCGTCCCACGATAGCCCGTCGCGATATTTCCCCCGGCATCCTTGACCGTCAGGGTGAATGACTGCGTTCGACCGGCAATACCATAGGTCGTCAGATTTGAAATGAAAGCTTGCGCCGCGATTCCATCGCTAATGGGAAGATCGACAAGCTGAACCGTTTTGCCGTCAGCACTGACCACCGCCGCCTCGGTTCCGGCGCTATTGATGCTCATCGAGCCGAGCGGACCGCCCCCGCCATTCACGGCGGTGACGCCCGAAAGCGTGTAGAGCGCATTCCAGGTGTTCGTGTCGTACGCCGTCAGCACGCCAGCGCCTGCGGGCGCGACATAGAACTGATTGCGTGCGGGATCAAAGGCGAACGCGGTGTTGATGAAATTGAAATTTCGAACCGCCGACAGGTCTTTTGTGACGATCTGAAGTCCGTTTCCAAATGTCTGCGTGGCAAAGAGCGATCCGTCTGCGTTGGCCATCGGAATCAGCGAAGCGCCGACCGTGTCCGTCTCGGTGCCCTTTGCGAGGATTGTGCCGGTGGCGACGGAGTACGTTTCCAGCCCCGAGGTCGTATATCCGATCGCGAGATAGTTCCGATCCTCGCTTCGGCCGAGCATCGTGCGATATTCGAGACTGAGCACCGGGCTGCGCGAGACGGCGTTGGTTGTTGTGTTGATGATCGCGACGCTGTACGTCGTCTGCGATGTCCCCGCGTCGGCTGTCACATACGCGTTGCCATCCGATCCAATCACCAAATCCCAGGATGCTCCTTCGTATTGCAGCTTTGGATAAACGATGTTGGTCGTCTGCCCCGTTGTGAGATCGATCTTGTGAACGGTATCGTTGGTACCGTTGAATTGGCGCTCGGTGAGAAAGAGCGCGGATCCATCAGCGGTGATGTCGCCGGGCCCGAGTGATCCGCCGATCGTCCACGGCGCCAGCATTGTCTTCGCTGCGATGTCGTACCGCTCGACGGTGCCGCTCGACGTGGGGATGTAGATCAGGTTCCGCGCATTGTCGAAGATCGCCGCCTGCGCACCGGTGACCGGCAGCGTGGTGACGCTGAGCAAGACGCGGCATTCCAGCTTCTCGATGAGGAATGGTTTCTTCTTCCCCAGAACGCTTCGATACGGCACATGCGACCCCTTCCGGAACCGAGGCAGTTGATCCCTGCCCGAGCGAAGCACAATGGTACCGTGACGATCGCGGATTACATCAGTCCAACCGCGGCAAGAAGGCTCGAATCATCTGCTTTAAGGAAGCTTGCGGAATTAATCACTTCTGTGCCGATCGCGCTGCGGTTTTCCGGTGTTTGAAGTGATTGCGGCTGCGTTGGCGCGTCGAGGTGCTTCCCAAAATTCGCGGCGAGGACGTTGAAGTCGGTGATGGTGACTTTCCCGTCAGAACTGTAATCGTAATTGCCTTGGGAGAAGGTCTGGTTGCTCTTCCCGAAGTTGGCGGCGAGGAGGTTGAAGTCTTTGATGTCGACAGTGCGACTGTGGTCGCCGTCGGCGCTTAAGACGAAGAAGTCGGAGGTGAGATCGGCTCCGAGCAAATGACCCCCGGCGCCGTCGTCGGCGCTGCCGGCGGGGAGCGTGACGCGATAGTTTCCGTCGGGCAGCACGCCGTTGAATATGAAGGTGCCGGTGCTGCCGGCGAAGCTTGCGCTCTGCGGATGGAACGGCGTGCCGCTGGGGAGAAGTTGGACGGAGAGATCGGAGGCGGCGAGCGACGCGCCGACGTTCGCGGAGAAATCGACCGTGAACTTCTGCGGCGATTTGGAATCATCGAACGTCGGATTGCTCGCGCTGATGGGTGGATCGACCTGGATGGTGAGCGCGTAGGCGCCCGTATCGCCGTCGCCGGAAGAGGCGACCACGTAATACACGCCGGTTGTGAGCGCGGTTGCGCTGAGGTTTGCACTTCCGCCGTCTGTTGCTGCCACATTACTGCCGAGCGATTGGCCAGCCGGATCGAAAATGTCGATCCGTGATTTGAGTGGCGTCGACGGCGCGCTCATCGTGGCCGAAAGTTTTCCGCCGTACGACGCGTTGATCGCATAAACATCGAAATCGGTCGAATCGGTCGTGCCGTTGTTCGCCGCGCCGCTTGTCGCGTTTGTGACGGGCGCGCTGGCCGTGAAGTTCAACATTTGCGGCAGATACATGAAACGCGTCTGGCCATTCGCGTCGGTGATCTTCGCGTAAAGGTAGTGATCGCTCGTTGAAATCCCCGCGAGCGAACCGTGGTACAGGTTGAACTTCAGCGCGGCGCCGGTGCTGGCGAGCGATTGCGTGTTCGAGAGTGCCTGGCCGTTGCTGTTGTACGGGTTTTTATCCTGATCGGCGTAGAGCGTGAGCGTGTCGCCGCTGTCGAAATCCTGGTAGCGATAGGAGAGAAAAAGCTGCCCCGCCGTCGATAATGTTCCGGAACTATCGTAACGCAGGCTCAGATGGTCGATGTTCGGCCACTGGGTGCCCGCGCGCGTGAGCGATTGTCGCGTGGCGGTGCCACCGTCGTTGGGCCACAATCCATCCGTCGGTCGAGTTCCACCTATATTGCGACTGTAGTAATAACCACTTGTTGTGCGCGATGGATGCGGCGCGCTGTACCAAGTATTCGGATCGAGCGTCGCGCTGCCGTCGGTGTTGGAATACGGCGGGATCGTGCCGTGGTACCACAGGTGCACGTCGCTGTGTTCGAGGTCATATCCCGGGTCGTTCGGATCGTGGCTGAACAAGCTGTCGCCGGCGGTGCCGGTCAGAATTGATTCGCTAAACTGCACATTGTGCGCGCCGGCGACGGCTTCACCGTCGAAATCGTACTGGTCCGAATCCTGCCGCCAATAGCTGTCGGAGAAGATCGTGTTCTCCGGCACGCCCATCTCGGCGTCCCCGAAATTGAAGTTGAATAACTCATTGATGCCATCGACCGGATGCGAATCGAGCAGCGTGAGCTGATCGACCCAGATCCCGGATTTGCCGAGGTCGCGCGCCAGCTCATTCACCAGCGATGCCCCGCGGCTGTGGCCGATCAACTGCATCGGAAGCGCCGCCAGCGCGGTGCCACCCAGGGCGGGAAGATAGCTCGGGTCGACCATCTTCGCCTCAACCGCCGCGGCGACATCACCTGTGCTGCGCGTATGTCCGCCGAGCAATGTACCGGCCATCGTGTGCCAATCGAGCAGCAGCACGATCTCCGGATCCGTGTTGGTTGAAGCGTTCGGCTGCGGCCCACTGAGAAGCGTCGGCGCGCCGAGCGTAATCGGATTGTTGCTCGATCCGCCATCGCTCGCGACGATCGAATAAATCGACGCGGGCGTCGAGTCGGCATTGCTGATGGCGTTCGCCATCGCCGTCACCCAGTCACCAATCCCGCTGTTGAAACCGTGGACAATCATCGTCACGCCGGTCAGCAGGATCCGGCGCTCCATCGGTTCGACGATGTAAAACTCACCGCGCATGAATTGATCAAAAGGCCCGGGAATTGATCGTGACAGCATATCGCCACGCCGGTGACAAGCGCAGAGAAATTATCGATTTCCGTGGCGGACAAGATCAACCAGTCGCGAGGCGAGCTTCGCTCGAGGGACCCATTCGGGGTCCTTGTCGCTCAGGAGATACGCGCCGGCCTCGGCGCCGTGGACCATGTCGAGCGTATTCGCGACGAGATAATCCGCCGCACTTGCAACACGGCTCGCGGAGGCGACCCGGATCAACTCCTCGCGCGATAATCCGACTTCGAGTTTGAATTTGACGAGAATGCCTTTGTAGTTCCACGCGCCGCGGAAGAGATCGATGAGCTTTTCCGTCGGCTCGCCGAGGATCGCGATCTGCTTGTGCGTGCTCTTCACCTTGCCCGCCTGCACGTCCTGGACGATCCATCGCTCTTCACCCGGCCGATCGCCCTTCTCCTGTTTCACCACCGCGAACGTGCGCACCGGCCGGTAATCCGCAATGGCGGCGGTCATGAACACCGCGTCGTATTTTTCGTTCGTCATCCGCTCTTCGAGCAGCGATCGAAGATCCGCGTGCGAGTGAAATTCGAACGCATGAAACGTCGGCAGCCCTTCCGCATGCACCTGCGCCAGATGCGCGGGATTGCTCGTCACCAGATCAACTTCGCCGAGCTTCACGAGCGCCTGCGCAATCGCGAAGCCGGTGTTGCCGGTGAAGATATTCCCCCAATCGCGAACGTCATCGATCCGCTCGCGCGTGTTTCCCGCCGTCACCAGAAATCGCATGAGGTCATCATACCGTCCCGCTGGAGTGCACCAACTCCGCGTCGTGGAGGAGGTCGATGCGCGACCAAGTCGACGCGATCGGTTTGCTTGTCGTTGAGATCGCGAACATCATGGCCCGTGCGCCTGGGGCCGGCACGGCCTTGCCGAAGTTCGCCGCGAGGATGTTGAAGTCGAGGATGCTTACGTTATCGACGTAGTCAAAGTTGCCCTGAGTAAAGTTGCTGCCGAAACCAAAATGCGCGGCAAGGATGTTGAAGTCTTTGATGTCGACGATGCGGTTGCGATCGGCGTCGCCGGCGAGGACGTAACCGTCGATCGTGAAGCCGTCGCGGGTGACCACGCCCGCAGGATTCGCAAACGCGCCCGGCGCGAGCGTGAAGCGATAATTGCCATCCGGCAGTATTCCGTTTGGACAGCCCGGAAAATTAAATCCCAGCGTGTGCAAGCTGGATCCGAAGAAGGCCGAGATCTTCGACGGATCGAGCACTTCGCCGGTGTCGAGATTGGTGACCTGCAGATCGTTATCCGTCGCCGTAGCCGGGTCGATCCCGCGGCTGAGGCTGATGCCGATCGAATTGTCGTTGACGATGCTGAAGTTTTCGCCTTTGAAGAGAGGCGCGCTCGTCGCGAGTGTTTCCTGCGCCCACCGCGACTCACGAAACTCGGCATGTCCGTCGCCGAGCAGAACGTTGATTCCTTCCGGATGCAGCGAAAGCTTTTCGCTCACGACCAGGTCATACGCCGTCGACGAAATGCGAAGACCTTCACCGACATAAAAGTAATCACTGTGATGATCGATCCAGTCAAGCTTCTCCTGCGTGCTCGCGGAATCGGATGGCGGCTGCGTTGTGCTTCGCGGATCGATGAACGTGTCCAGATCGGTGATGAGGCCCGCGGTGTAGAGGAAGCTGAGGCGTTCAGGATCATTCCCACGGTTTTCATCTCCCCAATACAGAATGGCCGTCCCGATCGCGCGGAGATTCTGCTGACTCTGCAGGACCTTCGGATCGGCCGGCGGAACGGTTGGCCACGGTGGCGGCGGATCGCTTGGCGGCGCATCGGGAAAACCGATCAGCGCCGCCGCTGCCGAACGCGTCATGCTGCTCACGTGTCCGTCGCCCCAGAGGATGCTGATGTCGCCCGTTTCGCGGTTCGGATTCTCGTACGCGAGCGGCGTGTTTGCAGTCATGTCGGGCGTGCGCTTGCCGGCGCCGAGATAAATGTAGTCGTTTCGCGATGCGACCCAGCCGACTCGTTCGACCCGTGTCAATTCACCGCGCGGGAGCAACGTCGACGTTCGCGGGTTTGCATAGAGGGTGTGCGTGCTCGCTCCAAACGCTTCCACCGCGGCGAAGTCTGACGGGAAATGCCCTTTGAAACTGTCCGCATACAGGAAGAGTGACCGGCCGATCGATGCGAGCTGCGACTGGCTGATGACGACTCGCGCCGTGTCGTTGGAGTTCAGATTGGAATACGGCGCCGCGACATCCGGGACATCCGTCGGCACAAGCACAACTCCAGAGACGATCGCCTCGCCGCCGTTCTCACCTGCGAAGCTGAGATTAAGCTCGCCGTCCGTGATGTTCACATCGAACGCTTTCGCGATGGCGGTGTGATTCGCGCCGGCGGCGGCGACGATGTCGAAGTTGTCGAGCGCCGTCGCGCCTTCGAGTGAAACGTCGAACATGCGCTGGCCGACGCTTGTGAATGTTGGCTCCGCGAATTCAAGCCAGAGCGCGTAATGACCGTTTGGAACAGATTTCGCGAACGTGAACGATTGCCCCGAGCGATACGTGCTGAAGAGCGTGTCGTCATTTCCGCTGACGTTCGCGACGTCATACGTTGGTGACTGCACTTCACTCCCACCCAAGAAACCGGCATCCGAGGTGAACGTTCGGCCAAGCGAATCGACAATCTGCAATCCGCCCGCGCTCACGTGCAGCGCCGGCAAATCCCCCGCGAGCAGCACGCGCGGCTCGATTGCTTCAATGACAGATCGGTTTCGAACGCTCATCCGCATCCGGGATTGAGATCAGTGGTTCACCGAATGCTATCGAGAGATGAGAGGCGCTGTCCAGCCTGCAATTCGCGCAGCGTCAAATGATTTCGAGCAGATACGACCGATCGAGCGGCTTCAATAACTGAAGTTGTTCCGGGGTCGTCGAAGTGCTCGCGAACGAGTTCACCGTCGGCATCGCCTGCGTCTGCGTCGCGACGCTCTTTCCAAAGTTCGCCGCGAGGACGTTGAAGTCGGTGATCGTTACTGTCTTGTCACTGCTGTAGTCGTAGTTGCCCTGCGAGAACGTCATTCCCGTCTTGCCGAAATTGGCCGCGAGAATGTTGAAGTCCTTGATGTCGACCTGTCCGCTTCCGTCGCCGTCGCCGGCGAGGACATTGAAATCGAACGTGTAGTCGGGAGGAGTCGGCAGCCCGCTCGAACCATGGAGTGCCGTGCCCGGGATCGTCAATCGATATGCGCCGTCTGCGAGCTTGTTGTTGAACGAAATGACGATCTGATGGTTCGCGGCAAACTGTTTTGAACTGGGCGTGATGCTATTGCCCGCAGAGTCGGTGACACGAAGCGCACTGAGCAGTCCATTGCCACCATTTGGAAGCACATCCCACGTCAGCCGGACCTGCAGCGGCAGTTTCGAGGGATCAAACACTCCGCCGGAGATCACGCCATTGGGGCTATAGATCCCGATATCAATCGTCCGGCTCTGACTACCGGCGATCTCGAAGATGGCGCCGGTCGATTGGTCATACGTGCTCGGATTGAAGCTGAGCAGCGACGCGAGAAACCGCAGGTGATATTTTCCGGGCGCAAGTCCAGCAAGGTTGTATTTACCGGAAAACGCCGGCGCTGCCGGCTCGTTCTGTTGACGGAAGTTATCGTTGTTCAGATCGACATACACCTCGAAGTCGTCGCCGGTTGGCGCGTTCTCACCCGAATCGCGAACGCCGTTGACGTTGTCGTCGAGATACAGTGCGCCGGACACGGAATCGTTCCCCGCGCCGGGCACGGAATCGTTCGCCTGCCAATAGCGTCCGCCGAACTGGAGATCCGTTCGCTGCTCGCCGTCCGCGAGCGTCACGTTGAGCGCTTCTCCGGGATTCGGCGCGGTCTGTTCAAAGGTCGCGTCGGTAATCTCCTGCCGTAACGAATAGTCTCCCGCGTCGAGGTTGACCATGGCGAAGCGACCGAGCGAATCCGTGATGACGGAGGGCTCATTCGAATCGAACGCGAAATCGCCATCGAGATCATTGTACATTCGCACGCCGCTGCGCACTGTCTCACCGGAATCGAAGACACCGTTGCCGTTGGTGTCGAAAAACGCGACGCCGGCGAGCGTATTACCGCTGGGCGCGGGAACGGCGACACCCATCGGCAGATCGAACGCGCGCTCGCCGGGTCCGAGTGTCACGATCGGATCGGTCGTGGTCGCGACCCATCCTGGCGGCGCTTGAAAGCGCACGCGATAGGTGCCCGGTCCAGGCAGCAGCGCAGTATACGTGGATGCGTTCGGAAAGGGCCCTGGTTCGTTGCTGTCCTTCACGCCGTTGTCATTCAGGTCGACCCAGAATTGCGGCAATGCAGCGTTGATTTCACCCGCGTCGCGGATTCCGTTGCGATTCAGATCTTCGAATGCGGTCGCACTCAGATAGTTGCGCGGTGGAGTCTGGGTGACGGCGAACTTGCCGGGGTTGAACACGCCACCGTCAGCGGTCGTGGTGACTTCAAAGCCCGGCGCAATCGGCGCGGAGACATACCATCCTGTCTGAGGCGCGACGCGCACGAGCAACTTCCCGACCGGCGCATCGTAGAACTCGAACGATCCGTCGGCGGCGCTGGTCGTGTGCGGCTCGCCAGCGTCCACCACGCCGTCGCGATCGAGATCGATGTAGACGGTTTGCCCCGGCGCCGCGGGTTCACCGGAGTCCGCGACGTCGTTCACGTTCTGATCTACGACAACTGACCCGCGGATGATGTTGACCCGTCGGAAGCCGAAGTTGGCGCCGGTGATCACATCGCCTTCCGCGAGGTTGAACGAAAGCGATGTCGACGTGGTGGGAACAACGTACTCCACGCTCGTCTTCGCTTGTAGATTGAAGGTACCGGGAACGAGCCACTTTGCCTGGAAGAACCCGGTCGATGAGTCGGTCGCAAGCGTCGGAGTGAGCGAGACAGACCCCTCCCCAATTTCGCCTGCGTCGCGCACGCCGTTCTGATTCGCATCGCGGAAGACGTAGCCCGAAACGCTCGGCAGCGGCGCCTGATCCGGCGACAGGCAGTAAAGCTTGTTGTTCAGCCCATAGATGATGCCATTGGCGGTCTTGCGGAAGCTGACCGGGATCGGTCCGCCGACGGTGAGATCGCGATCTTCGAGCAGCTGCGTCCCCGCGACCGTGCCATCGCTCACCGCGACCGCGTCCTGCAGCAGGGTCGGCCCGCGATAGGTGCCCGCGAAGTAAACCCGGTCGTCGATCGTGAACGGTTCGTGCGCGGTATCAAAGAAAATCTCTGTGGCGCTCGTCGACGTGACGCGGTAGAGCCCGCTGTCGGTCGGAACATACGCAACACCGTTCGAAGCGGCGAAAAAGTTCGCGAAGTAAGACGGCAGCGCCATGCCCGTCAGCTTTTTTGTGCCGCTATTCGTGCCGTCGGTCTGATAGACGGTCGAACCCATGTACAGCGCGAAATCCCCCGCCGAAATGAACTGTGCGCCGCCGGGCTGCGTGGTGATCGTTTGCGTTCCCGCGGCCGTGCCATCGGTTGTCCAGAGAACGTTTGCCGTTCCGTTGTATTGACTGAAGACGACGTGGCTGCCCGCGGTGACGAAACCATCGAGCTGACCATATTGCGATCCGGAGGTCGACAACTGCTTCAGCAACGTCGTGCCGGCCTGCGTGCCGTCGCTCTGATAGACCGCTAACCCATTGGACGCGTTCTCCCCGGCCACGTACAGCGTGTTGTTCGCCTGCCACAGTCCAACGACGGAATCACCGGCGTTCAGGTCCACCGAATGCTTCGTCCCTGCGACGGTTCCGTCGCTTTCGAAGAGTTCATAACCGGTCGCGTTCGTGTAGCCAATCACATACGCCTTGTTGTTGAAGGCAACGAGATGATTTGCACCGTTGTAGCTGCCCGATGGTGAAAGGTCGCCGAGCTTCACGATCGCGGCCGCGGTCGCGTCATACGTGTAGAGCTCGCGCGCATAACTTCCGCTCTCACCGGCGAGGAAGAACAGTTTGCCGCCGGAAAGAACAAAACTGTTCGGCGAAGAATTCGCGTTGGCGATCGTGCCGAGCTTCTGGGTGCCGGCGGCCGAGCCGTCGGTTTTCCAGATGTCCCACGAGTAGCTCGCCGATCCTGGACTGAAGTAGTACGCGGTCGTTCCGTCGGAAACGCTATCCGTCGCACCGCCCCCGGCGGGCCCGGCCAAACCAAGATCGGTCGAACTCAAGAGTTGCCGCGGTTCAAGCGACTCAACATCGTACAAATGGGATACAGCCTTCATGCGCGGGTGTCCCCCCGTTTGGCAACATCGAACAGACAATCACGAAAGGTACGAGCGGATTATAACGCGGAGGCAGCACGATCAGACAGGCCGACGTCGTCAAGTAATTGCGGATTTTGCGCGGGCTTTGTGGCCGTCGATAACGTTGACGTTGAATCGATGGACATCATTCGAGAAGCCTGCGACAAAACCGATTTTCCAAAATTCGCCGCAAGGATGTTGAAGTCGAGGAGGTTTACTTCGCCGTCGCTGCTGTAATCGTAATTGCCCTGCGTGAAGGTTTGGCCGCTCTTGCCGAAATTGGCGGCGAGGATGTTGAAGTCTTTGATGTCGACGACACGGTTGCGGTCACCGTCGCCGGCGAGTGTGTAAAACGCGCTCGTCTTTCCTTCGACCGTCGCCTGGTAATTTCCATCCGGCAGCGCGCCGTTCGCGAATCCGGGAAAGGTGAACGCCGCGACGTGGCTGGGCTGGTCGAAGATGCCATGGATTTGTTGTGTATCGATGGTGTTGCCGGTGTCGAGCGACGTGAGAACGAGGCTGTCGTCTTCAATATTGGTGGTGGCGGTCATCAGCACGTCGAGGCGTTGCTGCGGCGCATCCACATTAAATGTAGAACTAACCACCGATGATTCGCCCCAGCCGGGATAGACGTCCTGGGCGGGGTTGTTGGTGATGCGCGTCTGGTTCGAGCCGTCGGCGTTCATGACGTAGATCTCGCCGTCGCCGTCGCGATAGGAAATGAAGCTGATGTATTCGCCGGTTTCGGGGCTGTAGTACGGCACCTGATCGAGATTCGGATTTTGCGTGAGGTTCACGAGTCCGGTGCCATCGAGATTGCAGCGATAAATCTCACGATTGCCGTCGCGCTCAGTGGTGAAGGCGATTTGCTTTGCATCAGGGGTAAATGCGGGATACGAATCTCGGCCGGGGCTGTTGGTCACGCGCGTTTTGCCGGTGCCGTCGGCGTTCATGTAATAAATCTCTTCGTTGTTCGGATCGCCGGGCGGATCGGTGCCGTAGACGATTTTCGTTCCGTCGTCGCTCCAGCTGGCGAAGTCTCCGCCGAGGCCGTTGGTGAGATTCACCTGGTTCGTGCCGTCGCTATTGGAAACCCAGATGTCATATGCCCCGCCGCCGGTCTTCGGGCCCATGTAGAGGACCTTGGAGTTGTCAGGACTCGGCGCCGGATCCCACCATCCCGCGCCAGGCAGCGCGTTGTGCGTGATGTTCACGAGGCCGGTGCCGTCGATGTTCATCAGCCAGATGTCCATGTCGCCGGGATGTCCGCGATCGGATGCGAAGGCAACTTTCGTCCCGTCGTCGCTCACCTGCGGGATGGCGTCGGTGGCGGGATTGTTGGTGAGATTCTTGAGATGCGAGCCGTCGGGATCCATCGAGTAAAGCTCGTAGTTCCCGTCGCGATTGGTGTTGAAAACGATGATGCCTTCCGCCACGGCGAAGAGTCGCCGCGGCTCGAGAACCTCGAGCAGCATAGCCGCTGCCTTTCACCCCGCCGGAGCAATTATTCGGTATGTCCAGTTGAGGATGAGAACATTGAGCCGCGGGGCTCGCCCCGCGCGAGGCGTTGTTCGGCGTCGCGGCTTTCGCGCGGGGCAAGCCCCCGCGGCTAAATGGGTCACGCGATTTTCTTCGAGCCGAAGAGTTTTCCGCCGACGCTTTGATTCGTGCTCAGCGTGACGTTGAGGCCGTAATTGTTTGTCGGCGTCGTCTGCTTCCAGCCGGATTGCAGGACTTGGCGGACTTTGTATGTGCCGGCGGCGAGACCGCTCAGGGTCCAGTTGCCGTTCGCGTCGGTCGTCGTGAAGACTTCGTTGGAATCAAGCACGCTGTCGTTATCGAGGTCGATGTAAACGGTCCATCCCGCGCCGACGCCGACTTCATTTGAATCTCTCTGGCCGTCGCCGTCGAGATCATTGAAGATCGCTCCGCTGATCGTTCCGCCGGTGGGTGGCGGCGTGACGGTGCTTTGTTTCGTGCCGAAATTCTTCCCGGTGAGCTGCTGGTTGCTGGCGAGCGTGATGGTCCAGCCGTAATTGTTCGTGGGCGTGGTTTGCGTCCAACCGCTTTGAAGGATCTCACGGATTTTGTACGAACCGCTGGCGAGGCCGCTCAGAACGTAGTCGCCATTCGCATCGGTGGTCGTCGTCTTCTCTCCGCTGTCGAGCTTGCTGTTGTTGTTGGCGTCGTTGTAGACCGTGATGTTCGCAACGCCGACTTCGTTGTTGTCTTTCACACGATCGCCATCGAGATCGTTCCACACCATGCCCGCGATGGATCCGCCGGTAGGCGCGGTCACGATGCCGAAATTCGCGATGGCGTTCGAGTCGTGGCTGATGCGGAAGTAAACCGCGCCATTGGACGCGGGGGCGGTTTGAATGTAACCGCCGGGCACGATCTCGCGGACGTAGAAATCCCCGCCGAGCAATGGCCCGAATTGATACGTGCCATCGCTGGCGGTGAGCATCGACTGCTCGCCGGAATCGAGCGCGCCGTTGTTGTTCGCGTCGAGGTAAACGCGCACATTCGCGACGCCCGCTTCGCCGCTGTCCTGCGTGCCATTCTTATTTGAATCGAGATAAACCACGCCGGAGATCGTCGCATTCGGCGGCGCGAAGCCGAAATCGACATTGGTGAAGTTGAAACCTTCCGCCGGCATGCCGACGAATTGATACCCAAGCGGCGGAGCCGACGCCTCCAGCCCGTTCGGCTGCGTCGGGTCCATGACGATGAGCGTACCGGCGGGGACATTGTTGATGACGTAATGACCTTGCGCATCGCTCGTGGCGTTCGGCTCGCCCGAGTCGAATTTCAGGTTGCCGTTGAGATCGATGAAGACCGTGTGTCCCGACAGCGGCGTTTCACCGCTGTCGAATGAGCCGTTGTCGTTGGAGTCGATGTAAACGGTGCCCGCGACAGATCCGACGGGTGCGCTGACGGGGCCCTTCGTGCCGAAGTTCTTACCGGCCAGTTGTTGATTCGACGCGAGCGTGATCGTCCAGCCGTAACCGTTCGCGGGGGACGTCTGGCTCCAGCCGCTCTGCAAAATCTGACGAATCTTGTACGAGCCGCTGGAGAGGCCGCTGAGGATGTAATCGCCGCTCGCATCGGTGACGGTTGTCTTTTCGCCGCTGTCGAGCTTGCTGTTGTTGTTCGCGTCGTTGTAGATGGTGATGTTCGCAACGCCGACTTCGTTGCTGTCTTTCACGGCATCCCCATCGAGATCGTTCCACACAGCACCCGCGATGGATCCGCCGGTGGGCGGCGGCGTGACGCTCTGCCGCGTCCCGAAATCCTTGCCGGTCAACTGCTGATTTGTGGCGAGCGTAATCGTCCAGCCATAGTTATTCGCGGGGATCGTTTGCACCCAGCCGCTCTGGAGAATTTCGCGGATTTTGTAGGAGCCACCGCTCAAACCCGACAGTGTGTAGAGGCCGTTCGCGTCGGTGGTCGTGAACTTCTCGCCGACATCTATGTTGCTGTTGTTGTTCGCATCGTTGTAGACGGTGATGCCCGCGATGCCCGCTTCGCCACTGTCGCGCTTGGCGTTGTTGTTGGCGTCGTTGAAAACGGTGCCGGAGATCGATCCGCCGACGACAGGATTCACCGTGATTGCTGTGGTGTAATTCGTGTAATCGCCGTCCTTGTCGGTGATGCGCGCGGCAATAATCTTCGAGCCGGTCGTGGAGAGATAGCTCGCCGGCACGGTCGCAGTAGAGCTGGTGCTGTCGGTCACATCGAAAACGCCGTCGTTGTTGAAGTCGTAGCTGCAGAGGAACCCCGCGGCGGTGTCGGCAGCGACATCCGACGAGTTCGTGAAGCTCACGCTCGCGGACGAGCCGACGGTGACGGGTCCGCTGTTCGAGAAGGTTGCGGTCGGAGCGACATTCGCGACGGTCAGCGAGGTTGTCGCAAGAGAGACATTGCCGGCGAGATCCGTGACGCGAATTGCGAGCGTGCGGCCCAGCGGCCCGTCAAGGTTCGCGGCCGAGAAGGTGGGCGTTGCGCCAACTGCATCGGTGTTGAACGTTGCGCCGTCGTAGTCGAAGTCCCATTGAATGCCCGCGATGCCGAATGCGTCGGAGGACGCGGATCCATTCAGTTGCGTCGAAGCGCCTTCGTTGACGCTGTAAACCCCTCCCGGCTTCGCAGTGGGAGCGGTTCGATCAACCGTGAAGTTCAGCGTTGAGGTCGCAGTTCCGGCGGAGGTGAATAAGCCTGCGGCGATTCGATGCGCGCCTTCGCTCAACGCGGAAGGAACAGTGAAGTGCCAGTTTCCATTGCCGTCGGCGGTGGTCGTGCCGACACTGAGGCCATCAACGAAGAGCGCCACCGTTCCGCCCGCCGCTGCCCCGCTGCCGGAGAACGCGGGAGTGTTCACCGTCGTGATGTTGTCGGTGCTGGACGAGCCCGTGTCAGAGGCGGCATCGAGATCGGGCGCGGTCGCGCTCGCCGTCGGAGCCTGAACCGAATACGTGTGAAGAACCCCCGCGCCGTCGGCAATGTAGAGCACGCCATTGGCCAGGCTGATCGCGCCACCGACGGCGATCTTCTGTAGAAGCGTTCCCGACGCGAGATCAAACAAATACGTCGCCGATGATGACGAAACCAATAACCCGTCGTCGGTGACGATCGGCTGTTGCGAGCTGAGCACGGCGTCCGCTTTGTAGGTCTGCACGAGCGCGCCGGTGGTGGCATCGAATCCCAGGACCAGCGAGCCGTTGATTGCATAGACGATTCCATTGGCGACAGCAGGCACGCGACTGAAAGAGCCGGTGACCTGCCATGCGGTGGTGTGCGTGTTAAGATTGATTGCGCTAAGGGTCGAGCCCGTCGCGTACGCGAAGCCATTTGCGATTGCAGCGACCGGATTGGTGCTGGAGGTCGAGAGCGACCAGTCCACCGCGCCGGTCAGCGGGTTGTGCTGCGTGAAGACACCGTTGACATTGGTGTAGACCTTGGCGTTGTAGTATGTCGGCGTCCAGCCATCGACCTGTGGCTTCGTGACGAAGAATCGCTGTGTGCCGTTGGATTGATTGAAGCCGTACATTCCGCCATAGGTTCCCCCATCCACGAAGATGCCGCCGTCGGCGATAGTGGGCGCCATATAGCGCTCCCACTGCGCCGCGTGGTTGGCAGACCAGACGGTGGCGCCGGTCGCCGAGTTGATCGACCAAAGCTGGGTGTCGCCTCCGTTATCGCCGCGCTGGACGTAGACATTGCCGGCGTCGTAGGTCGGCGGGTTGATCGAATACGCGGACGTGAACGCATGACGCCAAGACTGCGCGCCGGTCTGCACGTCATACGCGGCGAGAAACGTATCGCCAAAATAGGTATATGGCGTGACGTAGACGCGGCCGTTTGCAACCGCGACCTGGTTCAGGCTTTGGGTAGTGACGGTCGCGTTCCATCCGTTGACGAGCGTTCCGCCGACGATGGAGCCGGGGAAATAGCCCGTGTGCGCGGCGCCATTGCCGAAGGTCGCCCAATCACCGGGCAGGCTCGGCTGCCCGAGGGCAACATTCACCGTCGCGGTGGCGTTGCCGCCTTGACCGTCCGTGATGCTGTAGTTGAAGGAATCTACGCCATCGAAATTCGCATCGCCCGTGTAGGCGACGCGACCATCCTGCAGAACGCTGACGGCGCCATGCTTCGGCTGAGTTACGCCGGTCATGCTGATCGCGCCGCCGTCGGAGTCGGAATCGTTGAGGAGAAGATTCGGCGAGATGACCATCTGCCCGGGCAGGGCGGTGAAGAAATCGTTCTTGGCGACAGGCGTCTCGTTCACGTTGAACACAGTGATGCTGATCTTGCCGGTGTTGCTGTCGAGAATGCCGTCGTTGGCGATGAAGCTGATCGAATCCGTGCCGAAGTAGTTGGCCGTCGGAGTGTAAAGGATGCTGCTCCCCTGGATCACTGCCGTCCCATGCGTCGGTTTTACGCTGATGCGATAGGTCATCGCGTTCTGATTGGGATCGCCCACCGACATCGGGATGAGCTCGGAGGTGTCTTCATCGACGTTGGCGGTCGAGTCTTGTGCCACGGGCGCGTCGTCGATGTATAGCGTGATGACGCCGGGCGTGCCGTTGGCGGTGCCGTCATTCGCGACGTAACCGATCGCATCGATCCCGGTGTAGCCAGCGGTTGGCGTGAACGTGCGCGAGGGGCCGGTTCCGCCGGTGATCGTGCCGTGCTGCGGCGGAGTTGTAATCGTGTAGGTGAGCGCATCCCCGTCGACATCCGTTGCAGAGAGAGTGATCGGGCTGGCGGGTGCGGTCGGAATGTATTTCGTGAAGGACGAAGCGACTGGAAGATCATTCACCGGCGTGACATGAACATAGACGTTTCCGGCCGTTTCACCGCCCCGCCCATCGATCGCGGTGTAAATGAAGGAATCGGTTCCGTAGAAATCCTTCTGCGGCGTGTAGGTGAGCGTGCCATCGTCGTTGATCGTAACGGTGCCGTGTCGCGCCGGGCCAAGCTTCAGGTCGCGCACGCGCAGCGGGTCGTTGTCGGCATCGGAATCGTTCGCGAGCACATCGAGCTTGACCGTCGTGTCTTCGGCGAAAGTGTACTCGTCCTGCGAAGTCACTGGAGCGTTGTTGCCGACTTTCGCAAAGACGTAGGTGTGAAGTGAGTGGTCGATCGACGACGCGATGTAAAGATGGTTGTTCGCGACCGCGAGTTCTCCGCCGTACGGAACCGACTGCAGCAGCGCTCCAGTTGATCGCGAGAAAACATAAGTCTTGCCGACGGATGTGGCGATAACTGCGTCGTCGGTGATGATCGGCTGCTGCACTAAACTCTGGTCGGCGGTGTACGTGAGTCCGGCTGCGCCCGTAGCGGCGTCGTAGGCCTTAACCGTCATTCCGCTGTTGGCGTACACGGTTCCGGCGGCGACCGCAGGACTACCTGTGAAACTACCCGTGACCGTCCACGACGTGGCGCCCGTCGAAAGGTCGATCGCGTAAAGATTAGGTCGGCCAACGACGTAGGCTTGCGTGCTGTCGAGCGCGGAGATCGTGTTCATCGACCAGCCGGCCCAATCCCATGTGTGGGTGTTGCTCCACACGAGGCTGCCGTCGGTTGTGGAATATTTGGAAAGCTTCCCTTCTACGTAGGCGTAAACATTGTTGCCCGAAAGTGATGGCGTCCACTGGTCGTACTGCGCCTGGTTGACGAAGGCGATCTGCGTTCCGTCAGCGCGGAAGCCGTACATCCCGCCGTAATATCCGCCATCAATCCAGATGCCCTGATCGGACACCGCCGGCGCGTAATACGATTCCCATTGCGCCGTAAACGGCGTGGACCAGACCGTGTTGCCGTTGGTGGCATCCAGCGCCCAGAGTTGCGTATCGGGCGTGTGATTGCCGCGTTGAATGTAAATACGACCGTTGTAGTACGTCGGAGCGTTGAGCGAATTTCCAGCCGTAAAGGAATGCGACCAGAGCGTGCTGCCGGTGTTGGCGTCGTACGCCTTGAGCGTCAGCGACGGGCTTTGGGCAACATAGACGCGCCCATCGGCGACGGCGATGCCGTTATTGACGGTTGTGTTCGCCGCGAGCGACCAATCTTCCACCAGCGGCTGAGTGCCGACGGTTCCGGCGAAATAGCCGGTGTGCGCCGGCGATGCGCCGAACGTCGGCCAATCGCCATTCAACGACGCATCGGCGCTGAGCAGAGTACGGTGTTCGAGCGATTCGACCAGGAGGCGTCCGCCGTGACGAAGAGTGCCCATGTATTCTGTTGTCCTGAACCGATGACGTGAGCGCTGCGCGCGATGGGGGCAAACGCATTCCCCAGCCCGATTGATTGGAAGTGGAGCCCGTTTCAGCCGCGGCTGTCCCACCCTTATGGGCGGGGGGAGTGTAGCAAACGCCGTTACGGCAAACAAGTTCAAAGCCTGCTGACGAGCGCCCCGCCAGGATCGATCGCATTTACCGAAAATGCGCTATACAACAGCGCTGCTGCCGGTCGAGGTCGGTTGCCCTTTGCTTGCGGATTGCTGCTCCTCATGCCAGGATTTCGATACTCGTATACGGCAACTGGTCCGTCGCGTCGGCGTAGCCTTTGTCTGTGCCCGGGCCGCCGTCGTAGAGGTCGGAGCCTTTGTTGCCTTGAAGCGTGTCGTCGCCGATGTCGCCGGTGAGGCGATCATTCGAGCTTCCGCCGATGAGGAAGTCGTTGCCCGCTTCGCCGTAAAGTCGGTCGATGCCGTCGCCGCCGTCGAGGCGATCGTTGCCGTCGCCACCATACAACCGATCGTTCCCTGTGCCGCCGAAGATTGTGTCGTGCGTGCCGAGGCCGTTGAGGCGATCGTCGCCGCCATTGCCCATGATGAGATCGCGGCCCGAGCTTCCGGTCAGCGTGTCTTTCCCGTCGCCTCCGCCGAGCGTGTCGTTGCCGTCGCCGCCGAGCTGATACGAAGCCGCAACACCGCTGCCCATGCTCGTCAGGTCGTTGCCTTCGTACGCATTGAGTTCGATGCGCGCGACCGAACCATTTGGGAACGTCTTGCGCTTCCCGTTCTCGTTCACCGTCAGGATTCCGCCAACCTCCGTCATGGCGATGTTGTCTTCGCCGCTCGTGCCGTTGATCGTCAGGATATTTCCGTTGAGCTTCGCGATCGGCAGCACATTCGCGGTGCCGGTCACGGTGTCGATCGCGCCTTTGTCGCCGTCGATGACCACCTGCAGCGGGAATGAATTCTCGACGTTGTATTGATGGCTGCCCAGAACGCTGAACGTGCCGTCGTCGTTCTTCACGACAACGCCCTTGCCCGTTCCACCATCGCCCCAGTTGATCGTCGCGGTCCAGTTCGCAGCGGTGCCCGCAGGATCGGAGTCGGTAAAGTTCGCGACGACCGCATTGCGCGTCGCCGTTTGCGCGGCGGCCGTAATCGTCACACCCGTACCGCTCACCGCCTTGTCGCCCACGCCGATCTGAACGACTTCCGTATCGTAAATCGCCAGCGGATCTTGCTGGCTTGCCTGCGTGCTGCCGCGCGAGGTTGCGCCGGCTTGCTTCACGCCGATCTTCACAACGATCGGGCCCGTGTAACCCGCGGCCGGTGTGATCGTCACGGTCTTTCCGCTGATCGGCGCGCTCGCGATCTTTCCGCTGATCAGCACGCCCGCCAGTTCATAATCGTCGCCTTCCAGATCCGTCGCGCTGATCGTGTAGGTGACGGACTTATCTTTGCCAACGACCTTGTTGCTGATCGGCCCAAGGATCGGCGGATCGTTCACCGTGTCGGCGATGGCACTTGCCTGGAACTGCTTGGTGCTCGTTCCGCCATGACCGTCGTCCACCTTCACGGTGATGGTGCCGGTCGTCGCTTTGCTCGCTTTGATCTGCAGCACCGCGTCGGTTTTGTCCTGGATGATCTGCGCGCTGCTGATCGTGACTTTCGAATTCGGTGCGCCATTCGCATCGGTCGGCACGCTGTTGATCTTCGTGAGCGTGCTGTGGCCGTGAATGAGCTGGCCGAAGATCGTGTGGTTGAAGTCGAGCGCGCGCTGGTTGCCGATGGTGACGAAGAACTGGCTGCCGTTCGTGTCCTTGCCGCTGTTGGCCATCGCCAGCTGTGCGTCGCCGGAGAAGATCACGTTCGGATTGAACTCATCCTTGAACTGGAAGCCCGGCCCGCCAGTACCATTGCCCGCGGGATCGCCACCCTGGATCACGAAGTCCTTAACGACACGATGGAACGTCAGCCCGTTGTAAAAGCCCGCGTTCACGAGTCCCTTGATCGTCGCGACGGTCGTCGGCGCGACGTCGTCGAACAGCTCGAACGTCATCGAACCGAGATTCGTGTTGAGCTTGAGAAACGTGTTCGTCCGCGGATGCAGCGTCTCGGTCAGGTTCGTGTTGCTGTCCGTGATCGTGTACGTGAGGGTATCGCCGTCGCTGTCAGCAGCGGTGAGCGGAACCTGAATCGTCTTGCCCGCCGGAAGCGTTTGATTCGGAATCGCATCCAGCACCGGCGCCGCGAGCAGCTGGCGCGTTTCGAGCGATTCGACAAGTTGACCAATCACAGTGCGAGCGCGATGAGACAAAAGCATTGTAGAGATTCCTCCGGTGGAGCAGCGTCAGACTAGTCCGTGAATTCGCGGGTGTCAAAGCTTGGTTTAGCCGCCCCGCGTGCGGGGCGGGGACTCGCCGCGCACGCGCGGCGGCTAAACGCAGAACGTTTTACGATTCAGACGATCGGGTTATGATTTCGCCCAGAATAGAGTGGCCTTCAAACAGCGAGTATTACATGAATTCAGTGGCATTTCTCGGTTGCGCGCACATCCACACGCCCGGCTTCATCAAGATGATCTCGGGGCGCGGTGACGCCAAGGTGAAGACCGTTTGGGATCACGATGCCGCCCGCGGGCAAAAGCGTGCCGATGATCTTTCCGCCCGATTTATCGGAGATTATCGTACGATTCTATCCGATCCGGAGATCAAAGCCGTCATCATCTCGTCCGAAACCGATCGCCACGAAGAGCTCGTACTTGCAGCGACGGAGGCGAAGAAACACCTCTTCGTCGAGAAGCCGCTCGGCATGACGGGCAAGGACGCGAACAAGATGGCCGACGCCATCGAGCGCGCCGGCGTGATCTTCAACACCGGCTACTTCCGTCGGGGTGATCCGCTTCACCGATTCCTCAAGCAGCAAATCGACAAAGGCAGCTTCGGCCAGATCACCCGCATCCGCGGAAGCAATTGCCACAGCGGCGCGCTCGGCGGATGGTTCGACACCGAATGGCGCTGGATGGCGGATCCGAAAGTCGCCGGTTGCGGTGCCTTCGGCGATCTCGGCACGCACTCGCTCGACATCATGCTGTGGCTTCTAGGCGAGGTCGAAGAAGCCACGGCTCTCTTGTCGACAGGCACCAAGCGCTACGGCGATTGCGACGAAACCGGCGAAGGCCTGATGCGCTTCAAGAACGGCGCGATGGGAACGTTAGCCGCCGCGTGGGATGACCTCGCCAACGTCGAAGCGCTGATGATCAGCGGAACCGAAGGCCACGCGTCGATCGTGCGCAACGAGCTCTTCTTCACAAGCAAAAAAGTCGAAGGCGCCGACGGCAAATCGCCATGGAAAACCGGCTTGGACGCGCCTCTTCCGCACGCATTTGAACTCTTTCTCGATGCAATCAATGGAAAGAACGTTCCGCTCGTGAAACCGCGCGAAGCTGCTTACCGCAACGTCGTCATGGATGCGCTGTACGAAGGCGCGAAGCAGAAGAAGTGGATCGCCGTGAAGTAGGGTGTGCTTCAGCACACCATCGACGCGAAAGCGGTGTGCTGAAGCACACCCTACGAAAAGACTTCAACAAACGGCGCGATGTTGTTTCCCTTCGAATCCAGCACCGCAAACGCGACGTGTTCGAACGCTTTCGCAAACGCGCCGTCACCTAGAAGCATCTCCCCGAAAATCTGCGCTACAACCTTCGGATCGTTCTTGAATACGCCGCAGCCCCATGCGCCCAGCACCAGCGCCGTCTGATCGAACAGCACCGCAGCCGATAGAATCTGCTCCGCGCGACGTCGCAGCGTCGTTTCGACGCTCGGAACGAGCACCGGATCGTTCTTCGCGACGGCACCCGCGTTCGGCGCGGGAGACGTGATGATCGTCACCTTCCACGGCGCGTCGATCAGGTTGTCGTCTTCATCGCGGAACACGGGCACCTGCGGCGAGACGATCATGTGATCGGTGTAGAGCAAGTTCGCTTTGCGGTTCGTGTCGTAGTACGTCGAGTGGGGCAGAAGACACGCGTACAGCGCGCTGGCGCGGGCAAGGCTTTCTTCCTGTGCCTGCGATCCACTCAGGAATCCGCCGCCGGGATTCTTCGCGGAAGCGAAATTCAGTGCGGCGACTTTGTCCGGCCCGAAACGTTCCACCAATCGCCTCGCGGTCGTAAACGTCCCCTCGTTCTTCACCTCGAACGTCGTTTGAAAATCGCGTTGCAGTAGCACCCGATCGGCCCGGTGACGAAGCGCCTTGGCCGCCGCGGGGGTGATCAGCTCACTGCGGTGAATCGCCATCTGAATGTCATCAAGAAACGAAACCTCCGCCCCCGACGGCGCGCGGTACGCCCCGCCTTGCACAATAGCCAGCGTCTCCTGCGCGATCCGCGAGCGACTGTCACGAGTTGTCATGATTCGTCGCCTTTTTCGTCATGATCGGATTGTCGAGAATCCCAACGGTTTCGCAAAACATGCCCAGCACATTCCGTTCGCGCCGCATGCCGAGGCGATCCTGCAATTGTCTCGCGGCCATGTTTGGATCATTGCATCCGGTGACCAACCGCCGAACTTTTAGCTCAGCAAACGCGAAGTCGATCAGCGCACGGCACGCTTCGGTCGCATAACCCTTGCCCCACCACGTTCGACCAATCGCGTACGTCAGCTCAACCTCCAGCGGATGATCCGGCCGGTCCGGTTCGCTCTCCATCCGCAACCAATCCGCGACGTACGCCTGCAGGCCGCACAGGCCGATCACTCGGCTCTCGCTCTTCAACTCAACCGCGAGCAATCCGAAATCATTTCCCCGCGATTGATGCGATCGGTAAATGATCCATTCGTCCATCGATTCACGATCGCGCGTCTCGCCGCAATAGAACTTGCAGACCGCGGGATCGCTGTAGACGGCTTCGTAAATGTCGTCCGCATCGCGCGGCTCGAAGTGGCGGAGCAGCAATCGAGATGTTTCGAGCGGTTCCATGCGAGTTGATGAACTTCTCATCTCAACGCGAGCACAAGCGCTCGCAAAATCA
>JAICIO010000030.1 GCA_025924315.1 Phycisphaerae bacterium
GGTGGAAACGACTTCCTCTTCGGGAATGACGGAGACGATTCGCTCAGCGGGAACAACGGCCGCGATATTCTGGTCGGCGGCGACGGGACGGACAAACTCTTCGGTGGATCGGGCGATGATCTGCTCGTCGCCGGCGAATTCAAAGCGACCCCGACGGCGTCGCAGCTTTGTTCGATTCAAAAGGAATGGATTCGGACGGATAAGAGTTATTCGCTCCGCACCTCCCATCTCCAAAACGGCGGCGGATACAACACCGTGAAGCTCAACGCGAGCACGCTCTATAGTTCTGCGTCACTAAAAGATTCGCTGACCGGGAACGCTGACAACGATCTCTTCTTCGCGGCGGTGCCCGGTGACGTCGTCGTCGACAAAGGTTCGGGTGAAACCGTCGTCGATATCGGTTGAGGAACGAAGTCGGACTTTTTATTGGCGCGGCCTGCTTAAGCACGCCGCGCCTTTTTGTATGATGCTCCGCATGATTCGAAACATGCTTCTGGGCATTTCCATTCTCGTGACCGGCGCGGCAGTCGCGCAAGACGCGAAACAGCCGGCGCCTTCCACCGCTCCAAACTACAGCAATCGCATCCTCACGCCGCCCGCGCCGAAGACGCCTCGCATCAATGGTGCGAGCGTTTACGGCGAGCGAACCGGCCGACCGTTCCTTTACACCATTCCGGCGACGGGCGAGCGGCCGATGACGTTTTCGGTCGATGGTTTGCCCGACGGCCTTTCGCTCGATGAAAAGACCGGCCGAATCACCGGCATGGTGAAAGACGCTGGCGAGCATGTCGTTACGCTGCATGCGAAGAACTCGCTGGGTGACAACGAGAAGAAGCTGCGCATCGTCATTGGTGACAAGATCGCGCTTACTCCCGCGCTCGGTTGGAACAGCTGGAACTGCTGGGCCGGCGCGGTCGATCAGGAAAAGGTGGTGCATTCCGCCAAAGCATTTGTGAACGCGGGCCTCATCAACCACGGCTGGACCTACATCAACATCGACGACACGTGGCAAGGCAAGCGCGATCCGCAGACCAAAGGCCTGCTCGGCAATGAAAAGTTCCCGGACATGAAAGGCCTGACCGACCAGATCCACGCGATGGGCCTGAAGGCGGGGATTTATTCCACGCCGTGGATGACGAGCTATGCCGGGTATCCCGGCTCAAGCGCCGACAACGAAGATGGCAGCTGGACCAAACCCGAAACGAGGAAAGACGGCCATCACTTCGGTAAATATCCGTTCATTGAGAACGACGCGAAACAATGGGCCGCGGATGGTTTCGACTATCTGAAATACGACTGGTGGCCGAACGACGAGCCCGCCGTCCGCGCGATGCACGATGCGCTGCTCAATA
This sequence comes from Phycisphaerae bacterium, assembly GCA_025924315.1. Classification (GTDB taxonomy): domain Bacteria; phylum Planctomycetota; class Phycisphaerae; order Tepidisphaerales; family Tepidisphaeraceae; genus JAICIO01. The sequence continues at coordinate 1,353 of JAICIO010000030.1, forward strand.
GCGGCCGCGATATTGTCTACAGCCTCTCGAACAATCTGCCGTTCGATCACGCGAAGATGGCGACGGAGCTCGCCAACTCATGGCGCACGACGGGGGACATTCGCGATACGTGGCAGAGCATCACGAGCATTGGCTTCACGCAAAATCGCTGGGCGCCGTTCGCCGCGCCGGGCCACTGGAACGATCCGGACATGCTGGTCGTCGGCTGGGTCGGTTGGGGACCGAACCTGCATTCGACGAAGCTGACCGCCGACGAGCAATACACGCACATCAGCCTCTGGTCGTTGCTGAGCGCGCCGATGCTCATCGGCTGCGATCTCGATCGCCTCGATCCCTTCACGCTGAATCTTTTGACAAACGATGAAGTCCTCGCGATCGACCAGGATGCGCTCGGCAAGGAAGCGACGCTCGTCAGCAAGCAAGGCGGCGATGTCACCGTTTCACCGTCGAATCCGAAATCGAAAAACAAAGCCGCGACGTACGCCCGCGGGCAAGTGTGGCTGAAGGACCTCGAGGACGGCAATCACGCCGCCGGCCTGTTCAACCTCGGCGATGAGCCGATGAAGGTGAAAGCGGATTTCTCCGAGCTGAAGCTCGATGGCAAGCAAACGGTGCGTGATGTGTGGAGACAAAAGGACCTCGGATCCTTCGATGGATCATTCGAAACCGAAGTCCCGCCGCACGGTGTGGTGCTGGTGAAGCTGACCAAGTCGAGCTGATCGCATCGGTTCGCATTTGTCATCCTGAGCGAAGCGAAGGATCTCGGGGTCGGCAAGTGACTCCGAACTCGGGATCCTTCGCTTTCGCTCAGGATGACAACTCATGGGGACGTCGCGCAGCATCGGGATGTGGGCGAGCGTTGTTCTCGCATTTGCCATTCCCATTTCGGTTCATGCCCAGCCCACTCCGCCCGTGCGGTCAACCGGCCCTTCGACCGCACCGGATTTGAGCGGAAGAATCCTCACCCCGCCCCCGCCGAAGACCCCGCGCATCAACGGGCCGAGCGTCTTTGGTGCTCGACCGGGACATCCGTTTCTCTACACCATCGCTGCGACAGGCAAGCGCCCGATGACTTTTGGCGCGCTGGGATTACCGAATGGCTTGTCGCTCGACGAAAGGACCGGACGCATAACGGGAAGAATCGAGTCGCCGGGCGAATTCACTGTCACGCTCGTCGCGAAGAACGATCTCGGATCGAACGAGAAAAAATTCCACATCATCATCGGCGATAAGATCGGCCTCACGCCGGCGATGGGCTGGAACAGCTGGAATTGCTGGGCCGAAGCCGTCGATCAGGACAAATGCCTCCGCGCGGCAAAGGCGATGGTCCGCTTCGGCCTGATCGATCACGGCTGGACCTATGTGAACATCGACGACACGTGGCAACGCGATCGCGACACGCCCACGCACGCGCTGCGCAGCAACGAAAAATTTCCCGACATCAAAACGTACGCCGACCAAGTTCATGCGATGGGCCTCAAGCCCGGCATCTACTCGAGCCCGTGGAAAACAACCTACGAAGGCATGTGCGGCGGAAGCTCGGATGACCCGAATGGTGCCTGGACCAAGCCCGACACGAGTTACAAAGGGCACACCGATCAGCCCGGCCCTTGGAGCATCGGAAAATATTCGTTCGCGGATGCCGATGCGAAACAGTGGGCGGCGTGGGGCTTCGATTATCTCAAATACGATTGGCGGCCGAATCGCGAGCCGGAAACGCGGGAGATGTCCGAAGCGCTGAAGAATTCCGGCCGCGACATCGTCTTCAGCCTGTCAAATAGCGCGCCGTTCGAAAGCGCCGAGATGCTCGCGAAATACGCCAACTCCTGGCGCACCACCGGCGACATTCGCGACACGTGGTGGAGCATCGCGACGATCGGCTTTGCCCAGGACCGCTGGGCCCCGTTCGCCGCGCTGGGCCATTACAACGATCCGGACATGCTCGTCGTCGGCTACCTAGGGTGGAGCAACAAAATCCACTACACGAATCTCACCGCCGATGAACAATACACCCACATCAGCCTCTGGTGTTTGCTCAGCGCACCGCTGCTGCTGGGTTGCGACCTGGATCGCCTCGATCCGTTCACGCTGAACCTGCTCACCAACGACGAAGTCCTCGCGATTGACCAGGACTCCCTCGGCAGACAAGCGCGTCTCGTCAGCACACAAGGCGGCGAGGTCACGCTTCATCACCCGACAAGCAAGACGTCAAAACCGCGCGAGCTTCCGCGTGGGCAGGTGTGGTTGAAAGATCTCGAAGACGGCTCGCACGCGGTCGGCTTGTTCAACCTCGGTGATGAAGCAATGAAGATCAAAACGGATTTTTCGGAGCTGAAACTCGAAGGGAAACAGTCCGCACGCGATCTCTGGAGACAGAAAGATCTCGGCACGTTTGAAAATGACTTCGAATCCGAAGTGCCTCCGCACGGTGTAATGCTCGTGAAGCTATCGAGCGAAAAGTGACGAGCAGGTGGCGAGTCCCGCTTTAGCGGGACTCGTTCCGATCCTCATACCGCTTGTAAGGAACATCCTCAAGAAACGCGCCCAACTCTATCGCCCGTTTCAGGCCTACATCCAGTTCGATCTGCTTGTGCGTGTGCGAGTACGTCCAATACGATTGCGTGATTCCATGTCTGCGCGATTGCGTTAAGGTGTAACGATAGGCACGCCTGCATTGCAACTCGTCGCGGATGCACCCGTCGAAGTACTCTTTGCCCTTCGAGTCGCGCCAGAAATCTTCCCTACGCTCCGGAAGTAAATCGTTCACGAGTTTCGCGACCGAGCCATGAACTCGTTGCATAAAGAACTTCAGGTTCACACCCTTCTTGAGATATCCAAGCGTGTGATAATGATTGTCGAGGAGCGTCGTGATCCAAGGGACGTAGCCGAAAAACGCTGCATAGTGATCAAAACGATCCCAGAAGATCGCCTTCGCCTCCTCCGATCCGAAGGCGGGGAATCGATCTCGACATCGGGCGGTGATGAAATAAACCTGGTTGTCAACGTACCAATGTTCGAACCGGTGCTGATCTCCGAATTTCTCACGAATGTTCCGAGAAGACTTTCGGATCCGTCGGTTCATCCCAACAATCTTACCACCCGACGCTGCCCGCTTAAGCGGGCACCGCCAATGCGCGACAGAAGCGGTTCAATGTAGCGACCGCCCTTCCATGAGATCCTTCGGCACTCCATTTGGAAAGTTCTTTTGCAGGTAATCCTTGATCGCCGCAATGCGTGCGTCGGGATCGGGGTGCGTCTGCAAGATGCTCGGTCCTCTTCCGCCTCCGGCAACGTTTTTCAGGATTTCCATCACGCCTAGCATCGCCTCGGGCGTATAGCCCGCCTGCTGCATGTACTTCAGCCCGAGCGAATCGGCCTGAAGTTCGTCGCCTCGCGAATAGTGCAATTGCAGCATCTGATTCGCCATCATCGCGGCGATCGCGGCGGTCTGGCCTCTTCGCTGATCGTCGCTTGCGCCAACCGCGACCGCGGTCACGAGCGATTGACCGAGTTTCCCCTGCGCCATCTGCACCGCCGCGTGACGCGCGATCACGTGGCCAATCTCGTGCCCCAATACGCCCGCGAGCTGCGCTTCATTCTGCAGCTGCACGAGCAGTGCGTGTGTGATGAACACCTGTCCGCCCGGAAGTGAAAACGCGTTCACCGTTTTCGGATCCGCGAGCACATGAAAATGAAAGTTGTCGGCGTAAGGGCTTTTCCCCGCGTCGCTCGTCGCAACGAGCTTCTCACCCATCGACTGCACGAGCTTCTGCTCCGGATCGTCATCCGGCAGCACGCCGCCCATTTCCTGCGCCATCTCCGGCGCCGCTTGCAACCCGAGTGCCTTCTCCTGATCCACATTCATTCCCACGTGCTGCTTCTCGCCGGTGACCGGATTCGTCTCCGTGTGCGTCATGTACGTGATCACGCCGATAATGGCGATCACGATGCCGGCGATGATCCGGAGGTTGAATCGCCGTCCACCACCTCCGCCGCCGTCGCCGTATCCGTAGGTCATGAGAATCCTTTCGCTGGGACGCCCTTTTAACACGTCATTGCACATTCAACAGCGCATGCAAATCAAGCGATTTTTGGGGTATTCATCGCTCGCTGCGCGCCTTACGGTGGATTCTGAAGCGAAAACAGGAGTGCATCATGGATCGCTTCGAAGATCGTCGTCACGCCGGACAGTATCTCGCCCGCGAGCTTGCTCAATACGCCGACCGAAACGATGTGCTGGTGCTTGCCCTTCCGCGCGGCGGAGTGCCGGTCGCGTATGAAGTCGCCCGCGCGCTGCATGCGCCGCTCGAGGTGTTCATCGTGCGCAAACTCGGCCTTCCGGGGCATGAAGAACTGGCGATGGGCGCGATCGCCAGCGGCGGCGTGCGTGTGCTGAATGGCGATGTCGTCGAAGAACTGCGCGTTCCACCGAAGATCATCGAACAGGTCGCGCAGCGCGAAGCGATCGAGCTGAAGCGCCGCGAGAAACTTTACCGCGGCGATCGCGCACCGCTCACGGTCGCAGACAAGATCGTCATCCTGATCGACGACGGCTTGGCGACCGGTTCGACGATGCGCGCGGCCGCGGAGGCGCTGCGCAAGCAGCATCCCGCGAAGATCGTTGTCGCGGTTCCGGTGGCGGCCGCGTCAACATGCGAACAGTTCGAATCGCTCGTCGATGAGGTCATCTGCGCCGTCACGCCCGAGCCGTTCCACGCGGTCGGGCTCTGGTACGAACACTTCGATCAAACTTCGGATGAGGAGGTTCGCGAATTACTGACGCGTGCGGGGAATGTGCACGGGGAGAATTCGGAGGTGCATCATGTTCAGCACAACCGATCCCGATGAGTGTTCGCGCAGTATTTGCATCACGCCCGCGTGTGAGGTTCCCGACACTTCCCGTAGGGTCCGCTTCAGCGGACCGGTTATTCAATGTGGTCCACAGAAAAAGTAATCGGCCCGTTGAAGCGCGCCCTGCAACAACGCATTATGAGACGTCTGGCGCGCCTGTTTCATCCTCTCGCGAACACCCGATGATTCGCTATGATCGGTGACCTTCCTCAGGCCGCGTGATGGATGTCCTTCTCGTAACCGTCGGTTCGCATGGCGATGTTCACCCGTTCATCGGGCTGGGCATGGCGCTGCGCGCTCGCGGGCACAAGGTGAAGATCGCGGTCAATGCGCACTTCGAGACGCTCGCGAAGCAGGCGGGGCTGGAATACGTCGAGATGGGAAGCGACGAGAGCTATCGCGAAATCGCGCAGGATCCGGATCTCTTCAAGGGCATGAAGGCCGCGAATGCGTTGTGCCGGCATCTGGGAAAAAACCTTCGCCGGATGTACGACGCGATCACGCCGCACATCACGCCGGGGCAGACCGTGGTGGTGGCTTCGAGCCTCGCGCTCGCGGCGCGCATCGCGCGCGACAAGATGGATTTTCCGCTCGCGACGATTCATCTCTCGCCGGCGGTTTTTCGCAGCATCGAAGACCCGGGGGTGATGGCCGGCGGGCCTCCGCGCATGGCGCCGAAGTTCATCCATCGACTGGTGCGATGGATCGGCGACCGTTTCGTCGTCGATCCTGCCGTGGGGCCGGACCTGAATGGCCTTCGCAAGGACCTCGGTCTTCCGCCGGTGAAGAACATCATTCGCGATTACTGGCATTCGCCGGATCTCGTGATCGGGATGTTCCCGGACTGGTACGCACACGCGCAAACCGACTGGCCGCCGCAGACAAAGCTGACGGGCTTTCCACTGTTCGATGAAAGCGGCCTCAACGACCTGCCACGCGAAGTGGCGAAGTTCCTCGGCGAAGGCGAGCCGCCGGTCGTTTTCACGCCCGGGTCGGCGATGTGGCGAGGCGAGCAATTCTTCCGCACTTGGATCGAAGCCTGCCGCCGCATCCACCGCCGCGGAATCCTGCTCACCCGCCACGCGGAGCAGATTCCGAAAAACCTCCCGGCGGGCATCATCCATGTGCCGTACGCGCCGTTCAGCCAGCTCCTCCCGCATGTAGCGGCGCTGGTTCATCACGGCGGAATCGGAACGAGCGCGCAGGCCATGAAAGCCGGTGTGCGCCAGCTGGTGATCCCGATGGCGCACGATCAATTCGACAACGCCGCGAGACTGAAGCGCCTGGGCGTCGCGCGCGTCATCCCGCATAAGAACTACACCGCGAGAAAAGCCGCCCGCGAATTGCGCAAGCTCATCAGCCGCGAATACGGCATCCGCTGCCATTGGGTGCGTGAGTGGTTCCGCAACGAGCGCCCGCTCGACGACACGTGCAAGGTTATCGAAGATCTCGCCCCCCAAAACGCCGACGACGCCGCGAACGCGGCGTAGTGCGATGTCGCCTCTCGCATTCTCGTAGGGTCCGCTTCAGCGGACCGGTTATTCATTCGATTCGGAACGGCAAATAACCGGTCCGCTGAAGCGGACCCTACAACATTCATCTCTGCTCACGGTACTCTGGCGTGATGCGTACTCTAATTATCGTGCTCTCGTTCACACTTTCCGTGATGACCCAAGCTCAATCGACCACCAGCGCGTTCTATCCTGCGGACATGGTCGCCCGCGCTCGGGCGAACGCGGAGAAGTCCGAATGGGGCCGCACGATGCGCGATCACTTCATTGCGTGCGCCGAGCCATGGATGAAGATGAGCGATGACGAGCTGTGGAACCTGATGTTCGGCGCCACGATCACCCGCTCGTGGCAGGTCTGGTCGAGCGGCTTCTGCCCCAAATGCCATGAGCCCGTGCCGATGTACAACTGGATCATCAGCGGCGTGGATCATCCGTGGAAAGTCCAGTGCCCGCACTGCCACGAGTTCTTTCCGAAGAACGATTTCCACAAATTTTACGAGAGCGGGCTGGATGAGCACGCGGTGTTCGATCCGAAGAAGGCGGACCGATCGCTGCTGTTCAATGAAGAGCATCCCGATCCGAAAGATCCGCTGCACATGTTCGGCGTGGATGACGGTGAGGGATACATCGAAGGCAACAATCGCTGGCGGTTCATCGGTACGTATCTGATCTTCGGCCAATGGAAGCAGGCGATTCTTTCCGGTGCCAAGAACCTCGCCGCCGCATACCTCATGAGCGGCGATGCGAAATACGCGCACAAATCAGCAATTTTGCTCGATCGGATTGCGGACTTGTATCCCACGTTTGATTTCCACGCGCAGGGGGTGGTTTACGAAATCCATCAGGGCAGCGGTTACGTTTCGATCTGGCACGACGCAAACATCGAGACGCGGTTCATCGCGCTGACCTATGACGCGATCAAGCCCGCGATCGCGCACGATCAGGCGCTGGCGGACTTTTTGCAGAAGAAGCATGAGCAGTACAAAACACCACTGGATAAATCCACGCCGGCGAAGGTGATGGAGAACATCGAGACGCGGATCTTCAAGGATGCGATCGCGCAGACAGACAAGATCCATTCAAACTATCCGCAGCAGCCGCTGACGATCGCGCTCATGCACGCGGTGATGGGCTGGCCGGGAAATCGTGAGGCGGTGCTGAAAGAGCTCGACCCAGTGATCGAGCAATCGACCGCGGTTGATGGCGTCACCGGCGAGAAGGGGCTGGCGAATTACTCGGCGTATGCAGCGTACAACATGTCGGCGTTCCTCGGCTATTTCGCGCAGGCGGATCCGAATTTCCTTCCCGACATGGTGAAGCGGCATCCGCGATTGCCGGACATGTGGCGGTTCTTCATCGACACGTGGTGCTTCGGCACGTACTACCCACTCAGCGGCGACACGGGGATTAATGCGACGCCGATCAAGCAGTACATGGGCGTCGAGGCGTCGCCGGATCATGGCCTGGTGTGGAATGACAAGGGCATCTCCTATGCGAACGGCCTGATCGGTCCGTCGATGTATTCATTCCTTTGGCAGCTCTACAAAATCACCGGCGACGAGCGCTTCGCGCAGGTCCTCTACGGGGTGAACCACGACACGATCGATGGCCTCCCGTGGGATCTGTTCTCGGACGATCCGGCGAAGATGCAGAGCGAAATGAAGTCGCTGATCGACAAGGTCGGTCCGACGCTTCACACGCCGAGCGTGAACAAACAACAGTGGTGCCTCGCGATTTTGCGCTCGGGCAATGACAAGAATCCGCGCGCGCTGTGGCTCGATTACGATGCGGGCGGAACGCACGGCCACTTCGATGGGATGAACCTCGGGCTTTTCGCGAAGGGCCTCGATCTCATGCCCGACTTCGGCTATCCGCAGGTGCAATTCGGCGGATGGACTTCGCCCAAGGCCCTTTGGTACGTGAGCACGGCGGCCCACAACACGGTGCTCGTCGACGGCGTGAACCAGCAAACTGCGCAAGGCAAGACGACCCTTTGGACAACGGGCAAACCCTTCAGCGCGATCACCGCATCAGCTCCTGCACTGATCGGTGGACAGCAATACGAGCGCACGGCGGCGTCGATCGATATCGATGACGACGATGCGTACGTGGTCGATATCTTTCGCGTCGTCGGCGGACACGATCACGCGAAATTTTTCCACAGCCATTTCGGCACGATCACGACGAACGGATTGAATCTGACGAAGGGCGAACAATTTCTCGATCCACAGTTGATGCGGAATTTCCAGACCGATTCGCATCCGCCGGAAGTGTGGTCTGTCGATTGGAAGATCAACGATCTCTACCACCTCGTGCCTGATCGAAAGGACCTGCACGTCCGCTACACGGATCTCACGCGCGGCGCGACGGCGACGACCTGCGAAGGCTGGTGCGTGGCGGGGTCATGGGCCACGACGAACGAAATCTGGATTCCTCGAGTGCTCGTCCGGCGAAAATCGACGGACAGCGCGCCGCTCGCATCGACGTTCGTCAGCGTAATCGAACCGTACGAGGGGAAATCGAAAATCAAAAGCATTCGACGCTTGCCGATCGAAGGTGCCGGCGACAATTGCGTGGCGATTCAGATTGATCTGGTCGATGGCCGGTCGGATTTGATCATGAGCCGCGATGTCGAAAACCCGCTGAAGCTGCCGGTGCCGGAGAAGCTCGTTCAACCGGATTGGAAGGTGACGCTCGATCAGCGATTGGCGTTCGTACGTCGGGATGCGAACGGAAAGGTGCTCGAGAGGTCAATTCATTAACGGCCTTGTTGGGTGCGCTGCTGCGCACGGGTTTTTTCTTTTCCGCACGATTTAATAACGGGTGCGCTGACGCGCACCCTACAACGGCGGAATCTTCGTCGTATCCGGCCATTGCTTGTGCCATTCGGTTGATCGCTCGAATGCGAGGCCGAGACAGAGAATCGCATCTTCGCGGTAGAGATCGCCGACGAACTCTATCGACAGCGGCAGGCCTTCGAACATTCCACAGCGTGTCACGAGCGACGGATGTCCTGTGAGGTTCGTATACGACACCGTTGGTCCCGCGTACGGAAATGTCACGTAACAATCGACGTCTTTTAAGGCTTCATGCATCTCGAGCTGAAGCTGAGTACGAACCTGCTGAGCTCGCAGGTAATCCGCGGCGGGGATCGTTGATCCGACGCGGAAGACGTTCGGCCAGCTGCCGGCGTCCTGCTGGACGAGTTCGTTGATCTGATCGCTGTCGATGAGCTCCATGAAGTTGCACGCCGATTCGCATGCGATCGTGAGGCTCGCGAGACCCGTGTAGTTTTTCGTCGGCGGACGTGTAATTGGTTTCAGCTCGCCGACAAGCTCGCGCACATGATCGATCGCCGCGCGCATTGTCTTGTTTTTCTCTTCGTTCTTTCCCTTGAGCGCGTTGTCGACGTCCGCCAGTGCGATGCCGACGCGAAGCTTTTTCAAATTCGTCGAGGCGCTCCAATTGAACGGAACGCTCGCGGCCGTCGAATCACGGCCGTCGGGACCGTGAATCGCGCTGAGGATGAGTGCGCAATCTTCGACCCCGCGGGCCATGGGTCCGAGCTTGTCCATTGTTCGGGCCAGCGCCATCGCGCCGAAGCGAGACACACGGCCGTACGTCGGGCGAAGACCGGTCAAGCCGTTGGTGATGCACGGACTGATGATGCTGCCGAGCGTTTCGCTGCCGACTGCAAACGCGACGAGGCCCGCGGCCGTCGCGGCGCCTGGGCCCGCGGATGATCCGCTCGATCCCGTCGAAGGCTTCCACGGATTGCGCGTCATCCCGCCGAACCACACATCTCCCATCGCCAGCTCACCCATCGACAACTTCGCGATGAGCACCGCCCCGGCTTCTTCAAGCCGCTTCACGACCGTCGCGTCTTCGTCGAACCTGCGATCGGCATACGGCTTCACACCCCACGTTGTCGGAACGCCTTTCGTCGCGAGCAGATCTTTCGCGCCCCACGGAATACCGTGCAACGGACCGCGCGATTTGCCGCCAGCCAGTTCTGCATCGGCCCGCTTCGCCTGCGCGAGCGCGAGTTCTTCGGTCAACGTGATCACGCAATTCAATCGCGTGCCGAAGCGCTTGAGGCGATCAAGATACATCTTCGTCAGCTGCGTCGAGGTGATCTTCTTCGCGAAAATCAGGCGCGAGAGATCGACAACGGTGGCGAAGGCGAGGTGTTCGATGTCGCCGTCGTAATCAGGAACTGGTCCGTCGCTCATCGTGCAGCTCGATGACCCAGTCGGATATGAAACGCCCGCAATTCGCGGATCGAAATGGACGGCGGGTTCGATGTTCGGGTCGATCTTGCGATTGCGGAGGTTGACGAGGACTTCGCGCTTCGCGGTAGCGTTCTCGACCATCATCTCGCGCTGCTTCGGCGTGAAATGCCGGCCTGTGACTTTCTCGATTGAGGCGAAATCATCGGGCGTGATGGCGTCGGCATGTGTTGTAGAAGTGGTCGTGGTGGTCGCGGCGCGAAGTCCGCCTGTGACGCCGAGGACCCCGGTTGTCATGATGCCCTTTACGACTTTCCGTCGAGACATCTTCGCCACGTGCCTCTCCTGAATTGTTTTGCCACCGATGGGGCACCGATGCACACCGATGAAACGGATTATTATCGGTGTCCATCGGTGTTCATCGGTGGCAAATTCTTTTACCCGCGCGATGAAGCCGGGATCATTTCCTTCACCCACTCGGGCGCGATCGGTTTACCTTTCGTCCCGGTGGCTTTTCCTTCGCTGACGAGTTGCAGGATCGCGTTGCTGAAGGCGGGCAAATCATCGGGACAACGCGACGTGATGATGCTCCCATCGACGACGCATTCTTCATCGACCCACTTTCCGCCGGCGTTGGTGACGTCGTGAATGATCGACATGTAGCTCGTGCAGCGACGGCCTCGTAGCGTATCGGTCGAGCAAAGCATCCACGGCCCGTGGCAGATCGCGGCCATCGGGATCTTCGCACTGGCGGCCGCGCGGACGAGCTTTACCATGCCTTCATCGCGCCGCATGTGATCGGGTGATGTGCCACCGGGAATCACGATCAGGTCGTAATCCGTCGCCTTCACGTCCTTCGCGCTCTTCTCCGCCTTCTGCGGATAGCCGTGCTTGCCGACGTACGTTTCACCCGCTTTCGGGCCGATCACTTCGACTGTGTGGCCCGCTTCTTTCAGCCGTAAGCGCGGATATTGCAGCTCGAGATCTTCGTAAATCTTTTCGACGAGGATTGCGATTTTGGCCATGAGATGCCCTTCCGGCGTTCGTGCGCAACCGCTTGCTTCCGCAAGCGGCTCGGAAAAACAATGCGGCGTCAGCCTGTTGTGAGCCGCTTGCGGAAGCAAGCGGTTGTCCTCGCCGCACTATATTCATTCAAATGCCCACCTACCACTTTACGTTTCATGCGTATCGTGCTTGGAGAGCCGACAATCCCCGAGGCTACGTAAAGCGAGGAGAAGGGGTTGTACCTCCGAACCCAGTTGAAGCCGCTTCATGGGGCCGACAAGCAAAGCGCGACGCTGTGCTCTTCAACAACATGATACAGTCGATCTTGATTCGCGGAGCGAAGGATATCTGTGATCGGCGGCAATGGATTTTGGAAGGCGTAGGAACGGACCTCACCCACCTCCATCTTGTCATCAGTTGGGACGGATTTCTTCCGTGCGATGAGGTGTTGGCGAAGCTAAAGAACGTGCTGAGCTATCTGCTCGGCAAGTGGAGCGGAAAAAGAGGCAAACGATGGTTTGGGAGGTATGGCGATTGGAAGGTTGTCAATGACGCTGACCATCTGGAGTACTTGGTCGGGACGTACTTCCCCGATCATCGAGGGTTATGTTGGCGCGGAGGTCAGGGATTGCCAGAGATACCCACTGGTATCCTTTGACAACCGCAACCTTCCGGTTGCGGCTCAAACGGAACCAGTTCAGTCGATTGTGATTTTCTGAGCCGCAACCGGAAGGTTGCGGTTGCACAGACGACGAAAACAGTGATCAGAACCACTCGATGACGGCAACCAAAACTCCAGCCGCCGTCACCATGCCGATCAGGATCCAGAAGAAGATCACCGTCGCTTCCCATGGCACCTGCGACATGGTGTGGCATTTCACGGACTTGTAGGCGATGGAGACGCCGAGGCACAAAGGCAAAAGTAGTAGATACCACTGATCCCAGATCGGCGGTTGGTTGAGAAACGGGTGCCAGGCATATGCGGCGAGGAGGGAGGCGGGGATCACGCGGCCTCCGGCGCAGGCGGTTGGGGACTCGGTTCAACCGTCGTTGTCATCGACTGATAGCGGCCGGCGCGGAAGGACGAGTCGATGATCGCGAGCAGGTTGAGCATTCCGGCGATCGCGGTGTAGAGCGTGCCGATCTCCCACAGGCGCGCGTGCGATTTGGTGACCTTGGAATAAATGCTGCCGGGATTGGTCGGCTCTGCGGCGTGAAGGGAGATATCCGCGGTGACGATCGTGATCGGACCGAGCAATACCTGCGCGACAAACCAAGGCTTGTTGGCGACCTCATAGAACGGCCGTTTTTTCAGGGCCCAGTCGCCGGAGGACAACAGGCCATTGGGGATGGTGTTCCCGCTGTTGTCGAGCAGCACGCGCTCGCCCTGGTCGTTGAACCCCGGCACGTCAATCACGCGAATACCCGCGATGAGGATGCCAGCGGCGAACATCAAAAGCACCGTGATGCCGATCGTCAGTCCACGCACACGATGGCCGATGAGCCAGTAACCGAGGCCGGGCAGAGCCCATGCCGCGACGGCGACGATCGGCGGCGAGGGCGCGTGATTTGCGTTTGCCGAAGACACAGGCGGGATACTGTAGCCGGGCGGGGTTTCCGGGCAAGTAATCACGGGACCGCCTGCTCAAGGTTCGTGACTTGTCCCATCAGAAACGTGACGATCACAGTTTGACCTTCTACCGGCGTGGTGCGCGCCGCGTGCTGTGGGGCGCGGATCGCGAGGACTTGCTCGGGGTGCTCGGGGCGCGTCACGTGCAGTTCGTAATAAAGATCGCTGTGGATAGTCAAGGGACGGACCGCGTGGATGGTAACGGTCCACGTGCCGATCATGGGAGGGGTGACGGAAGACATAAAAAGCGAAGGATGAAGGATGAATTATGAAGGATGAAACAATTCTTCAGAATTCATCATTCATAATTTGATTACTCACCAGATCCGCGCCAGCGTTTCGTCGAAGCTTTTGACGCCGGTACTCGCGCCCAGCGCCGTGCAGCAGTCGGCCGCGGCGCGGTTGGCGAATTGGGCGGCTTGCTTCAGCGGCATTTGTTTTCTCAGGGCGACGAGCAAGCCACCGAACCACGTGTCACCGGCGCCGGTTGTGTCTACTACTTTTACCTTGTAAGCCGGAGCGAAAACGGCCTCTTTCCCGTCGTCGAGATAGCACCCCTCGGAATCAAGCTTGACGGCGATCAGGCCTTGCGGCATGTGCTCGCGAAAGGCGGCGACCATCTTCTTGGGGATTCTTTCGCCGGTGAGCGCGGTTGCTTCGGTGCGGCTCGGCGCAAACAGATCGACCTGGGCGAGAATCGGCCAGAGGAGCTTGGCATCGGCGGGTGGATTCACGGTGTCGAGCGCAACTTTTGTTCCGGGCGAAGTGGAGCGAAATTCCTTCAATCCCTCAGCAAGGTGCGGCGTGAGCGTTGGTAGGAGGCCGAAGTATCCGACCTGCATCCACGCGCATTTGCCGAAGATTGGAAAGCACCTGCGGAACGCGTCGAGATCCAACTGCGGCGTCGGGCCGGGCGTGTGAAAAAACACTCGCTCGCCGCCGGGCTCGACTGCGACGACGGTGGCGCTCGTTTGAGCGGTTTTGCTAGTGAAAATCGCGCTCGTGTCGAGGCCGGAGCTTTTGAGCTTTTCGACGACGGCGCGGCCGAGCACGTCATCCCCGACCATTCCCGCGACCGCGACGCGCGCGCCGAGCTTCGCCATCGCGACCCCCGTATTGCAGACATTTCCGCCGGTCGTGAGCGACAGCGAATTGAGCAGCGCCAGCCCGCCCGGTTTCGGCGGATTGCGCAGATCCATCGGCTCGGCAATCAGGTCGGCGACGATCAGTCCGAAAATGGCGGCGTCCATGAGGCGAAGGTTGAAGAATGAATGAGGAACGGTGAAACGATGCGATCACGTGGAAGCCGTCGCGGCCGCCGGTGGCGCGGAAAGCACTTCCACGACGCTGTACTCGTCGAGATTGAGGGTCGTCTGCTCGCCGTCGTCTTTGCGGATGGCGAGGCGATCGAGCCAGAGTTTGTCGTCCCGCGAATGGGCGTACCAGCTGCCCGTTTCCTTCTGGGCGTACTCGGTGATCGTGCCGGTCACGGTGGTGGTCCAGGTGTAATCCCGCCCTGCGATCTGCTGAGTGACCTTCACCCGCGCACCGGGAACGAGTTTGTTGCGTAAGTCAGGGTCCATAGAGCGGACATTGTAGGGCAACGTAAGCATTTGTGTAGCTGGGGAAGCGATCGAATGGCCAATGGCCAAATTCCAATGACCAATCAGACAGGTATCAGTTGCTTGACTGGAAGCGACGCTGTACGTACTGTGTACGTACGACAGGAAAGGGCGAACATGGTGAAGACATTAGCACGCCAAGGGAATTCAGCATGCCTCATTCTCGACCGTTCCATTCTGGATCTACTCGGCTTGGATGACGGCTCTGCAGTTCGGATTACGGTTGAGGGCCGAAAGATGATTATGGAGCCGTTGAGCGATGAGGAGCGCGCACAAATGTTCAAAAAGGTCCTTTCGAAGACCGGAAAGAAGAACGCTAAACTCTTCCGGAAACTCGCCAAGTGAACGAACCCATCTTTCTGACCCTCAAAGAGGTCTTGGAGATACACGCCTTTCAGATCGCCGAATTTGGAGGGTCGGATGAAGTCTTGGACCTGGACCTCTTGGAATCCGCCATTGCGCAGCCGTCGCAGAGGTTTGATGGAAAATTCCTTCATCCCGACATTGCTTCGATGGCCGCAGCTTACCTTTTTCACATTGTCACGAACCATCCATTCGCGGATGGCAACAAACGAACTGGCACGCACGCTGCGCTCGTTTTCCTTGGAATGAACGGTATCGACCTGGGCGCGTTGCCCGCGAGCGCTGAAAAGCTCGTGTTGTCTGTAGCAACAGGCGATGGGACCAAAGAGCAAGTCGCCGACTTCTTCCGCCAACTCATTTCCAAATTCGCACGGCCCAGCCGCTCCCGTCCTGCGAAAAAAAGAAGGAAGAGAAAGCGATAAAGCATCTTTCGCTCCGAGGCCGACACTTGGTCATAAGCTCTTCTCACCGGAACAAATCTCCCGCAAATAGGTGAACGAATAGATTCCTGTGTCGTGGCCGTCGGAGAAGGCGATCTTGATCGCGTAGTTGCCGACCATTTCGGCGGACGTGGCCTTCAAGTTGCCGGTGTAATTGCCGGGAAGGATCGTGAGCGAGGTTTTCTTCCGCTTGCTCTGCTCTTCGCGGACGGTTTTGCACATCGCGCACGGACACATCGAGCGGAGATACGAGATCGTGTAGGTGCAGCGTTGCCCGTCGGCGAATTCGACGTCGAGCTTTTCGTCTTTCTTCAGGTTGATTTTGCGGGCGGTTGTTGTGGGGTCCATTGTCTCTGACGCATTGTAGGGTCAGAGCAGCTCGCTGGCGCGAAGCGCCGCGGCGGTGCGGGTTTCTACGCCCAACTTTCCGAAGATGTGCTCGAGATGTTTCTGCACCGTGCGGCGGCTGCCGCCGCAGATGATGGCGATCTCGGGGTTGGTTTTCCCCTGCACCACCCAATACAGCACTTCGGCTTCGCGATCGGTGAGACCGAGCGGCCGAAGTTTTTCCGCAGCGCTACCGGCGGAGGCTTGCTCCTGAAGCACGAGCGTCAATTCGCCGTGGATCGCTTTCCCGAGCCATCGCACGAGCAGCCAGCGATCGTCCGCGAAGACGCGCAGCGGCTCGCGCACGGGCGGCAGCGTCCCCTTGCGCCAGTTGCGCCCGATGTGACGCGCTAACCAGTTTTCGAGTTGGGCCGGCAACTTCGAGCTCTTGCTTCGCGGGCCGAAGAACTGCGTCAGCACGCCATGCGCTCGCGGAGACGCGAATTTGATTCGGAATTTCGGGTCGATAATGACGACGCACTGCTGAAGCGCCTCGAGCGTTCCGTTCAATCGCGTTTGCTCATCCTTCAACTTCTTGAGCGCGAGCGCATTGTGATACGCCTGGCCGATGTGTGGGCGAAGCAGGTTCAGGACCGCGCGATCTTCCTCAACGAAATCGACCCCGCTTCGATTCAGCACCACCGCGACGATTTCGTTGCCCGGCGTCGGGATGGTGATCGCCATCTGATATTCGATGTTGAGCGGGCAATACAGCTCAAGATACAGGCCGGTATCGTGGAAATCGGCCTTGGACATGAAGTCGGAAATCTTCCTCGCCGAGCCGTCGCGTGTGGAGTGACAGTGATTGATGACGGGATGCTCGTGCATGTGCGTCTCGAGCGGCTCGACGAGGTCTTCCATCTTCCAATCGGGATTGTCGAGCACGCCGATCGCGCGCGAGTGCGCGGGGTTCACTTCGTTGTACGCGTTGCCGTCGGTTTGAACGCAGGAGCGCGCGGCCGCGAGCAGATGTAGCGGGAGCTCAACGAGATCACATGGCTCGTAAAGAAATCGAAGCGACTCGATTAGTTCGATGAGGCGCGCGTTCGAGACGGGATGCATCGGCCCACCTCCTTCCCTACCTCATACGCCATCTGGCGTATTGTCGCGAGCGCGTCCACTGCGATATGAAGCGGCTCGCTCGGAACTTAGAGCAACTGTGTCCACATCCTAAAAAGTTTCGGGGGAAGGAGCAAAGCAAAATGCCGACAGCAATTCGTTGTCACAAGAGTGGTACCGGAGCGCGCATACTTCGCAGCAAGAATGTGGTTTCGTTTACTTTGGGAACCCTACGTTCCATCGTGGTGGCGCTGATGGCGCCGCGTGCTTTTGCGACCGATTACACGTGGAATGACGGGACGATTGGTTTCTGGAATGCGGCGGGAAACTGGACGCCGAGCGGTGTGCCGAACAGCTCGGGCGACAGCGCGAAGATCGATGGGGGAAACGCCCAGCACACCACGGTCACATTGAACATCACTGCCACGGTCGGCACGCTCATGATCAACAGTGGCGACGAGTTGGACATCGGCGATGCGCAGACGCTGTTCGTCAGTCAGGCGATCGTGAACAGCGGAACGCTCGCGATCCTTTCCACAGCGAACACGACGCGCCTGCATCTTGGGGGCGCGAGCGTGAGCCTGAGCGGCGGCGGAACAGTGGCGCTCGCCGGAACGTCCACGGATCTCATTCGCGCGGACTCGGTCAACTTCCGTCTGGTGAATGTCGACAACACGATCGAGGGCCACGGGCAAATCGGCAATGGCGTGATCAACGTCGACAACCAAGGCAGCGCGCCTGCGGTAGCGGCGGCGTAGTGATGAACAATGGCACGTTCCTGAACAACGGCATCGTCGAAGCGGTTGCTTCGGCGCTGACCGTAAACAGTAGCGTCTCGAACAACTCCGCCGGCGTGCTCACCGGTGGAACATGGCGCGTTCTCGCCGACACAGGTCCCGCGACGCTTAACCTCAGCAGCAACGTCATCACGAACAACGCGACGATTCTGTTGAGCGGGACGAATGCGACGTTCCCGCAACTGGCCGGGCTCGCCGTGAACCAGAACCGATTGACGATCCAGAACGGCGCCGCCCTCACAGTCACCGCCGCGATTACCAACAGCGGCAGCGTCAATATTGGCGCCAATAGTCACCTGACGATGAACGGCGACTACACGCATTCCGGCAGCAACGCGGTCACGACGATCAACGGCTCCATCAGCTTCAACACCGGCTCGCTGAACCTCGCCTCCGGCACCCTGAACGGCAGCGGCGAAATCGCGGGCGGCCTGAGCAACGGCGGACACGTCTCGCCGGGCAATTCCCCCGCCCTTCTCACCGCGACGGGCAATTACGTGCAGCTCGCGAGCGGTGCGCTCGATATCGAGATCGGCGGGCCGACCGTCGGCACGCAATACGATCAGCTTCACACGAACGGTACTGCCCAACTCGGCGGAACGCTCAATGTCACGCTGATCAATGGCTTCACGCCGACGCAGGACAATTCGTTTGTCATCCTGCTTTCGGACCTCGGCGTCAGCGGAAACTTCGCGACGACGAACCTGCCGTCAGGCCTGCACGTGGTGTACGACGCAAATGACGTGCGGCTCGTCGTACCCGAACCGAGCGCGATGATGCTTTGCATGCTCGGAAGTCTCGCGCTGCTCGCTCAGCGCCGACGACGACGCGTTTGGACAGCATAGCGCAACAAAAACGCTTGCGGTTTGGCAGATCTGGAAACCTTCAATCTGCGAAACCGCAAGCGATGTCTGAACGCCGACTGAGGTCGGCGATTACTTTTCCTTCACGCGTTCGATATCCGCGCCGACCGCTCGCAGCTTCTGCTCGATCTTTTCATATCCGCGATCGATATGGTAGACGCGATCGATTCGCGTCGTGCCCTTCGCGACGAGCGCTGCAAGAACGAGCGCCGCCGATGCGCGAAGATCGCTCGCCATCACCGGCGCGCCGTGCAGTTCCTTCACGCCCTGGATGATCGCGGTCGGGCCTTCTTTGCGGATGCGCGCCCCCATTCGATTGAGTTCGCCGACGTGTAGGAAGCGATCCGGAAAGATGCGCTCGGTGATCACGCTGATCCCGTCGCCGAGGCAGAGCAACGCCATGAGCTGCGCCTGGAGATCGGTTGGGAAGCCGGGATACGGCTGCGTCGTCATCTCGACCGTATTGAGTCGGCGAACCGAGCTCGTGTACATCGTGCCATTTTCGCGTTCCATCTTCACGCCGACTTCATCGAGGCGATCGCTCACCGCAATGAGGTGATCCGCGTTGCACTGCTTGAGTTCGAGTTCACCATTCGTGATGGCCGCCGCGATCATGAACGTGCCGCATTCGATGCGATCGGGGATGATGCGGTGCTGTGTGCCGCTGAGCTTCTCGACGCCTTCGATGCGAATCTCCGGCGTGCCGTGGCCTTTGATCTTCGCGCCCATCTTGATGAGCAGCTCGGCACAGTCGACGACTTCCGGTTCGCAGGCGGCGCCGACGAGCACCGTTTCGCCCTCGGCAAGCGCCGCGGCGCACATCACATTGATTGTTCCGAGAACCGTCGGCCCCTGCGCGCCGCCGAGGTACATGCGGCAGCCTTTGAGCCGGCCTTTCACTTCGCCGACGATGTTGCCGTTTTCGGTGCGGAACTCTGCGCCGAGCTTTTGCAGTCCCCGCACGTGCAGATCGACCGGACGATCGCCGATCGCGCAGCCACCCGGGATCGAAACGATCGCCTTGCCGCGCGCCGCAAGCAATGGACCCAGCACGCAGATGCTCGCACGCATCGTCTTGACGATGTCATAGCGCGCTTCGCACTGCTTCTTGTCCGTCACTTCGATGTCGAGTGGGCCGTTGAGCGCCGGCGCGTCGCCGGAGACGGCGCTGGGCGCGTCGTGGCGATACACGTGGCAACCGAGCTCGCCGATCAGCTTGATCATCGAGTCGATGTCCGAGAGGCGCGGCACGCTGTGAAGCGTGGTCTTGCCTTCGCCCATCAGACATGCCGCGAGAATCGGCAGCGCGCTGTTCTTGCTGCCGGAGATCTCAATTTTGCCTTTGAGGCGGCTACCGCCGCGGATAAGAAAGGAATCCATGTTCCGCCCGTCCTTGGGCTCAGATATCAGCACTGGGAAGCGCCAACACCTGATCGCCCGAAATGCCCGTGGCGATCCGCTACTGTTCGGATCGCTCGTCCATTCGGTCTATCGGCCAGTCCATTGGCCGACGATCAATATACGCATACGCCAATTTTCGCCCGGTGCAGAGCCGACGGCCCCGCTCCTCGCATTGTGGTGCGGGAGCATCCGCTTTTCAAGGCGAACTCACGCAATCCGAGCACTAAGACGCAAACAATTTGCGCGAGGTTCGGACGATGCAAATATTTCTGTGAGGGTCTTTACGGAATGATGTGAAGCGCAAAAGAAGACACCGCCTGTTACGGTCGGTGTCTTCCGGAGGGGAGAAAATGCGCCGGTGCGCTTGCTTACTTGAATCTTAACTAACTTATCTTAGCCGAGCGACTGTTACGGTCAACGTATGTTTTCTCACTCACGCGTTCCTTCAGAACATCGGTTGAGCTGCTTCGATCTCTACACACATTTTCCAATACAATCGCGGATTTTCATTTCTTGCGGCATATTTTAACGCGCGCCCGGGCGTTCGCAACTTCTTTTGGATAAATCAACTATGGCCGTTTTAATTTTCATGGTCCGCTCGTCCAATTCGTGACGGGAATTCGCCGATTTTGCCAATCGAAAAGGACGCCCGAATGCGATCGAGGCCTTGTTGGGGGTCAGGATCGACGGAAGCATCTCCTTCCCGCGCTGCGTTCCATCCAGATATGTCGGATAAACCGGGACCCCAGTTTT
Source organism: Phycisphaerae bacterium (assembly GCA_025924315.1). Classification (GTDB taxonomy): domain Bacteria; phylum Planctomycetota; class Phycisphaerae; order Tepidisphaerales; family Tepidisphaeraceae; genus JAICIO01. The sequence goes on from JAICIO010000030.1 coordinate 22,264, forward strand.
CATCGCCATCAGCGCAACGCCCGTCTGAAACGGGAGTAATTCGCGCGACGTTTCGATCCGCCCTTCCGGGAAGACACCGAGAATCCGCCCGCGGCTTAGGGCGCGCAGGGCTGCGCGCGTCGCCCCTGTATCGCGCCCGCTCCGGTTGACCGGAATCACTTCGAGGATTGGGAAGATGCTTCGGAGGATCGGCAGGTCGTAATACTCCCCTGCCATCATCCACACGATGAGCCGCGGCGAGACGGATTGAATCAGCAGCGGATCGAGTGCGCTCGTGTGATTGCAAACCAGAATCCCCGCCCCGCGCCGTGGAAAATGGTGCGGCGCGCGCACCGTCAGTTGGTGATAGATCCGAGCGAAGCACACATCGAGCGCGCGGAGCATCCGAATGGCGAGCTTGTCTTCCGGCCGCTCGTCATAAATCGTCGCACGCTCATGCACGCGAGGTGGAATAACCCAAGCGACCCCATTTCGCAAAGCGATTCCGTAGGGTGCGCTTCAGCGCACCGGTTACTACTTTTGCACACCGAATAACCGGTGCGCTGAAGCGCACCCTACATTCGCATTCTTTAGATTGATCAGAGACAACTTCACCATCCTGTATTATACTTCCTCCCTATAACGCGAGAGTAACCATGAACGCCCTTCTCCAGGCCCGCGAGCTGCGCAAGAGTTTCTCCGAAGTCGAAGCCGTTAAGGCGGTGAGCTTCGATGTGAACGCACAGGAAATCTTTGGCCTGCTCGGCCCAAACGGCGCCGGCAAGACCACGCTCGTGCGCATGCTCATCCACCTGATCCTGCCCGACTCCGGCACCGTCCAGTATGAGCTCGACGGCGAGACGCGCGAGCAGATCGAGCAGACGCAGATTGGTTATCTGGCGGAGGATCGCACGCTCAATCCGGAAATCCCGGTGATCCGCACGCTGATCTATCACGGCGTGATGCGCGGCATCGGCCATTCGCGGGCGCGCGAGTCGGCGGAGCGATGGCTCAAGCGCTTTGGCCTGGCCGATCGCGCCGGCGATAAAGTGGGCACGCTTTCCAAGGGCAATCAGCAGAAGATCCAATTCGCCGCCGCGATTCTACACAAGCCCAAGCTCGCGGTTCTCGACGAGCCGTTCAGCGGACTCGATCCGCTCAACCAGGAAATGTTCCTCGAATTGATCCGCGAGCTGCGCGAAGAGGGAATGACCGTGATCCTCAGTGCGCACCAGATGGATCTCGTCGAGCGCATCGCCGATCGGATCCTGCTGCTGAACAAAGGCGAGGAAATCCTCTCCGGCACGCTCGATGAAATCCGCAACAGCGCGGGCGTGAACGGCCACATCACCTTCCGCGTGAAGGGAAAGCCGAAGCTCGAGCGACTACTGAAACATCCGATGGTGATCGACCTCGAATCGCACGTGGGCGACACGATCACGCTGGCGGTGAAATCGGATCAGAACCTGAGCGACCTCTTAAAGACCGCCGCGAATTCGATGGATATTCTCTCGATTCGCTCGGGCGGGCTGAGCTTGCGCGATATCTACCTGCGGCTGCTGGCGCCGAATGGCAACATCGGCCTCGATGAATCATCGCAGGTGCTCGGCTCGACCGAGCTGGCGCGCGCGGCGGCGCGAAGGTCGTCATGATCGTCGGCCTCTTGAGCGATACGCACGATCGCCTCGCCGCGATGGTCGCGGGAATGAACCTTCTTGAGCAGGCCGGCGCTGAAATCTTCATCCACTGCGGGGACGTCGGCTCCGAACAGATCTTCGATCAACTCGCCGGTCACAAAAGCGTCTTCGTCTGGGGGAACAATGATTGGGATCGAACGACGCTCTCGCGATATGCCAAAGCGCTGGAAATTCAGAACGGCGACACGTTCGTGGAGCTGGATCTCGACGGCAAGCTCGCCGCCGTCGCGCATGGCGACAACCGCAGCATCGTGCGACAAGTGCTCGAAGAACAGCGTCACGATTACCTCTTTCTCGGGCACAGCCACGTGATGCGGGACGAAGTCGTCGGCAAGGTGCGCATCATCAACCCCGGCGCACTGCATCGGGCGAACCCGAAAACCGTAGCCATCCTCGACACGCAGTCAGACATCGTGCGATTCATCACAGTCTCTGGCAGTGGCACTTAAGTACCACTGCCCGTTTCAGTGCCTCTGTGTTAAAGTACCCGCATCCAATGGACTCCTCCGACGACATCCATGCCATCATTCGAAGCTTCCGCGCGTGCGACGCGGCCGCTTGCAGAAGGCTTTATTCTGAGGGATTGGTGGGCGGGAAAATCGCGGATAACGATACGGGCCTCGATATCGACGACATCGAAAACGCGTACATGACAACGCCCGGTAACCACTTCTGGGTGGCCGAAGTTCCGAATCGCGAGATCGTCGGCATGATCGGCGTGCAACATCACGAGGAAGGCGTCGGCGAAATTCGTCGCCTGCGCGTCGGCGAGCATCACCGCCGCAAAGGCATTGGCAGTAAGCTGGTCGAGACGGCGCTCAAATTCTGCCAGGACCAGCACTATCTCAAGATCACGCTCGACACCTTCATGGAGCGCGAGCCGGCGATCAAGCTCTTCGAAAAGTTCCGCTTCCGCCACAACCGCACGCGTAACGTCGGCGGAAAAGATTTAATGTACTTCTACCTCGACCTCTACACGCAAGACGGCGCCCCGCCGCCGCCCAAGAAAGCGTGATGCAATATTCGCCGGAACTTGAACGCAAGCTTTACCTCGACGGCATCACCCTCTTCAACGATCATGAATTCTTCGAAGCCCACGAAGTGTGGGAAGACATCTGGCACATGGCGTTCGGCCTGAAGCACGAGTTTTATCAGGGCATGATCCAGTGCGCCGTCGCGCTCGAACACTACCGGCGATCGAATCCGCGCGGCGTCGTGAGCCTCTACAACAGCTACCGCCATCACATGAAAGATGTGCCCGCGACGTTCATGGGGCTCGACGTAAAGTCCTTTCTTGCGCGAATGCACGCAGTGCTTGAGCCGGTGGTCACCGCCTCGCCCCTTCCGGATCGCGGCCAAATCGCACTCGATCCGGCTCTCACGCCTCAAATCCGGCTCCTCTATGACCCATTCGAAAACGGCGAAGCGCAGAAGTACAATCGAGCCACATGATGGACACGATTCTGAAGCGCGCCGCCGCCGAGATGAACGAGCTTCTCTCCAAGCTCGTCGCGATGGAGCCGCAGCTTCATCAGCTTGGCGAGAAGATGATGAGCTGCTGGGAGGCGCGCGGGAAAGTGCTGACCGCCGGCAACGGTGGAAGCGCCGCCGACGCCATGCACCTCGCGGAAGAGCTGTCGATCCGGTTCTTCAAGAATCGCCGGGCCCTGGCCGCCATGGCCTTGTGCGATGCATCGGTAATTACCTGTGCGGGGAACGATTTCGGCTTCGATTCGGTGTTTGCACGACAAATCGAGGCGCTTGGCAACGCAAACGACATCCTCATCGTCTTCTCCACCAGCGGCAATAGCACGAATGTTCTGAAAGCTCTCGAAGAAGCCCGGTCACGAAAGCTCTTCACCGTCGGTTTCTTAGGCAACGATGGCGGGAAGGCGAAGGCGATGTGCGATCTAGCGCTGGTCGTCCCGGCTTTCACGCCACATCGGATTCAAGAGGGCCAAAAGATTCTTTATCATGCGTTATGCGAGTGGATCGACTGCAAAGTCGATTAGGCGTCGGTGGCATCGTGATTATGAGAATCGAATGGTTTTTGAATCCTATAAGACTTGCACGCAACTCACCGTAAGCTATCGTTGTGGTGACGTTTTTTCATCGCGGGCTAATTGCGAATCGCTACAATGACTGCAGGTAAAGCAGTCGGGTCGTTCAGAGATGAAAAAAACTATTCTCGCTTTCATCGATCGGATCAACGCCCACGATGTGGACGGGATCGTTGGCCTCATGGCGGACGATTATCAGTTCATCAATTCGTCCGGCGATCGCTTCCGCGGACTCGACTTCATGCGCCAGACCTGGCGCACGCAGTTCACGCTGCACCCCGATTTTCACATTCGCGTCGAGCGCCTTGTCGCGGATGACGAAAGCGTCGGGGTCTTCGGCTGGGCCGAAGGAACCTACAGCCCCGACGGCAGTCTCGATGAAGACAACCACTGGGAAGTCCCCAGCGCGTTCCTCGGCATCGCGCGCGACGGAAAAATGGTTCACTGGCAGGTCTACTCCGACGCGTCGATCGTCTTCGATCTGATCAAAGTCTGAACCCCGGCAACAAAACGAAAAATGAGGTTAAACCGGCGAATCTATTCCGCCGGTTTTGTTTTGGATCGGATGCCATCCCTCATTTCTTGCTTTCACTACAAACAGATGGCTTGTGACCGAGCGAGCGCTTGCTTATGATCCCGCCTCGTTTCAACTAAGTTCCATTTCAGCTGGGTGTTGAGGGGATAGTTCATGCGTCAGTCGTACATTCTGTGCCTGTTCGTCGCTCTTGTTGCGCTCGTGCCGAACGTCATCTTTGCGGAAATGACCTCGCCCACCGGTGGGAATCAACCGCATTCAAATCTGCAGCCGCTCGTGGGAATGAATTACATCGTTCGCACGAGCACAGGCGATATCGACAACCTTGGCGACATCAAACTCTTCGCCGGAGATTTCGCGCCGGCGGGTTGGACGTTCGCCAATGGAACACTGCTTTCCACCGCGACGAACCCAACCCTCTTCCAAAGGATTGGCACCACCTACGGCGGCAACGGCATTACGACATTTGCTCTCCCTGACCTGCGCGATCGACTCGCGATGCACCAGGGCACTGGCGCCGACCTGACACCGCGCAGCCTCGGAGAACAGGTCGGCGAAATGTCCTCCGTTCTCACCGTGCAACAGATGCCCGCGCATGCTCACACGCTTTCCGGTGGCATCGCGACCAATTACGTCGGCGGGAACGCGCCGATGCCGATCATGCAACCCTCGCTCGCGATTAATTACTCCATCGCCGCTGAGGGCATCTTTCCGACGTCCGGCAGTGGCAACGCAGCGCCGGGTGTGATGCTCGGCCAGGTCAGGATGAACGCCAGTAATACGATCTCGAACAGTGATCTCCGAACCGACGGACAAACAATGGCGATCAGTCAGAACGACCAGCTTTACAGCATTTTAGGTACAACGTACGGCGGCAATGGCACCACGTCGTTCAAACTGCCCGACCTGCGCGGGCGCGTTCCCCTCGGAGTGGGTCAGGGAACCGGATTGACGAATCGCGTCCTTGGGCAGCAGCTTGGCGCCGAGGACACAACCCTCACCTTGAATCAGCTTCCGGCCCATGCGCACTCCTACTCGGGCGGAATAACCGGCACGACCGGCGCCGGTCAGCCATACGACAACATGCAACCGTCGCTCGGGCTCAACTACATCATCGCAACGAACGGCGGGATCTATCCCAGCCGCTCCGGCGACACGCAGGACGGCATACCCATTCTCGGCGAGGTCGCGCTCTTCGCGGGTAATTTTGTCCCCCAAGGCTGGCATGCCTGCGACGGATCACTGCTCTCTATCCAGTCGAACACGGCGTTGTACTCGCTGCTCGGCGTCTATTACGGCGGCGACGGCCGAACCACTTTCGCCCTCCCCGACCTCCGCGGTAGTTCCGTCGCCGGGTCCGGCATCAACTTCGAAATCGGCTCGGTCGATGGCTTCGAGACGAACACGCTGAACCTGAGCGAGCTCCCCGCCCATGAACATTTCGCCCCGGAGCCCGCAAGCATCGGGACAATCGGCATCGCGTCGCTCCTCTTCCTCTCACGCCGACGACGAGTGCCCATCGCACGATGATCGACTGAACTTGCCCAGAACCCTCACCAAGCCCACCGATTCATCGGTGGGTTTTTCATTTGCACACAACTCGCTCCTAAGAAATCATATTGCGCATGAAATGGCTCAATCTGCTCCTCTGCGCATTCCTCCTCACGTCGCTCGTTCGCGCCGACACTCCAACGACTGCCCCCGCATCGACCGAACCCGCGCCCCTCAAGTCTTACATGGGCCGCGAGATCGCGCAGACGATGCATTACACGGGCGCCGAGTGGCTCACCCGCGAGTCGCGCGAACGCGAGGAAGACTGCACCACGATGCTCAAACAGCTGGACCTCAAGCCCGGGCAAACGGTCGTGGATTTCGGCTGCGGAAACGGTTTTTACACATTGAAGATGGCGAAGCTCGTCGCGCCGAATGGAAAAGTCCTCGCGGTCGATATTCAGCCCGAAATGCTCGACCTCTGCCGCCAGCGCGCGAAAGACGAAAAGATCGACAACGTCGAAGAGATCCTCTGCACCGCCACCGACCCGAAACTGCCCGCCGGCAAGTGCGATCTCATCCTCGTCGTGGACGTCTATCACGAATGTTCGAATCCGCCCGACGTCCTCGCCGCATTGCGAAAAGCCCTCGGCCCCCACGGCCGCATCGCGCTCGTCGAATTTCGCGCCGAAGATCCGAAAGTCCCCATCCGACCACTCCACAAAATGAGCAAAGCGCAAATCCTGAAAGAGTGGCCCGCCAACGGCTTCAAACTCGTCGATCAATTCGACGGCCTCCCGTGGCAACACCTCATGTTCTTCGAACGAGACGATTCAACAACACAGCCCGCGAAGTAGAACGGACTTGAATCGGCTTTCGAAATTGAAGCTCGTACCGCCGACGAGTAGCACGAGTTTCCAAGCTGAAAGCCCGTGTCACGTTCAAACTTCTTCTTTCTCGACTATCTCGCTTCCCCGAGAAGAGGCAGTTGCACTTTGACACTGCGGTCCGCGCCGTCATCGAGACCGGGCGCCGATCCGATGAACTGCTTATCGATCTTCTTCACATTCCGCGTTCGCGCATTCGGATTCGGGACGAGGTCGGGTGAATCCATGCCGTCGTGGCGCTTCAGCACGTTGTAGTACTGATCGCGCTGCGCGGGGATCCAACCCGCGTCGCGAATCAATCGGCAGATTTCTCTTGCTTCGAGGCGATAGGTGGTGCCGGCGGCGCTGACGACGTTTTCTTCCATCATCACGCTGCCCATGTCGTTGGCGCCGAAGAACAGCGCCAGCTGGCCGATCTTCGGGCCCATCGTTACCCAGCTGCTCTGAAGGTTGGGAATGTTGTCTAAAAATAGACGCGAAATCGCAAGCGTGCGGAGATACTCGTCCGCCCCAGCCATCCGCACGACGCGGCCGCGGAGGATGTCGTCGTTGGTTGACTCGTCAAACGGGCCATAGACGTTCGGGTCCCATTCCTTTGCGCGCCCGAGCGGCGTGTTCTCGCGCTGGAAAGGCCAATGGATGAAAGCGGTATAGCAACCGAGCGACGAAGCGACGGAGCGACGAAGCGACGAAGGGTGAGGGGGAAGCGATTTGGCGAAAACGCCAGGCCATCGGGCCATCACGCGACGAATCACGACGTCGGAATCTTTCCCTCCGTCGCTTCGTCGCTTCGTCGCTTCGTCGCTTAGCGCGTGTGCATAATCCTGCATGTCCCGCAGCGCCGACATATGCTCGATCCGTTCACGAACGAACTCAATATGCCCGATCAGCATCGTGCAGCTCGTGTTCATTCCCTCTTCGTGCGCGACGCGCATCACACGAAGCCAGTCGTCGCCCGTGCATTTGCCCAAGCCGATCCTTTTCCTCACGCGCGGTGAGAAAATTTCCCCGCCGCCGCCGGGGATTGTCTGCAAACCAGCCGCGCGGAATCTTCGTATGATTTCGCGCACGTCGAGGTTGAAGAATCGCTCAAATTCGACAAACTCCGGGGGGCTGAAGGCGTGGATGTGAACGGTGGGGAAGTTCGTTCGGATGTAACGCAACAAACCTTCGTACCACTCGATCGGCAGGCGGTCGTTCATCCCGCCTTGCATGAGGATCTGCGTGCCGTTGATCGCGACGAGCTCGCGGATTTTCTCGCCGATCTTGTCGTACTCCAGCGTGTAGGCGTCGGCGTCTTCATGATCGCGGCGGAAGGCGCAAAACGTGCACTTGGCGGTGCAGACGTTGGTGTAGTTGATGTTGCGATCGATAACGTACGTGCGGTAATCCTCTGGGTGCATCCGCTGGGTCACAGCACTCGCCCACGAGCCGAGATCGTGCAGCGAGGCGTTGTGGTGAAGTTCCAGCGCCTGCTCGTCGGTGAGGCGCGACTTGCCGGTGATAATGTCGTCGATGTTGAAAGAGAGCTTCATGATTCGGTAACCCGGCAGAGTTTAGGGTCTGCGGCCGGTCAGGAAAAGTTGTCCGCGGGGAAGCGTCGGTTTTCAAAGGAATTGAAACTACAATGACGTTCAAGGTTCAACCACCGATGGCCGTTCGTCACGCTATTTTGACGATTGCGGGCAAGGATCGCCCCGGCATCCTCGACGAGATCTCGCAATACCTCTTCGAGCGCGGCGGAAACATCCAGGACAGCCGCTCCGTTTCCCTCGGCGGGCAGTTTTCGATGCTCTTTCAGATTACCGGCACCGAAGACGCGATCGCGAAGATCCAGCGCGATGTGCCACTGCTTGCAGAACAGAGCCGTTTGCAGGTACAGCTGAGCGATCTCGAGTCCACGGCGCAATCCACCATCGCCACATTCCCCTACCACTTCACCGCCACGGGGAAAGATCAGGCGGGCGTCGTGCACCGCATCTCGCACCTGATGCGTGTGCTGAATATCAACATCGAAGACATGCACGTGCACGTGGACCACGCCGACGATCCGGAGCTCGCGCGCTATCGCGTGGAGCTGGATCTGGCGATCCCGAGAAACATCCCCATCACGATGCTCCGCGATTATTTCAATCACCTCTGCGGCGAGATGCAGATGGATTGGACGCTGCGGGAAGTGTGATGGTCGATTCGCCTTAGTAAGGTGCGCTGATCTTCCATTTTCGGGCTTGTCGGCACATCTAGCGCGTCCTTATATAAAGAAACGTCTCTTCCGGCTGATCGTCGAAATCGCCGTCGAGAATCGCTTTACACGAACGAACGGTCTCGTCGCGTCGCACCGAGACGCCCGGACGCTTGCTGAACCGCTCCGCCACGTAAAACGGTTGGGTGAAGAAGGCTTCGAGCTTCCGCGCCCGCTCGACGATCACGCGATTCTCATTCGATAGTTCGGCCATTCGTCGCGGGACGAATTCCTTCAGTCTCTCCGAGGCGCGGGCATTCGCGTGGTGCGCCAGGTACTCGAAGAACTTCGCGTCATACATCAGTTCGCGCGCCTGCCCGATCGTCTCGCGAACGCGCTTGGCCACTTCGACGTGCTCGCGCCCCACGACCGATTCATCCAGCGCGCGGCTGTGCGAAATCAACGCATCGATCGCCGGCCACAGTCCTTGCACCGCGCGCACGGGCGAGAGGTAAATCATTGAGTCGAACAGATCCGTATCGCTTGCAAAATCGGGATCGGTTGCGCGATCGTTGATCATCCAGAACACCTGCACGTTGCCGACCGTGTCGCCGGGATAACCCTCTTCGATCGTCAGCATGTCCTGCACCGCGTTGATGTCCCCGCGGCGCGAGGGGCAGAACATCGAAACGCCGTCCATCGAATTTTCCAGCCGGTGAAACAATTCCTGCACGAGCACGATTCGCCCGACGCCTTGCATCGAAAAGATGCCAACTGACCCGCCGGCAACGAGCGGGCAGAGCAGATCAATCACCTTGATGCCCGTTTCGATTGTTTTCGGCGGCGCGCTGGATCGGGGCGAGAGAATGCGCACTGTTTCTTCGAACTCGTCGTCGGCGATCGGTTTTACGTGCCCGATTTCAGGCGCGTTCGTCAGCTGAAGCCCGGGCTTCCAGCGCGCCCGTTCCGTTACGACGGCGCAAATCATTCCATCCCCCTTCCGCTGAACCACCTTTGCCCAACCGTCTTCGCTCGACGTCAGCGAATCGAGAATATGAGGCATTTCCCCGCGGAATTGGGCTTCGATCACCGGACCGCGCACCGAAAGAATCTCGCCGACGTTCTGTGCGAAGCCATCGGACAACGCGTTGCTGTTGAAAGCTTTCGCGACCATGTGAATCATCCTCCGCTTGAGTTGTTGACGGGCCGAATGAAGACGGTTGTTGACGATCATGACCGGTATGCCGAGAAACGCCGCGATCTGCTTTTGCGATCGGCCGTGCAGGTAGTACAGCGCGATCGCCTGCCGAAGTGGTTGCGGAAGCTGTGCGATCGCACGGGTGACCGCGTTTGCCTCTTCGCGATGAACGAGCCGCGAATCCGGCGGCGTATCGTCCGAGGGCACATCGAAATCGACGTCCGCTGAGCAGGCCGGCCTCGCACGGCGCAGAATGCGATGACATCGATGATGTGCGATGCGGCGCAGCCACGCCGGCAGCGCGTCCGCGTTCTTCAGCTTCGCGATATTGGAAAATGCGATGAACAGCGTCTCCTGCGTCACGTCCTGCGCCAAGTGAAAATCGCCCAGCATGCCGAACGCGTAACCAAGCACGAGGTTCTGATATTCGCGCGTGATCTGCGTAAACGCGGCCGAATTCCCGGCCTTCGCCTCGTCGACGAGCTCCCGCAAACTGGTTTGAATCGCGTCCATTGGCCTCTACCGTAAAGTGCCGCCTTGCGGGCCGGCGCTTTGCGGAAAACTCATGCATTTGTCGAAGGACTTGCGTAAATTGTCGCAGGTATGTCCGAGCGCACCAACAAAATCGCCATTGTCGGAGCGGGGTCGGTCGGGGCGACGATCGCGTACGCCTGCATGATCCGCGGGGTGGGGAAACACATCGCGCTGTATGACGCGAACGAGAAAAAGGTCGAGGCCGAGTGCCTCGATCTGAACCACGGGCTGCAGTTTGTCCCGATGGCGACGATCGACGGCTCGGCCGACGTGAATGTGTGCAAGGACGCCGACGTCGTCGTCATCACCGCCGGCGCGAAGCAGAAGCCCGGTCAGACGCGGATGGACTTGGCGGAGGCGAACGCGGAGATTTGCAAATCGCTCGTCCCGCAGCTGATCAAGGTCGCGCCGAATTCGATCCTGCTGCTCGTGACCAATCCGGTCGATGTGATCACGTATATCACGCTCAAGCTCAGCGGCTTCCCGCGCGAGCGCGTGCTCGGCAGCGGAACGGTGCTGGACAGCTCGCGCTTTCGGTTCCTCATCGCAAAACGCCTGAAAGTTGCAGTGCAGAACGTTCATGCGCACATCGCGGGCGAGCATGGCGACAGCGAAATTCCGCTGTGGAGCAGCGCGTCGGTTGCCAACATTCCGCTGCACGATTGGGCGGTCATGCACCACGGGAAACTTTCCGTGCGCGACCGCGTCGAAATCTTCCAGAACGTCAAAGAAGCCGCCCAGCAGATCATCGCGGGCAAAGGCGCGACCAACTACGCGATCGGTCTCGCCACCGCGAAGATTCTCGAAGCGCTTCTGCACGACGAGAACCGCATTCTCCCGGTGAGTTCTCTCATCGACGATTTCCACGGCATCCGCGACGTATGCCTGTCGCTTCCCAGCATCGTGAGCCGCAGCGGTGTCGAGCCGCCGCTGCCTGTTCCTCTCAACGCGAACGAAGAAGCCGGCCTGCGCAACAGCGCCGATACCATCCGCGCCACCATCCGTTCGCTGGGCTTTTAAAATTCTTCGGAACTCTTGGCGACGGCGATTGTCTAATGCTTCCGGATCAACCGGAGGCTTTCATGCGAGCTCGCGTCTCGTTCGCGATTCTGCTCGTCGTCTGTCTTGCATACTTCGCCCAGGCGAACGACCTCAAGTCGCTGGCGAAACGGGCGACTTCATCTGATAACGACGCCAAATCCGCGATCGCGCAATTGCGCGACGCGGGGCCGGAGGGTTTGTCGGCGATTCTCGAGGCGAACAAAGAACTCATCGCGCAGCACAAAGCCGCGCGCGATCCGGCGTTTCTCTGCACGGATGAATGGAAACGCGTCGCCAATAGCATCGACACCGTCGCCGCGCAACGTGATGCGTGGGCAAGCGGGCTGTACTGGTACACCGATCTCGACCAGGCGAAGCGCGCCGCGAAAGCTCAGCACAAGCCGATTCTTTCGTTGCGCTTGCTCGGCAAACTCAACGAAGAATACAGTTGCGCCAACAGCCGGTTCTTCCGCACCGCCCTTTACGCCAACAAAGACATCTCCGAGTACCTTTCGAAGAACTTCATCCTGCATTGGCAGTCGGTTCGCCCGGTGCCGAAGATCACGATCGACTTCGGCGATGGTCGCAAGATCGAGCGCACGATCACGGGCAACAGCATTCATTACGTGCTGTCGTCCGACGGAGAGGTGATCGATGCAATCCCCGGGCTTTATGGGCCGAAGACATTTCTCTCCCTGATCCAAACCGATGCGGACCTTGCGACGAAACTGGAAAACAGCGCGGACCGGGCATCGCAGCTCGCGTCGTTTCATCTCAGTGCGATCAGCCTGATCGATGTGCACTACTCAAAAGATCTCGCAGCGGTAAAGGTGCAGCCCGCAATGTCGATTTCCTCGCTGGACAAGAACGGTGCCGCTCCATCCGCCAAGAAAGCTGCGCCGATTGCGATCGGCAAGGGAAGAGTTGAAGCGCCGATACTGAATCTGTCGATGCCCGGCGACGCCGTCGCACTGGAAGACGCGACCTGGAAGAAAATCGCCGCCCTGCACGCGGAGGATGCAAAGCTCGATCCGTCGAGCGTCTCGCTCGTCGCCAGCAAACAAGATCCCGCCGCCGCGATGCGCCGCGCGATGAGCAAGTCCTACGTCGAAAACCCGCTGCTGAAGATTGTGTCCAACTTCGAGCGCTCGATCGCCGAAGACACCGTACGCAATGAATATGTCCTGCATCGCCAGATTCACACCTGGCTGACGCAGCAACCCCTGGTGAACCTGGACAGCTTCAATGAGCGCGTCTACGCCGAGCTTTTCCTCACCCCCAGCAGCGACCCCTGGCTCGGCCTCGCCCCCGCGAACACGTACACCGCCCTGCCGAGCGAAGGATTGATCGTCTCGCAGAAATGAACGCCCTCGTAGGGGTGCGCTTCAGCGCACCGGTTACTCGTTGTGCCAGAATCGAAATAACCGGTCCGCTGAAGCGTACCCTACGTCTTCGTGGTTCAAAATTCATTCGCTATCATTCCGCTCGTGACGCAGAGCGACCTGACTGATCCGTCGAAAAACCGATCCGAACTGTCGCGATGGCTCGCGGCGATCGTTCTTTGCATTCCGGCTCTGTTCCCGTACATCAGCCACTACTTTTACGCCCGCGCGCACGGCTTGATGCCGACCGGATTTCTCATTCGCGACATGCCATATTACATGGCCAACGCGCGAGCGCATTTCGCGGGCGGGCATTTTCATCTCCTCTACGCCCTTCCCTTCAGTCCCTACGACAACTCCCCGCGGATCTACTTTCAGCCGCATACGCTCTTGCTCGGGCTGATGTGGAAGATTTCGCACCTCGAGATCCACACCGTTTTTCTCATCTTCAGCGCCATCGCCGCGATCGTCTGTTCGCGCGTGGCGTTGGCGCTGTTCGAATATCTCATCGGGCTCGACACGCGCGCCAAGAAGATCGTTCTCGTGCTTTTCTTCTGGGGCAGCGGCGTGATCGTTCTCGCGGGACTTCTGAAGCTGCTTCTCGTCGGCGCCGGCGATCTGCCGATGGAGTTCGAGCGCCTCTTCGACTTCGATCCCTTCCGCGGATGGTGGTTCCTCGACTTCGGGCGCAACCTGCTCTTCGGTACGGAAGCGTACTACCACGCTCTGTTCTTCGGCGCGGTTTTACTCGCGATGAAGCGCCGGTTCATCGCATCCACCATCGCGGCGCTCGTGCTCTCGATGTCGCACCCGTTTACGGGGATCGAGCTGCTGGCCGTCCTATGCGCATGGATCGCGCTGGAGCTGGTGCTCCTTGGACGAAAGACAATCCCGATCCATTACGCGATCACGATTGCGCTCATCGCAGCGGCGCATGCGACGTATTACCTCTGGTTTCTACCGCATGCCTCGCCCGAGCACGCGGCCGTTCAGCAGGTTTGGAGCTCCGCCTTTGTCCTTTCGTGGCAAAGCCTGGTGACAAGCATCGCGCTCGTGCTTCCGCTGGCGATTTACACCGTGCACACCAGTGAGCGCTGGCGTAAGTATTTCGCGGACGCTTCGAAGCGCCTCCTCGCGGTGTGGTTTGTCGTGGCGCTGGTGCTGGCGAATCACGATTTGTTCATCACGCCCGTTCAGCCGCTGCATTTCACGCACGGCTACATCTGGACGCCGCTGATGCTGATGGGCGCGCCGTCGCTCGTCGCGCTGATTTCACATCTGCTGCGAAAGCGATCGATCGGCATTATCGCAGTCGTCGGTATATCTGCATTGTTCCTTCTCGATGACGCGCTGTGGCTCACGACGACCGCGCTGCGGCGCGACGTGATTACGGATGGCGCGATGATCACGCCCGACCGCTGGGACATTCTGCTTGAATTGCGAAAGCCCGAATATGACGACGCGCTCGTACTAAGCCGCGATGTGAACATCGGCGGCGCAGCGCCTGAGATCGATCTAAGTTATCTCGCGACCGCTTACACGCCGCTGCGCTCGTGGTATTCGCACTGGGCGAACACACCCTATCGCGATCAGCGCGCAAATGAATTGGTCGCATTGTTCAACAAAGGCATTTATCTCGACGAATGGCGAAAGCGAAAAACCGTAGTGATTCTCCGCAATGATGTGATCCCGAACACGCCGACGTGGCTCGAACAACTTCACGCGCGATTGATGAAGCAGAATGCGAGTTTCAGCGTGTATCTGCTCGAGCCGAAGATGTCATCCTGAGCGCAGCGAAGGATCTCGGGATCGGACATGTCTTCCCCGTTTCGAGAACCTTCGCTTCGCTCAGGATGACATCGGTCTCGGTATCCGAGACCGTCATGGTTTCATAAACGGGTTCGTAAACGAGTTTCGGATCGACGGCAGGTCACTCTTCATCCGTCTAAAGCCGTCCGCGTAGTCGATGCTGTCGAGCGAGCCGTCGGATTTGAAAAACCAGCGGCTGATTTCTCCGCTGCCGTTCACTTCGACATCCATGCACCGCAGCGGCTTTGCATCGGGTTGTCCGGAATGTGCGACATCGCTCGACGGCGTGATGATCAGCTGCATCAGGGAACTCGTCGCCGCGCCTTCGTAGCCGGGAAATGTGTCGGTTTCGAGAATCATGGGCTTTTCCGGCAGCTTGCCGACGAGCAAGCCGGCCCATCCGCCGGGCAGATAAATCGGCGACGGATCGATGCTTTCCTTGCTCTCCACATCCGTTCCAGAGGCGCTCAGCTCAATCTTGCCGTTGCGGATCGTCGCCGACAGGCGCAGGTGCGACGTCTCATCGCCATGCGGCTCGAACAGTTTCCGCTGGACCGAGCAGGCATAGTCGTTCAGCTTTTCGTTGCCTTCCCACTGGTTGAGCACCGATGAATTGCCGCGTTCGGGAAACGTGAACCGCGATTCGTTCGACTGCCGCCACACGCCGGGCACCGGCTCTTCATGCAGCCATCCGATCGGATGGTCGGGCGAGACGTAGCAATAGAGCCACCAGCGTTCGGGCCGAACGTCGCCGAGGAAATTGTTCAGGCCATGTTCTTTGATCTGCGAAACGATCTTCGCGCCGGCGTCGAGTCGCGGCTGAAGATCACTCGACTGCGGGAATTTCGTGCCGTCGCCCAGTGCCTTCCACATCGGCTCGATCCAGCTGTCGTCGGAGCCGCTGCCTTCGAAGATCGCCATCAACCCGTGGCCCTGCGGATCGCCCATCACATAAATCTGGCTGACGGCGTAATCGCTCCACGCTTCGTTCGCGCGCTCGACGCGCCAGCGCCGCGGGCCGAGCAGTTTCGTTTGCGAAAGTCTCCAATCCGTGTCCCACGCGCTGCAGAGCGTCGCGATGTCGGATGGATCGTCGTTCGGCAGCAGCGTTACTGGAACCAGCGTCACGCCGCGCCACAGATTTGCCCCGACGCTTTGCATGCGGATCTCGCGGCTGCTGCGATTCGGATCCTCTGGCGTTATCCCCACCCATCCGTCCGGCACATCAATCGTCGTGCCGCCGCGCAGGTGCAGGCCCTCGTCGCTCAGCTTCGGCTCGCCGTGGGCTTCGATTGTCGCGGCGATGCGCTTCACGAGATCTTCGTCGAGCTGCGAAGGCGTGGCGGCGCCAACGATCTGTACCGAGATTGCGTGCCCCGAAGGAAGCACGGTCGCTGCCGCGACGATCTGCACTTCAACCGCATCGCCGGAACCTTCCTGATCATCCGAAAAACTCAGCGTCGCACGTGCAATTGAACCAGGCGTCCCCGCGATCATCAGCGGCTCGATCTTCAGCTCCGTCGTCTTGCCGAACGATCGCGCCAGATACTGCGCCGGCGAGACGAACTCCGGATGCAGTTCGCGGATCACCTGCAGTGTGCGGCGCAGGACAGGGTCCTGCAGCTGAAAAAGAATCGGCGAATCCGCGTCGCTCTTTTTCGATGTCCAACCTTCCGGCAATTGAATCGTGAGATTGCGCTTCGTCTGCGGCTTACCAAGTTTTACCTCGAGCGACTTGCGGCGCTGATGATCCACAAGCCCCGCGGCGCCAACCATCGCAGCCAGCACGCCCCACATCACCGCCTGCATGAGGTAATAGCGCCACCGCGGGTACTGCCACGCCTTTGCCATGATCCAAGCGTACCGAAATTGCCCATTTCACGCACGTTTCGTCGAACTTTCGGCGCAGATGCGCCGGCGGTCGCGCGCCTAAAATCCAACGTGAGCCAAGCGACCCTTCTCGACTTTGCAAACGCCAACGATCAGGCCGCGGCGACGACGAAAAAGCTTCAGAAGCAAGCGATCCTCGCGAATTACTTCAAGACCATCGACGACGACTCCGACCTGGCGCTCACAATCCGCTACGCGGGCGGTCGGGCGTTCTCGCCGACGGACGAGCGCGTGCTCGGCGCCAGCGGCGCGATTGTGAGCGATGTCGTCATGGGCATCCTCCGCACGGATTGGCATCGCTTCCGTGAACAGATGATTAAGAGCGGTGAGATGGGCGAGGCGCTGGCGATTTTCTGGCCGGAGCGCGCGATTCGCGCAAGCGAATCCGAGCCAGCGGTAACGTTGAAGGATCTCGCGAAGGCGTTCGACGATCTCGCATCAACCGGGAACCAGGAGAACAAGAAGGAGATCCTCGGCCGCCTCTTCCTTCGCTGTCGCGACCCACGTGAGGCGGCGTATCTGACGAAGATTATTTTCAGCGATTTACGCACCGGCGTGCGCGAAGGCGTGCTCCAGGCCGCCGTTGCGGAGGCGTTCGAAAAGCCTCTTGCGCAAGTCCAGCGATGTCAGCTGCTCGTCGGCGATCTCGACGAAGTCGCCAAGCTCGCCAGGCACGACCAACTCTGCGACGCGACGTTCAAGCTGTTTCACCCGATCCAGTTCATGCTCGCGACGCCGAAAGAGAACGCGAACGAATTGGCGGAGGTCTTTGAAGGCCGAACGTTCTACGCGGAGGACAAGCTCGACGGCATTCGCGCGCAGGTGCATAAGTCCGGCGACCGCATCGCCATCTACACGCGAACGCTCGACCGAATCGACGAAAGTTTTCCCGACGTCGTCGCGAAGCTGTCGAAATTGCCCGGCGAATTCCTGCTCGATGGTGAAATCGTTCCCTGGCGCGATGGGCGCGTGTTGCCGTTCGCGCATATTCAACGAAGACTCGGGCGAAAGGTGCTGACAAAGAAGATCTTGAGCGAGAATCCATGTGAGTTCATCGCGTTCGACATTCTCTATCGCGATGGGGAATTGCTGATGGAAAAGCCGCTGGAGGAAAGACGCCGCGCTCTCGCGCAACTCTCGATCCCCTCTCCCTACGAGGGAGAGGGTAAGGGTGAGGGTGGAGCGTCAGAGTCGAAGGGCGCTGGTTCGCGAAACAAGGCGTCGAATACCTCCGCGCCCGACCCTCACCCTAACCCTCTCCCTTCCGGGGAGAGGGGAGAAGGATTGCTGAAGACGACGGTAACCAAAGTTTCCAACGCGATCGACATCGAAGGCGCGTTCAATATCGCCCGCTCCTGCCGCAACGAAGGGCTCGTCCTGAAAGATCCGCAGTCCATTTATTCCCCCGGCCGTCGCGGGCAGATGTGGTTTAAACTCAAGACGTATCTCCCGACGTTCGATTGCGTCGTGACTGCCGCCGAGTTTGGGCACGGCAAGCGGCGTGGGACTTTGAGCGATTACACGTTTGCGGTGTGGAATAGCGACGATCTCGTGAACGTCGGCAAAGCCTACAGCGGCGTGACGGACGAGGAGATCGCCCAGCTCACGGAGTTATTTCTCAAACTGTCTCGCGGCGACAACGGCCACGTTCACGTCGTCGAGCCGAAGGTCGTTCTCGAAATTGCCTGCGACCAGATCCAGAAATCCGAACGGCACGCGAGCGGATATGCCCTTCGCTTCCCGCGGATCAAGCGCATTCGCTGGGATAAATCGCCCGCCGACGCGGATCACCTCGAGCGGATCGTCGAAATCTACGAAAGCGCCCACAACTTCGCGAAATGCGAAGGGGTGGAAGAAGCTTCGCCGGCGCCCGAACCAACGCTGTTCGATCATCTCACTTAACGGATCGTGCCTTTGCGCGTAGAACGTGCTGAGGAGGATCTTCATGCGCCTTTGTTTTGTTCTTTTCACGCTTGTGTTCACGACTTTTGCGTCCGCACTCACAATCGTTCGCGACGGAAGGAGCGATTACACGATCGTTCTGCCCGTGGAGGCGTCGCCCTCGCAAAAACATGCCGCCGAAGAGTTGCAGAAGTTCATCGAGCAGATGTCCGGCGCAAAACTGCCGATTGCGAGCGCGGCTTCGGGTCGCGCGATCATTCTCGGGCAGAATGCGGATGGACTCGGCGACGAAGGCTTCAAACTCAAAACCGATGGCGACAACCTCATCATCGCCGGCAGCAAAGTTCGCGGGACGATGTACGGAGTTTATGGGTTGCTCGATCGGCTCGGCGTGCGGTGGTTTACGTCGACGATTTCGCGGGTGCCAAAGATGGCAACGATCGAGCTGCCGTCGCTCGATGAGACGCAAATCCCCGCGTTCGAATACCGCGAGATGAACTTCAAAGAGGCGATGGAGCGCAATTGGGCGGCGCGCAATCGCGTGAACGGCGCGGGTTGCGATCTCGATGCGTCCGTCGGTGGAAAGATCACGTACTTTCCGTTCGTGCATAGTTTTGAGCAGCTGATTCCGCGCGATCTGTACAAGACACATCCGGAATACTTTCCGCTGGTGAACGGCAAGCGCAAGGACGGCTACGTCCAGCGCTGCTTGAGCAATCCGGATGTGCTGAAGCTGGCGATTGCGAAGGTGGAAGAATGGATCAAAGAACATCCTGAAGCGATGATCTATTCCGTCTCGCAGAATGACTGCGGCGACTGGTGCCAATGCGACAAATGTCAGGCGCTGATCAAGAAGTACGGCTCGATCAGCGGCGAGTACATCTGGTTCGTGAACCAGGTCGCGGCGGCGATTGAGAAGGACCATCCCGACAAGCTGATCGACACGCTCGCGTATCAGTTCACCGAGGCCGCCCCGAAGAACATCGCCCCGAGGAAGAATGTGCGCGTGCGCTTGTGCCCAATCAGCGTGTGCGAAGCACATCCGTATGCCGAGTGCATGCATCCGAACACGAAGAACTTCATGAAGGCGCTGAGCAACTGGGGCGCGATCACCAACACGCTGTACATCTGGCATTACAACACGGATTTCGCGAACTATTTGATGCCGTTTCCAGACTTCAATGAGTTTCCCGCGGACCTGAAGTTGTACAAAAAGAGCGGCGTGAAGGGCGTCTTCTTCGAAGGGGCGTACAACACGTTCGGCTCATCGGATTCAGAGTTGCGCTCGTACGTGATGGCGAAGTGCCTGTGGAATGAGAAGGAAGATGCGGACAAGCTCGTGACGGAATGGATGCAGGGCGTCTACGGGCCGGGATGGAAGCCGATGCGTCAATGGTTCGATCTGCTGCATCAAAAGGTCCGCGATCCGAATAAGCATTTCTTTATTTACGATGGGCCGGGGGTTTATTACCTGAGCGGCGATACGACGACAAAGGGCGATCAGCTCTTTGATCAGGCGGAGAAGCTGGCGGCGACGGATGCTTCGGCGCTGCATGAAATTCAAAAGGCGCGGTTGTGTTTGCGTTATGTTGAGATCGCTCAGAAAGGCGCGGACAACGCGACGCTCGATCAGTTCGCGAAAGATTGCAAGTCGTTTGGCGTGACGATGCTGACCGAAGGATGGGACACCGATACGTGGATCAATTCGAAGCGGAAGAAATGACCCGTGGCACGGCCTTTCAGGCCGTGTGAGCGGCACGGCACGGACTAAAAGTCCGTGTCACGGGGAAAATGACTATGCTCAGATCGCTCTTCACATGTTTCTTTCTCGGTGCCTTCTGCGCGACAACCTATGCGCTCACACTCGTTCGCGATGGGAGAAGCGATTATGTGCTCGTTCTGCCCGCGAAGGCTTCACTGTCACAACAGAGGGCAGCGAACGAGCTGCAGAGTTACATCGAGCAGATGTCTGGTGCGAAGCTTCCGATCGTGATGAATGCCACTTCGAACCACGCGATCATTCTCGGTCAAAAGGAGGATGGGCTTGGGAATGAGGGATTCAAAATAAAAACCGATGGCGACAATCTCATCATCGCCGGCAGCGAGGTGCGTGGGACGATGTACGGGGCGGATGAACTGCTCGAAAAGCTCGGCGTGCGCTGGTTTACCGCGTCGGTCACGCGTGTGCCCAAAATGAAGACCATTGAGATTCCGCCGCTCGATGAGACGCAGATTCCGTCGTTCGAATATCGCGAGCCCTATTTCGTCGAGGCATGGGACAAGGACTGGGCGGCGCACAATCGCGTCAATGGATCTTCGCCGCATCTCGACGCGTCGGTCGGCGGGAAGTTTTCGTATTATCCATTCTGCCACACGTTCGACATGCTGGTTCCGCAGGATCTGTTCAAAACGCATCCCGAGTATTTTCCACTGATCAAAGGCAAGCGCACCAGCGGATATGTGCAGCGGTGCTTGACGAATCCGGATGTGCTGAAGTTGTCGATTGAGACCGTTGAGAAATGGATGAAGGAGCATCCGGAGGCGTCGATTTACTCAGTCACGCAGAACGACACCGGCAACTGGTGCGAGTGCGATAAGTGCAAGGCGATCCAGGACAAGTATGGCGGGATCTCAGGCTACAACCTCTGGTTCGTGAATCAGGTCGCGGCGGCGGTTGAAAAGGATCATCCCGATAAATTGATCGACACGTTCGCGTATCAGGACACCGAGCCCGCGCCGAAGAACATCGCCCCGCGGAAGAATGTGCGCGTGCGAATCTGCCCGATCTACGCGTGCGAGGCGCATCCGTACGAACACGACAGCGACCCGGGTACGAAAAAGTTTCTCAAGGCGCTCGATGACTGGAGCACGATCACCGACACGCTCTACGTGTGGCATTACTGCACGAACTTCCAGCACTATTTGATGCCCTTCGCGGACTTCAAGCAGTTTCCGGATAGCATTCGACTGTACAAACAGCACAAGGTGCGAGGCGTGTTTCTCGAAGGCGACTATGCGGGTCTGGGCGGCGGATCGGACGCGGAGCTGCGCTCGTATGTGATGGCGAAGTGTCTGTGGAATGACCGCGTTGACTCAGACGCGCTGGTGACCGAGTGGATGCAGGGCGTGTACGGCGCGGGATGGAAGCCGATGCGGCAGTGGTTCGATCTCCTGCATGAGAAGGCGAGCGACCCGTCGCATCATCTGCATGTCTATGAAGGCATCGCGTTTTATCTGACGGACGATGTGCTGACCAAAGGCGACCAATATTTTAACGAGGCCGAGAAACTCGCCGCGAGCCATTCCGCGGCGATGAAGGCGCTGCGGAAGGCGCGATTGTGGCTGCGTTACACGAAGATCGAGAAGCACCCCGGCGATGCAAAAGAGCTGGCGGATTTCGTGAAGACATGCCGCGAGTTTGGCATTTCGAATGTCGCGGAGTCCAAGTCGCTGGACACGTGGGCTGCGGAGAAGGCGAAGACGTCTTCGTAGGGTCCGCTTCAGCGGACCGGTTATTCGCTTTTCCGGACGGAAGAAATAACCGGTCCGCCGAAGCGCACCGTACGAGGTCTATGATGCGATACGCCATAATACTGTTTGTATTATTTGCGATCATTCGTGCAGAGGCGCGTACGTTGTACGTCTCAAAGCTCGGCGATAATTCGGATGGGTCCACATGGGTGAAGGCGTTTTGTACGATCCAATCGGCGCTCGATGCGATTCCGGATGATCGAGGGAGTCACCGCATCGTCGTCCGCCCCGACACCTACGCCGAAGCAAACCTGTTCACGAAGCACAAAGGCGCGAAGGACGCGTACAACGAGCTCGTCGGCGATTTCGATGGCAAACTTGGCTCCGGCGCGAAAGGCTGGGTCGTGATCGATTCCGGCGAGACGGGAAAAGGATTCAAGAGCTACGACTGGCATTCGACCATTCGAGCATATTCGCACGGCTGGTCGAAGGAGCACACGAGCGAGACATACTCGGCGAACGGATTTGATCGTTGGAAGTTTTCACACCTATACGCGACGGGAAGCGACGCGGGATTGTTCTTCGATCTGGTGGATAAGCTCGAGCCGTTCACGGTGATCGTCGAAGACTGCGTCGGCATCGGCCGGGCGTTCGGCGGAGGCGTGGCGAATTGTCTTTCGCGCGCGGATGAGCCGATCACCTTTCGGCGATGTCATTTCTACGCGCTCGACTTCTGGGGCGACACGTCGGCGGCTTATGTGCGGGTCGAGAATAAGACGATGCCCGAGAAGCCTGACGTCGTGATCAATGACTGCGTGCTCGTCGGCCCGCAGTGCTCGATTAAGACGAGCAATTTCGGATTTCATTCTCGAACGCACATTGCGATCAGCAATTCGAAGCTGATCACGCTGAATTTCTCCCAGCCGCGCGGCACGCCGACGGATGGAATCATTCAGAGCGTTGAGGAAGGAAAGGGATTGAGCATCGATTTGAAGGATTGCACGCTGATGGGGTACAAAGTTTTCGGCGTGATGGTGCAGAAGGAAACGGTGAAGGACATCGCATTCACGACGAGCGGCGAGGTGAAGGCGTATGTGCAGTTTCAGCAGGACCTGCCGAAGGGATTTACGCGGTTGGATCGGTGGCCGGTTGAAGTGTTCAAGCTCATCGCGCCGCAAGAGCCGCGAGATTGGTAGGGTGCGCTTCAGCGCACCGGTTATTGGCTTTTCACGCGGACAAATAACCGGTCCGCTGAAGCGCACCCTACCCAGGCGCAGTTCGCTCGACGTACGGTTTGAACGCGCCGACGAACAACTCGTTCCAGCCACCCTCGTGCGCTTTCACCGTTCGTTCGACATCGATGCCGCCCCAATGACCATCGCGGATGTGAAGCGTGGTCGTTTCGCCTTCGGATTTGAGTGAAAACTCCCACGTGTGAATCGCGAGCGGGCTTTCATAACCGCCGCCGCTGAAGGTGTGGTTGACGGAGTCGATTTTATAGATCGTCCACCAGAGCCAGCCGTCGCCATCGCCCCAGTCTTCGTACATGCGGCCGCTGAGCTTGAATTCCATATGAAATCCGCGGGCGCGCTCCGGATCGAGGCAGAAGCTCTTCGGCCACCAGCTGCTCAGTTCCTGTGTGAGCGCGCGCCAGACTCGGTCTATTGGCGCGGCGATCGCGATTTCGATTTCGTTTTGGGCGGCGCCGAACGGTTTGGTTGGGTTTGAGCCGGCGGACATGGTCGGTCTCCTTTTTGTTCGATGAAGTTTTTGAGCGCGGTCGCGGCGCTGGCGGCCGGGCGGGCGTAGCGGCTCACCCAGCGATCGTAAATCATCTGGATCGGAGCGACGTTCAGCTGATTAAACCGCTCGCGACCTTCTCGGCGCACGATGACGAGCTTCGCCTTTTCCAGCACACGAAGATGTTGCATCACGGCGAAGCGGCTGAGCGAGGGAAACCGCTCAACGAGCGCACCCGTCGTGAGTGCGTCATCCCGCAGCAGATCAAGCATTCGACGTCGAGCGGCATTCGACAGTGCCCGCCAGACTTTCGCATCGCCGCTTGCCGACATGTGATAAAATTATCACATATTTTTCCGAATGCAAGCAAACTCGTGCACCTCACGAATTACCAGTTGACGCCTTCGAAGAAATGTTCGAGCAGCTGTTGCGGTGGGCCGTCGTATTCCGCCCACTGAAGATCTGCGGCGTATTGTTGGATTCCGCCGGTGAAGTAGATGAACGTCTTGCCCTTCCATTCGCAAAGTTCGACGTCGGAGGCGTTGCATTCTTTCACCTGCGGCGGTTGGAATGGAAGATGATCGTGGGTCGGGTCGAACCTGATGAACGGCCGATCCTTCGGCGCGTCCTGCCAATGCACCAGGTCCTTCGATCGCGTAATGTGCGTCTCCCACTTTCCGCCGAGGTCCTCGAGGTAGAGCGTGTAGAACGTGTCGCCGAAGTAGTAGAGCGCCGGCCCGCCGACGTATTTGTTCTGGCCGTAGAGACCATTCGGCACGGGCGTCCAGTGTGTCAGATCGGTTGACCTGTAATACTTAAACGTGAACGGCACGTACTTTGGATCGTCCGATTCGTAGAGCATCACAAAGTGATCGCCGGCGCGGCACACGGCGGCGTTGAAAGTGCGCTCGGGCTTTTCGGTTTTGATGATCGTGACCGGTTCCGTCCAGTGGACCAGATCCGATGAGCTCGTCATGTCGATCGAATACGCAGATCGTGGCAGTGGCCCGTCGACCCACTTCGATGCGAACACATACACGCGGCCGTCCCACACAAACGCCGTCGCGAAAGCGTGCTGTTTGAACGCGACGCCGACGATCTGGTTTGTCTCAACATCGATGATGCGCACGGTGTCATTCTGGTAATTCTTTCCTTCGGGCGCCGGGGCGGGCAGATCCCAATACGCTTGCCACGTTTCGAGGCGATAGAGCTTGTCGTTGAAGACGAAGGGCGAAGCTTCGCAGACCGGTGAATGCAGATATCCTTTTTTGACGATGGGATTTTTCCATGAGCGCGAAGTCGTCGGTTGCCCATGAGCCGAGCCAGCCATCATCATACCCACGACGACAATGACGATGATTAATGCACGCATCCGTTCCCCGAAGGTACACCGCTTTTGGGACCCAACGTAATCCTCGCTTGCCGTTTCGCAGGACAAACGCGTGTTGATCTGCGAAACCGCCAAGCGACTGGGATCGCTGCTTTTCAAAATCGGCGCTTTGCCCTACTCTGTCCCGTCCTATGAGCATTCTCGTCAACAAGAACACGAAAGTCATCTGCCAGGGTATCACCGGCTCGGCGGGGGCGTTCCACACCAGGCAGTGCCTCGAGTACGGAACGAAAATGGTCGGCGGAGTGACGCCGGGCAAGGGCGGGCTGAAGGATCCGAACGGCTTGCCGATTTTTAATACCGTGCAGCAAGCGGTCGATGCGACCGGCGCGGACGCGACGATGATTTTCGTGCCACCGCCTTTCGCCGCGGATGCGATCATGGAAGCCGCCGACGCGGGCATCAAAGTGATCGTCGCCATCACCGAAGGCATTCCTGTGCTCGACATGGTGAAGGTGAAAGCGTTCTTGAAAGGATTTCCGCAGACGACGCTCATCGGCCCGAACTGCCCCGGCATCATCACGCCGGGCGAATGCAAGATCGGCATCATGCCGGGCTACATTCACCTTCCGCCGGCGAAGGCGAAGAGCGGGAAATCAGTCGGCATCATTTCGCGCTCGGGCACGCTCACATACGAAGCGGTATGGCAATGTGCATCGCGTGGGATCGGACAAACGACCGCGGTCGGCATCGGCGGCGATCCGGTGAAGGGCATCAACTTCATCGAGTGCCTCGATCTCTTCAACAAAGACCCCGAAACCGCGGGCATCGTGATGATCGGTGAGATCGGCGGATCGGACGAAGCCGACGCCGCGCGTTACGTCAAAGCAAACGTAAAGAAACCGGTGGTCGGCTTCATCGCCGGTCGCACCGCCCCGCCGGGCAAACGCATGGGCCACGCCGGCGCGATCATCTCGGGCGGCGACGACACGGCCGATGCGAAACTCAAAACCTTCAAAGAATGCGGCATCCACGTCAGCGAAAGCCCCGCGACGATGGGGGAAGCGATGGCGAAGGCACTGGGAATTAACACCTGAAGCAAACTCCTTCCACGGGCTTGCGCCACTTCAGTGGCACGCGGAGCCAGTCATCGATGTCAGATTCGATTGAATATGCATCGCAGACCACGTCGCCATCTCCGCGTCTCAGCAAACTCGCCGTGATGACTCTATTGGTCTCTCTTCTAGCTTGCCCGTTCCTCACAGGATTCATCGGACACAAGCTGGAAGAGATAAATTTCGTCGGATTCGGAGTTGCCCGTCCGGCTGTTCTGGCTCTGCTGATGCTCTCACTCATTCTCGCCGTTTTCGCGTTGATTCGAATTCGCACATCACATGGGCAGCTGCGCGGATCCGATCTCGCATACTACGCGCTTGCACTTTCCGTGCTGTGGATTGCTTTATCCTTCGCGATCTATTTTGCCCTCCGCAACGCGAAATTCGGGCCGGGTGATTGAAATCTAGGGCCCCCCATTGTTCTCTAGTCGTTATGTTTTTATATCCCAACGCTGCCGGAGGCGTTTTTTTAGCGAGAGGAGAAGCCCATGCCCGCGAGTGAAGAAGAATTGAAGAAGGCGCTGAAGGCGTTTAAGAAGCGGTTGAAACTGACGCAACTGGAGGACGATTCGAAGCTGGGGCACAGCCCGCTGACCGGATCGAAATCGACTGTGCTGGCAATTCAACCACCCGCCGGATTCACGCGCGCGATCTGGGAAGAGCTGGCGGAGAAGGGGTATCTGAAAAACGACGGGGGTGGGTTTTATCAGCTCGTGCCAGGAAAATGAGCGACGTGTAGGGTGCGCTTCAGCGCACCGGTTATTTCTCTTTTCACACACGTATTACCGGGGGCGCTTACGCGCACCCTACACATCCACTCACACGTCTTATTCGAGAACTGACTTCAAGTCATTACCGATCGTCGCACCGCTCGAGAACACCGACGCCGTGCTGCTCGACGCGAGAGACGACGTTGTCGACGGCGAGAACTTCACCTCCGCGATGAGGCCATCGGCTTCATCGTTTGTGCCGGCGGCGACGTACAAGCGATCGGTTCTCACGCCGCCTGCTCCTGTGCCGAAGCCGATGCCCCACAGGCCGTTGACGTGAATCGTGTGGCCGTTGGTGCCTTTCAGTTGGCCGAGGAATTTGCCCGTCGCGTAATTGAACGCGTTGATCGCGCCGTCGCCGAAGTTTCCGACGAGCAAATCTCCGCCGAAGGTGCCGAAGCTGTCGGGCGCGATGGTCATTCCCCACGGCGCATTGAGCGTCCCACCGCTCGCGAGCCGCCGCACGAACTCGCCGTCGTTGTTGAAGACATCGACGACGCCCAGGCCCGGGCCGTCGGTTTCGTCGTCTGCACCGGCTTCCTTCTTCGCGTACGTGACGAGGAGCTGGCCATTGATTTCGGAAATGTTGAACGGCGAATAACCGCTGGGCAGATGCGGATCGTGAAATCCGCCGGGCAAATCCGCGTCTGCGAAGCTGCTGTTGTAGACGTTGATACGGCGATTGCCGAAGTCGGCGGCGTAGAGGTAGTTGTGTCCGCCGGTGCGCGCGATCGTCACGCCCTTGTACAGCGCACCTTCATCGGAACTGTCTTCGACCGTCTTGGCATTCGTCGAAACACTTTTGTTCCACGCGCTGATGTCGCCGTCTTCGTTCACGAAGATGTACGACGCCGGGCCGGAATTGGCGCCGTTGTGATAGACGAATGAACTCGTCGTATTGCGCACGACGCCGTCCGGATTCGACGGGCTGTCGCCGGTCGCGCTGTGCGGGATCGTGACGACCGAGCCGTTCGCTTTGCCGCTGCCGTTGTAGGCCGTCGACACGCCCATGCCGTTGTCCGCGACGCGCATGCCGAAGTCCGTGAAAACGATGCCCCATGGGTTCACGAGGTTCTTGTCCGTGAAGTTCGCTTTCACGGCGCCGTCGGACACAAGATTCGTCACCACGTAACCGGCCGAGAACAACCGCCGCGGTTCAAGTTCATCCATCAAGCCGCCAGAGAGATTGCGCCACATAGGAAAATCCTTCCGCGGAGCAGTGATGAGACTGCGACTGCAGATGTGGCAACGAGCAGAAGCGATCGCGCGCTCCGCACCGAGCGATGTGCATTCTGTCCGCAGAAAAACCCACGAAGAACAACCTGAGATCAGTCTAGATCGCTCGGTAAAACCGATGCAAAGATTGCACGCCGCTTCGGTGAAGCCCTTAGGGGAGATTGCCGAAATCATCGCATCGTCATGACCCGCACGATCCCACGTGCACACACGTTATCGAACCTTCATTGCCGCAAGGTTGCCTCTAAGGGGGGCCTGCGTGTTCCGAGTTAATGAACATGCAAAGCCAGCCATCCAACCTCTTGGAGCGTTTGGAAGTTCGGCAAATGCTCACGGCCGCGGGCCTCACAGGGCAGTATTTCAGCGATCCGTCGCTGCAGAACGTGGCGGTCACGCGCACCGATTCGCACGTGAGTTTCGATTGGGGAAAGAACGCGCCAATGGCCGGGATGCCCAAGGACGGATTCACCGTGCGCTGGAACGGCTACGTTCAGGCGCCCAAGAGCGAAACGTTCACGTTCAGCGCCGTGAGCGACGACGGCGTGCGGCTGTGGGTGAACGGCCAACTCATCATCAATAAATGGCGCGTGCAGTCGGCTAAGACTTCAAGCGGCTCGATTGCGCTGGAGGCGGGCAAGTACTACGCGATCAAGCTCGAGTATTTCGAGAACCTCGGCTACTCGTCTTGCAAATTGAAGTGGAGCAGCCCGACGACTCCGCTGCAGATCATTCCGCCGAGTAAGTTCGTTACCACTGGTGCCGCTTCGACGCCAACATCAACCGGCGATACGCCGTCGATTCCCACGCCGGGGCCGCAGCCCGTGCCCGTGACGGGCGACGTTGCCTACAGCGCGCCGATCACGATCAACGCTGGCGGCACGTACACCGGCAATTGGGAAAGCGATAACAACAACCAACCGGCGGTCATCATCAACACGACACAGCCGGTGACGATCGTGAACTCGAGCATCCGCTCGCGGGGAACGCTCATCGCGACGTATGTCGATCACGCGAACGTAACGATCGAGAACACGAACGGATACGCGCTCAATCCCGATGTCGCCGGCAAAACGCCCGGCCGGTTTCTCGACGCGGAAAACTATGACAGTGTCACGGTGCAGAACTGCTACATGGAAGGCACCAGCGGCATTGAACTCGACACCTACGCTGGCGATCACAGCGCGCACGATACGGTGAAGATCCTTCACAACAGCGCGATGAATATTGACGGTCGCTACTCCGACGGTCACGAAGGATTTCTCAACTACAACCTGCGGACGAACCTCAGCACCGGCCTCACCGAGCAAGGTTACGACGACACGCAGTTCGTGCAGGTGGCGAAGGCGTATGGCCTCGCGGGCGTCGAGATCGCCTGGAACGAGGTGATCAATCAGCCCGGCAACAGCCGCGTCGAAGACAACATCAGCATCTATCGCACCAACGGCACCGCTGCGAGCCCAATCCTCATTCACGACAACTACATCCAAGGCGCCTACAACGTCGCGCCGTGGCAGACGGATTCGAGCGACAGCACGTATTCCTACGACTGGAGCTATTCCGGCGGCGGGATCATGCTCGGCGACGGTGGTTCGAAGTCGCTCGCGACCGCGTGCGGATATGTGAAGGCCTACAACAACCAGGTCGTCGGCACGACAAACTACGGCATCGCGGTCACCGCCGGCCACGACATGGAGATCTACAACAACCGCGTGATATCGAGCGGACTGTTGCCGGATGGTCGCGTTGATACGCAGCAAAACGTAGGAATCGCGATTTGGGATTCCAACGGCGACGGCGCCGCGACCTTCTTCAACAACGTCGGCCACGACAACGTCGTCGGCTGGAACAACGGCACAGGCAGAAATGATTGGTGGACACCGACCGCGGCGAGCTGGACCAACAACACCAGCCTCTCCGGTCCGATCACCTTGGCGACCGAAGCGACCGAGCTGACGATCTGGCGCGCGAAGCTCGCCGCATAGTTTCGCGAACGCTCTACTTCTGCCTGGTCACGGACAACCCCTCAGCCCCGCCGCATCCAACAATTCACGTTCTTTGTAATCCCATCTCGCTTGCCGCGAGGGATGGTTTGACCCACCATCACTTCCGCGCGACGTCACAAACACTGCTCTCAAGGATTTCCATGTCTGCAACGCTGGTTGTTTCTCCGCTGTTTGCCGTGATCGGCTCGACCACACTCGGCGCCGTGGCGCTGCTTGCTGTCCCGCTGGCGGTTCTGGCCTTTTCGATTCATCGCAAGCATCGACGGAGCCGTCGCATCGAACAACTGAGGTCCGAATGGGGAAAAGAATCTCCCCGCTCGCGCGAGGTCGCGACGCTATCCGAATTTCTTCAGGTTGGCCCCCAGGCGGACGCGGCGAATGTCGTTGACGATCAGACCTGGAACGACCTGAACATGAATGCGATCTTCGCCCGCGTCGATCGCACCATCACCACCGCCGGCGAATGCATGCTGTATCGCGTCCTTCGAACGCCGGTGATCCGCGGCGAAGAATTGGACCACCGCCGGAGCACCATCGGCCTTTTCGAGCGCGACGTGACGACCCGCCAGACCGTGCAGGTGGAGCTGACTTCGGTCGGCCGATCTAACGCGCGCGGACTCATTTCGCTCGTCTGGGGTGATGTGCCGGCGCCAGATGAGAATCGCTGGGTTTATTACCTTCTCACCACGCTCGCGATCGCGGCGCTCGCGGGCCTTGTGACAATCAGCGGCCCGCTCGCGGCGCTGGGCGCGCTCGTGCTGTTCTTCGTGAACATGTCCGTGCATTACCGCACCAAGGCGCGGTTGATGGGAAGGCTCGCCGCGCTGAGGCAGCTCGGCGGAATGATCGACGCCGCCGCTCGCATCGCACATATCGATTCTCCTGAGCTCGCAAATCACACCGAAACGTTGAGCCGCACCGCGCGTGCGACGCGACGCATCGCGAGAAAAGTTGCACTGCTGACGCCCGAGGGATCCTCGACCGGCGACCTGGTCGCGACGCTGATCGAATATATCTCGATCTACTTCCTGCACGAGGTGCGCACGTTTCACGCGACGATGAGCGACATCGCCGCGCATCGAAGCGAATTGCAGAGTCTCTTCAGCGTGATTGGAGAGTTGGATGCATGGCAGTCCGTCGCCTCCTTTCGCGCAGGCGCAACGGCTTATTCGGAGCCCAACTTTATCGAAGACGGCCCGCGACTGATGGTGCGCGACGCGTTGCATCCGTTGCTGGACGACGCCGTGCCGAACTCGATCGAGATTCGCGACAATGGAATTGCGGTTACCGGTTCGAACATGTCCGGCAAGACAACGTTCCTGCGGACGATCGGCGTGAATGTTCTGCTGGCCCAGACGATCGTCACGTGCACGGCCGCCGAGTACCGCGCTCGGCCGATGCGGATCATCGCTTCAATGAACGAATCAGACGATCTGATCGAGGGGAAGAGTTATTATCTCGCTGAGGCAGAACGACTGCTGGCAATGGTGCGCGCTTCGGAACACGAAGGGGTGCTGCTCGCCCTGATCGATGAGCCGCTGGCCGGTACGAATTCGCCGGAGCGGCTCGCGGCATCACGAGAGATTCTTCGCTATCTCGCCAGCCATAATGGATTGGTCATCGCGTCGACGCACGATGTTGAGCTGGTGTCGCAACTGCAGGCGAATGAGCAGTACGAGGCGTATCACTTTTCTGATCAGGCGGACGAACAGGGCATTCGGTTCGATTACAAGCTTCGCCCCGGGCTCGACTATCACGGCAATGCAATCAAAGTCCTGAAGTATCTGGGCTATCCTCAAGTGATCATCGAGAATGCGCTGGCGAGCATGACCGCATCTCAATGATCTCGAGAGTCTCCAATCGCTCTACGACAGGCCATCCCATCGCTCGAGGTCCTCTTCCACAAGCACGAGCGCCGCGCACGGCGAATCGTTCTCGTCGCGTCGCTCGATGTGGATTGGGAGTTCGGTCGCCGCGCGCGGCAGCCCGCATCGCTCGGAGATCGTGCGCGTCACCGGCGGCAGGAATAGTTCTGGCGTCGCAAGGAGGGAAAGCGTGCTCATGGTTTTGATCCTTTCGATCACAGATTCGCGTCCGAACGTCGGCCGTGAACTTGCTTATCGGCGTTACCGAACAAAAACCTAAATTATCTCCGCAACACCTACCCGTAGGATCGGTGCGGAAGCTGTCGCACCATTAGTTGGGGTGGCTGGGTTCAGCTGCGTCCGATAATGCGCGACGTGCCAGAGTCAGAAAACGATGAGCAACCGATTGCGGTTTCGCAGATCAAGACGCCTCAGATCTGCGAAACCACAAGTGCGTGGATGAGAATCATCCTCCCGCGATTGCGCCGAGAATGATAAACGGCTCAGCGCCGATGGTCACTTTCTCCGGCACAGGCGCATCCGGCGATTCGTGCGAGAGGTCTTCTTCGCACGCGAAGAAACGAACGAGCGGCCGGCGCTGCTTCGTGTGATGGTCGCGAATGGTTCCTTTGAGCACAGGATACCGTGCTTCGATCGCATCGATAATCGTCCGCTGCGTGACGGGCGACGCGACATCGATCTGAACCTCGCGATCGATGTTCGCGAGCACGCGCAGATGTTGGGGAAGCACCACTCGGATCATGGCAGTGTTTGCACCTCCACCGAGCAGACCGCCGGTAGATCGTGTGCGATCGTGGTCCAGTTGTCGCCGCCATCGGGCGAGCAATACACCTGTCCGCCGGTCGTGCCGAAGTAGATGCCGCACGAATCGAGCTTATCGACCGCCATCGCGTCGCGCAGCACGTTCACGTAGCAATCCTTCTGCGGAAGGCCGTTGGTCAACGGTTCCCACTCGTTGCCGCCGGTCTTGCTGCGGTAAACGCGCAGCTTTCCTTCCGGCGGATAGTGCTCGCTGTCGCTCTTGATTGGCACAACGTAAATCGTCTCGGGCTCGTGCGCGTGCACATCGATCGGAAAACCAAAATCCGTCGGCAGATTTCCACTGACCTCGCGCCAATTTTCGCCGGCGTCATCGGTGCGCATCACGTCCCAGTGTTTCTGCATGTAAACGGTGTTCGGCCGCGCAGGATGCATCGCGATGCGGTGCACGCAGTGACCGATCTCCGCCGTCGGATTGGGAATGTACAGCGAGTGCAAACCCTTCGTGATCGTCTTCCACGTCTTTCCGCCATCGTCGGTCCGAAAGCAACCCGCCGATGAAATCGCGATGTAAATGCGATCCGGATTCGTCGGGTCGATGAGGATCGTGTGCAATCCCATCCCACCGGCGCCCGGCGCCCATTTCTCGCCCTGCGCGAGTCTCAGGCCAGACATCTCATGCCAGTTTTTCCCACCGTCGGTTGATTTGAAAAACGCCGCATCTTCGACCCCTGCGTACACCGTCTCCGCATCGGTCAGGGAAGGCTCGACGTGCCATACGCGCTTGAACTCCCACGGGTGCTGCGTGCCGTCGTACCACTGGTGCGTCGTGAGCGGCGTGTGCTGCGTGTCGTAGACGAACTTGTTGCTGTCGACTTTCGGCATCCCTTCGGGCGTGGTCTTCGCTTCGCCCGCGGGAGTGCCTGGCTGCTGCCAGGTTTTTCCGCCGTCGTCGGACCGCTGAATGATCTGGCCGAACCATCCGCTCGATTGCGAAACGTAGATTCGGTTCGGATCGACCGGCGAGCCCTTCATGTGGTAGATCTCCCACCCGCCGAAGAACGGCCCGGTGATGTCCCACTTCTTGCGCGTGCCATCCGCCGTCGCGACGAAGGCCCCTTTCCGCGTGCCGATGAGAACTCGTACTCCAGCCATTGTTTGCTCCTTGTTGGTCGGTTGTTGGAGGGCGAGGATCGTCATTGGTGGCACAGACATTCTTGTCTGTGGTGCGGCGAGGTACTCTTCGACGCACATCGACCGCCCATTAGGGCGTCCGATCACCGACAGGAATGTCGGTGCCACCGATCGCCTTGCGCTCCCAGTCTACCTATCTGGCAATCCTTCGATTTCAAGAATCGGACGAACTTCCACGCCGCCGAACTTCGCCCCCGGATGCCGCGCCGCGATCGCGAGCGCTTCATCGCGATCTTTCACATCGATAATGTAAAAACCGCCGAGGACTTCGCGCGTCTCCGCGTACGGCCCGTCCGTCACCAGTCGTTTGCCTTCCCGCACGCGAACGTTTGATGCACTCTTTGGCGAATGAAGCGGCGAGGCGAGCACGTATTGTCCCTTCGCCGCGAGTTCGTGCGTCAGCGCAATGGCTTCGCGCATCGCGCTTTCCATCGCCGCGTTCCCCGCGCGCTCCCATTTCTGCTCGTCGTCATAGCACAACAGCATGAACTTCATCGCTGCGCTCCGGTCAGCTGCGCATCAGACGGATTCGGCAGATTCGGAATCTCAACGACCGGGCGGATTTCCACTGTTCCCTTCTTCGCCGCCGGAATGCGCGACGCGATGTTAATAGCGGCATCGAGATCCGGCGCGTCGATCATGAAGAATCCGCCGAGCTGTTCGCGCGTTTCGGCGAACGGGCCGTCCGTCACCATGCGGCGGTTTTCGCGGACGCGCACACTCGTCGCCGTCGTCACGGATTGCAACGGGCTGGCGGTGATGAACTGGCCGGCCGTCGCCAGATCGTGACACAGTTGTGTCGAGTCCTTGTAGCACTGCTCGCGCTCGCTCTGGTTCATCGCGTTTTCGGTCATGTAGATCAAAAGCAGATATTTCATGTTCACTCCGTCGTAATTGGTTCACCGCTCATCGGCCGAATCTCAATGCTTCCGCCGACGCGCATGCACGGCGATTGAGACAGCAATTGAATCGCGCGGTTCAAATCCATCGCCTCGATCACGAGGATTGCGCCGAGCTGTTCTCGCCCGACCGCGACCGGACCCTCGCTGATCGACACACTGCCCTTTTCAAATCGCAACGTCGTGGCGGTTTGAAAGCTGGGCAGCGCCTTTACTTCGACGCACGAACCATTGTGACGAAGAAGCTCATGGTAGTCGATCATTTCCCGCCGCAGCGCCTGCCGCTGGCCGATCGGCAGCTCGCTCCAGGCTCGTTCATCGCGATAGCGGAGGCAAAGGTACTTCATAGCGAACGATTCTCTGGCAATGCCGTGACGATGGCTTACTGCTGAACGAGCACCATCCATCCCAGTCCGAACTTGTCCGCCAGCATTCCGAACTTCGGCGAAAAGAACGTCTTCCCCAGCGGCATGCGCACCTGTCCGCCCTCTGCGAGCGCGTTGAACCGCTTGTCCGCTTCCGCCTCGTCCTTGCACTGCAGCGTGAGCGAAAAACCACCGAAGGTCGCCTTTCCGCCGCAGTGTCCATCGGAAAGGTTCACCACCGAATCGCCAATCTTGATGCTCGAGTGCATCACCTTGTTTTCCGATCCCGCCGGCATCGATCCCGGCGGCGGCGGCTGCGGCGCGTCCTTGTAACGCATCAGCATCTGCACCTGCGCGCCGACGGCCTTCTTGTAAAACTCGATCGCTTCTTCACAACGCCCTTCGAACATCAGATACGGTTGAACTTGCATGACGATGCTCCTTACGTGTTGTCAGTGGTCCGTATTTAGCCGCGGGGCTTGCCCCGCGCGAATACCGCCCCGGCGAAAGACGTCTAGCGCCGGGCAACCCCCCCGGCAAAATACGGACCACTGACAAAACCTAAGGATCAACCTCAAGCAAAATCAAACGAATATGATTTTCGAATGGCGTTGTTAAGAAA
>JAICIO010000031.1 GCA_025924315.1 Phycisphaerae bacterium
CCGCCGGAGTGCCTAAACTGTTGCGGTCACTCGGCCCCCGCCGCGTGGCTCTGGTCGGCCTTTTTGGGCGCCTCCCCGGCGGCCCACCTCCTCCGCGCCGGGCGGCATTGTCTTCGGTCATTCAGCAGCCGTGAACTTTTTCAAAGGTCGCAATTACGAATAGTTCACAGCGACTGGCTTCTTTTCACCGAGCCGGCTGGCGAGCGTGGCGAGATCGTTTGCGGCGGGCGCTTTAATAGCCACCTCGAACAGCCGCTTCGGATCGAGCCGGTGCTCCAGCGAAACATTTGGGCCGAAGAGATCGCGGGTGAACTTTTCGAGGTCAGGCCTTATCGCGGCGAAGGTTTCGGATGTGTTCGGGGCGTAAAGGCGATCGTTGATCTTGAAGGTGGTCTCGTCCGTCTTGAATTTGATTCCGCCGAGTCGGGGGTCTTGTTCAAGCAGTTGGGCGACCTCATACGCGGTGTAGAAGCACGCGCGAAGGCGCTCGCTGAAGCCGCCGGCGATCGGCGTCTTGCGCGAGTAGGTTACGCCCCACCGGGCATCCACATCGTCGAGATAGAAGTTCGCTTCATGTGCGACGAGCAGAGTGCCAGGGCCATTCGCGACGTGCGAATAGTCGGCGACGTCGATCAGCAGATGATCGCGGATCGCGTGCGACTGAATCAACGAATGAAACACCGGCACGAACTGATCGTGAGCCAGCGTGCCGGCGTCGTCGATGTAAAGCTTGATGACGAGCTTGGATGAATCCAGTGGAGAAATCGAGGACATTTACTTTGCGGCTCCTGCGGGCGCGGGGATTACAACGGCGGTGAGCAGTTGCTGTTGTTGCTGCTGATACTTCGCGCTCGCCTTGTAGGCGGCGTCGATGAACAGGTTCGCTTCTTCGACGAGCTTGTGAGCCGTGTCCCTGGTGAAGCGCGTGTCCGGTCCTTCGTGCCGGTTGATCAGGTAATTGGCGAACTGGCCGGCGTGATAGGTGTCCCAGAAAATCTTCGGCTCGACGAAGCGCCTGGCGAATTCGTTGACGATGATGTCGGGCTCGGGCGGCACGTCGGGCCACTGCAGTTGCACGAGCGTCTTTGCCGCCCTGAGCATCGCGTGATAAGCGCGATCGTCGGCGGCGCGATAGTCGCCGTCGTCGAGAAGCAGCTGCGCTTCGAATGCCTCTGTCTCCGCGTGCGTGAAGCCGAACTGCGTGTGCGAAACAACTTCGCCGGCACATTCGCCTGCGCCCATGTCACCAATCGTGTATTGCCGCGGGTCGCCCCAATCGCTGTAGAAGCTGGCATCGATGCTATGCGCTGGAACGAACGTGAACTCGTCGATCATCTCCTTCAGCGCTTTCTTGCCGATGCGCTGGGAGAACGCTTGAAAGGTCTCGCCATTGATTTTCTCGGCGACGTAGCGCGAGGTGATGCGATCGACCAATTCCGGGATCTTCTTCGACGGCACTGCGCCCAGCGCCAGTGCATAAGAGCCGCCGTTTTCCACCCACTTCCCGCCGAGCATCACCTGGAAGTGCGGCACGGTGTAGCCGGAGATGTTTCGGCTGTTGCCGTAGAAGCCCAGATCCGCCACGTGATGCTGGCCGCAGGAGTTGAAGCAGCCGGAGATCTTGATGCGAAGACTTTTTACTGCCTCGTCGAGCGTTGCCGACTTCGCCGCGAGCCGCTGACGAAGTTCGCCCGCCAAGCCGCGCGACGACGCGATGCCCAGTTTGCACGTGTCGGTTCCCGGGCAGGCCGAGACATCGACGATCGTCCCGGCGACGGCTTCCGCGAGGCCGATCGGTTTGAGCTCGTTGTATAGGTCAACCAGTTTCCCCGTCGGCACCCAGCGGAGGACGATGTTTTGCTCGACCGTCGAGCGAGCGTGATCGCCGGCATATCGCCGGACGATGTCGGCAAGCTTGCGGAATTGCTCACTCGTCGCATCGCCCAGCGGAAGGGCAATCGTCACAAGTGAGTAACCCGCTTGTCGTTGCTCATAAACATTGGTCGATGCCCACAGGTCATAGCCTTCGGGGCGCTGGGACGCGATCCCAAGCTGCACCACCTGCTGGCTGGGCTTGTCTTCATACTTGGGGATTTCGTCGAAGTATTTCCGCCAGTTCGGATCTTCCGGCATCGCGTAGCGTTCTTCCATGACGACCCGGCGGAACTCATCGATGCCCAGCTTCTGCACGAGGAATTTCAGGCGCGCCTTGTTGCGATTCTTCTTCTCGCCGAGCCGGGCAAAAACGCGCCCCATCGCGCGAGCAACGTGAAGCAATTCTTCTTCCGGCAGGAATTCCTCGAAAAGCTTTGCCTGATGCGGCACGGCGCCAAGACCGCCACCGACGAAAAGCTTAAAGCCGCGCTGGGTCTTGCCGTTGACGACGCGCGTGGCGGCGATTCCGCCCAGATCATGAATCGAGACGAGCGCGCAGGCTTCGTGTTCGCATCCGCTGAACGCGATCTTAAATTTCCGGCCAAAGTCCTGCGTGTCCGGGTGACCGAGCAAGTAATACGCTGCCGCTTTTGCGTACGGAGTGACGTCGAAGACCTCGCCCTTGCAAATGCCGGCCTTCGGGCACGCAGTGACGTTCCGAACGGAGTTGCCGCAGGCTTCGCGCGTCGTGATCCCTTCGGCCGCGAGACGACGGAAAATCGTCGGCGTGTCTTCGATGTGAATGAAATGGAGTTGAATGTCCTGGCGAGTGGTCACATGGCAGATGCCGTCGGAATATTCTTCCGCAAGATCCGCGAGGAGCTCCAACTGCTCGGGCGAGAGCGCGCCATAGGGAATCTTGATGCGCTGCATGCCCGGGGCATCCCACATCGTGTCCGGACCTTTGGTCAGCGCAGCGTCGCCGAGCTTCGTTGGGTAGGACAGATCCTGTGTGGCAAGACCGTCGTGCCGATGGCCATTGTCGTAGCGCTGACCATACGAGCCACGGCGCAGACGCGTCTCGGCAAAGACTTTTTCGTCAATCTTGCCGACCTTTCGCAGGGCGATCTGCGCTTCAAAGAAGTCGATCTCCTTCGCCAACTGCTCGGAGATCCGCGGGGACAGTTTTTCTTTCCACAACTCGGCGCTCATATCGTCTTTCTTCCGGCCCCAAAAGTTTGTGCCGGGTCGATGATTCTACTGTTTCCCCTATAGGGACTGCCAGACAAGTGTGTTTTCACGTTACAAATAGAGGTCTGCGCAAACGTTATGGAGGTTCAGCATGGGGGGAGGAACCAAATCAGGCTGTGAGACGCCGGCTCTGAGCGAAGCGAAGAGGCCGGATCTCTCTGCGCGCGCCCTCGGAAAGATCCGCCCTTCGCTTCGCTCAGAAGCGGCGTTTGACGTATCCGTGATCACAGCTTCCCGTTGCCTGGCAGCTTGTTCTCTCCCGCTGGCAGCTTCTGCACCTCTTGCTCGTACGCCGCGCGCGGGAGGAATTCGACGTGTCCGTCGCCGTAGAGAAAATTTCCGCCATCGTTGTCGTGATCTTCGAGCTTCTCGTAAACCACAATACGCTCGGCCGGGATGCTCGTGTTCAAACCTTTGCCGACGTAAACATACGGCGAGTGCTCGTTGATCCACTGCGCAATCTCCTCCGGCTTCATCTGACCGAGGTTGCCCGGAACCGAAATGTTTCCGGAGGGGCAGACGAATGCATCAGCGGTGATCGGCTCGGTGACGACCAGCGTGCCGAGGTCCGGCGGATACTTGCCGCGGTTCTCATTCGCATACAGCTGAATTGCTTGCCCGATCTGCCGCATGTTGCTCGCGCATTTGATGCGATTGGCGGTCTCCCGCGCGCGATTGAGTGACGGTAGCATGACGCTCGTCATCAGCGCCGCCGATCCCACCGTTGTGTTCTGTTCCGTCGCGAGCAGCGTCGCGCCGGGGAACGGCGTGATGCTCTTGTAATGCCAGCCCGCGTCGTCGGTCCACGATGCCGAGCCCGCCGGCGCGAGATGCGGCAGCAGCACATCGAGCGGCGGAAGCACCGGCTCCGGGGCTTTCACGCCCCACATGTCGGCGAAACCAAGACCGAGGCGTGTCATCGCAAGCGTCGTCTGATACGCCATCGGCGCGGTCGCGGGCAGATTCAGGAAACACACGCCGCTGGGTTTCGTCACATTCAACCGCTGCAGGAGCTTCTGATACTCCGCATTATCGGCGATCGACTTGCCTACGCCGACCTGGTGTGCCGCCGTTGAAACGATCTGCGGAAAGAGCGCGATGTACAATCGTCCGTCCTTGATCGTCCACCCCGGCGCGATGAGTGGCGTGCCGATGTAGTTCACCGTCACGTCGCCGATCTTGGTTCGCTGCGTCTGGACCTTCAGCTCCGAGTCCTTCATCTGCGCGGCGATCATGTTGTTCGCGAAGAACCAGAGCGCGTTGATCCCCTGCTGCGCCTTCGCGGCGTCGTCGAGCTGATTGACGATCACAACGCCCGTGGCGGTCGGTCCACCAACCGTCGGCGACATGTAAATGCCCCACTGCTCCCCGAGCGGCTCGAGAATATCGCGCTGAACGTTCTTGCCGATCATCATCGACAATGCGCCGAGGCCCTGGTCGATCTTCTGCTGCGCTTCGGGATCGACCGCTCCGGCGATCGTGCGAACTTGTTCGACGAGCTTCGCGAAATCGAAGCTGCCGATCGCGGCGAACGTGGCGGAGTCAGGAATGGCTTTCAGCAGATCCTCCGACACCGGTTTGCTGTCGCACATCGCGAGCAAGCCGCGCCGCGGGGCGGGCGCTTCGACGAACGCCTGGCTCATCCATTCCTTGCCGTCA
Organism: Phycisphaerae bacterium; assembly: GCA_025924315.1. Taxonomy (GTDB): domain Bacteria; phylum Planctomycetota; class Phycisphaerae; order Tepidisphaerales; family Tepidisphaeraceae; genus JAICIO01. Next base: position 4,786 of record JAICIO010000031.1, read on the forward strand.
AATCCCGCGGTAAACGCAATGTGCTTGAGGTCGGCGAGGCCCGCGGCTTCCTTCGCCTTCGGCCAACCCTGCGCCGCCTGCGGATTGCCCGACTGCGCGACGGCCGTGTCGATCAGCTTGAGAAGTTTCTCACCATCGACGTACGCGGTGATCACGGGATCCGCGTTCAGGTTCATCATCGCTTTCTTGAATCCCGCCGATTCAGTCAGCGCCTTGGCCGTCACGTCCGGCAGCGCCTTCTCGGGATCGGCATAACCCACGAGCAGCCCGACGATCTCCGCGGACTTGAACGACTTCACCGGAAATGGCGTCGGTCCCGCGACCGCGAGGAGCTGATCGAGCTGCTGCTTGAGCGCATCGGCGTCGGCATCCGCCTGGCAGATAATCCCCGCGCGCGGCACGGGTTGCCCACCGGACATGTCGAGCCCATCAAAGAAGTACGCCGACGGATGCTTGAACAGCGCACTACCGAGATCCATCACGACGCGCAGCTTCGTGCCGGTCGCCATGTCCTTCTGTTGCACCTTAGCGACGAGCCGCGGGAGAAAGTCGTTGAAGAATTCAGGAATGTTCGAGCCGTCGAGAATCGCCTTCAGATGCGACGCCTCATACCCCGGCCCCAGGTTGTTTCCACCACGCCAACCGACGTAAACAATCGCATCGGCCGGAACATGATTCGCGAGCGACTGCGCGCGAGTGGACGACACGACGACGAACAGCGCGACGAGTGCGATCAGGATGCGACGCATGAAACCTCCCGAAGACTTGAAGATGGAATATCGCGGTTCGGCAATGATCCCGCAAGCATGAACCGTCAAGACGCCAAAAGCCAGAACGAGTTCAAGCGCAAAGACCGCAAAGCTCACAAAGAAACACAAAGCCAAAGCTCTGCAGCGTTCTTTGTGCTCTTTGCGAGCTTTGCGGTCTTTGCGCTTTCCCCTGGGATCTTGACCGATCATTTGCCGATGCAGAACGTCGCGAAAACCCGCCCAAGCACATCATCTGGCGTGACCTGACCGAGAATCTGCCCGACCGCGTCGAGCGCTTCGCGCAACTCCATCGCGAGCAGTTCCTGGGCGACGTTGGATTGAGCAAGCTCGCGGGCCCGCGCGATGGCTTCGCGGGCGGTGGCGATGCATTGGAGGTGTCTTGAATTGAGCGTCAGCGCCTGCCCGCCCTCACGTTCAAACGCAAGCCGATCGAGCTGCTGGCATAATTCGGTCATGCGCCCGCCGGTCAGAGCGCTGACGCTCACAGAGTTATGGACGGTCGGCGCCGAAGCGGACAGGTCGGCTTTTGTGTAGACGATGAGATCGGGTTTTCGGGGAAGATCGAGCGGTGGATCGGGATCGGCAGGGTCGATGGCGAGCACCACGCGATCCGCACTCTGGATCATTTGCTGGGCGCGTTCTTGCATCTGACGATCGATGTCCGCCTGCGCGCTGGCAGTGGCACTTAAGTGCCGCTGCCGGTCGGAGGTTTTCTCAATTCCGGCAACGTCGATGATGCGAACGACGCCGTGCGGAAGCGTGACATGCGCGGAGATCGCATCGCGCGTGGTTCCCGCAACAGGCGAAACAACCGCGCGCTCCTCGCCGACGAGCGCATTGAGCAGCGTACTTTTCCCCGCGTTCGGCCGGCCGACAAGGACGATCTGCGGCTCATGTGTGACGTCTTCGAATCGCGCGCTCTCGCGCAACAAGTCGTCCAGCGCGCGATCGGCGGAGTCCAGTCGTGAATGAATCTGCTCGGTTGAAAGGAACGTCACATCCTCTTCCGAGAAATCGATGCCCACTTCGACGAGCGCGAGCGTTTCCGCGATCGAATCCATCGCCGGACGGAGGCGTCTTGCCAATTCGCCACCTAAAAGTTGTCGGGCAGCCTGAAGCTGTGCATCACTCTGCGCGGCAATGGTTGCGGCGACGCCTTCGGCCTGAGCGAGATCGATTCGGCCATTGAAGTACGCGCGGGCGGTGAACTCGCCGGGATCGGCTTGGCGTGCGCCATGCGCAATCAAATCCTCGAGTAGCATTCGCGCGACCAGCGGATTGCCCGGGAGGTGCAGCTCCACAACATCTTCGCCTGTGACGCTTTTGGGTGAACGAAACGAGTAAACCCAGCCCGGAAATGAAGGCAGATCCCGGACGCGAAATCGCAAGCGAGCCCCGGTGCTGGCAGGAAACGCATACGCCTCGACCAGGACGTGCTGCGCGATGGAAGTCGCATTCGAGCCACTGAGCCGCACGACCATCCGCGACGCAGGCCCAACTGCGCTGCTGATTGCGACAATCGTATCTCCTGTGATCATTGCATTCGTAGGGTCCGCTTCAGCGGACCGGTTATTCGTCCCTGCGAAGAGCAAGTAACCGGTCCGCTGAAGCGGACCCTACAAGAGGGTGGAAATTACTTGCCCTTCTTCTGCCCCTTCTCCGCCTGGCGCTGGATCTCTTCAACCTTCGATTGCAAGTCCGCCATCTTGCCCGCGAGCCAGCCTTTGGGTTTGTCCGGTTCCTTGGACCGGCGCGCCCCGTTGCCGAAATCGTCGTCTCCCTTTTTCTTCTTCTTTCCGGCGTCGACAATCACCTTCCCCTCTTTCTCCGCCTCTTCGCGTTCTTTGATGTGATCGCGGATGCGCTTCGATTCAACAATACCGAGCGCCATGCTCGTGACGTAATAGAGGTTCAAACCGCTCGGCATGTTGTAGAACATCAGCGGGATGACCAGGCTCATCCACTTCATCATCTTCTGCTGCTGTTCCTGCTCGGGCGTGGCGGCGATTGCCTGCGGGGTGTACTTCTGGTTGATCCACGTGACCACCGCCATGAGCAGCGGGAGCAGATTGATCGCGTCAATGTGCAAACCAAATGGCAGCGGGATCGGATGGAAACCGATCAAGCGATCCGGCTTCGAAAGATCCTTGATCCACGTGAAGCCCCAGAGAAACGGCGCCTGCCGCAACTCGAACGTGCTCTGCAGCGCCGACCACAGCGCGATCCAGATCGGCATCTGCAGGAACAGTGGCAGGCAGCCTAGGATGGGGCCGGCGCCCTGCTGCTTGTAGAACGTCATCATCTGCTTATTGAGCTCGTCCTTGTCGTCGGCGTATTTCTTCTTCAGCTTCTCCATCTCCGGGCCCATCTTGCTCATCTTCATCATCGAAACCTGCGAGCGTTTCGTGATGGGATGCAGGATGAGGCGCACAAGCACCACCAGACCGATGATCGCCAGACCCCAATCGCGCAGGACGAAGTGGAAGATGCCGAGCAGGCGCACGAGGATATCGATCAGCCACTGGAACGTGCAGAATGCGCACATGCCGCTGGTAAGCACGAGCGTCTCGTCATAACTGAGCGGGAACTTGGAGTAATACGGCCCGTTCAGCATCGAACGCATCTTCGGCCCAAGGAAAACCTTCAGCGGAAGCGACTCCTGCGCGCTGGGCGCGAGCGTCTTGGTGACGTATTGGTAATCCAGCGCGACGTTGATCTGATCGGATGGATCGTAAGGATTCAGCGACTGTGCCTGCACATGCGCAAACGCGGATCCCGCGGGCGCATCAGGACGAACAATGGTCTGGAAGTACGCGCCGCTGATGCCCGTCCACTGCAGCGGCAGGCCTTTCGAACTCTTCGTCAGATCGACCGTGCTCTTCTCTTTCACCAGCGCATCGGCGATGTGGGGTTCGATCTTGATGATGTCTTCATCGACATACGCGCCGAGCACCTGGTGGTCGGGCCCGCGGGTCACTTCGCGCACCGGCTGGGTTGGACCGGTGAAATTCACGCTGACGCTCAATGGCGCGCTCGAAAGATTCTCGACCGTCTGGTTGACGGTGACTTCGTAGCCCTGGTTCGGCGTGGTCTTCGTCGGCACCTCAAAGGTCTTCTGAATCCGCAGCGCCGGCTTGCCGCTTGGGTCGGCGACGACGACTTCGAACGTCGCGCTATTGGTCGATTGCGAAACGAGCTTCCACGGCACATCCCACAGCGCCACTTCGTTTCCGCCGATGGTTACGCTGCGCGTCGCGAGCGGAAGCGTCAGCGCGCCCTCGCCACTGTAGGGCGTTTCAAACTTGTACGGATCGTCGCTGTCCACCGCGCGCTTGAACTGATTCAGCGTCGCCGACGCGATTGAGGCACCGTTCGGCGAAAGATCGAGCGCCATCGCATAATCGCTTTTCTTGTCGATCGATCCGAGCGTCGGCATGACCGGCTGCGTGGACGGCTGCGCGACAACAACGTGATATCCGCCGGGCTTGCTCGTCGCGTTCGTGATGTACGACTGCGTCGTCGGCCCCGTCGCGGGCATTGCCGAAGTCGATGAGATCGACGTCGTCGCGCCCTCTTGCGTCGCCGCTTCGGTGGTCGGCTGCGTGCTGGCAATCCGGTCTTCCGGCCATTCCCAACCGGCCATCTTGTAAATCTGATGCATCGCCGGGGTCCACAGGAAGACCAATGCCATGGCGATGAGCATCGGGATGATGACGCGTTTCGTATCCATTCGTTCCTTCAATCACTCTCAATAATTAGCGGCGGTCCGAAGGACCGCGGGTTCTCGGTTCTCGCAAAAACCCGCGGTGCTGCGCACCGCCGCTAAATTGCTTACCGTCCATCGAGAAGTCGCGTTCCCAGGAAATTATCCAGCTCGGCGATCTGCTCGACCTTCCGCACGGTCGAGTCCACATCATAGGGCAGCCGGACGAACTCGATGAATCCCCCCGGATTCGGCGCCGGCTGCGGCTTCGGTGCAGCCCCATCCTCTTCACCGCCGTTCGGATTATTCGCGAACGTCACATCCTGCCCCGTGTGCACGATCACGAAACTGCTTCGCGGATCGCGATCGCGCGGCTGGCCAACGCTGCCCACGTTGATGATCGCCTTCTCATCCGACAAATCGAACCGGTAATCAAGCTCGTCGGGGCTATAAAAGTCCGGGCCTTCTAGAAACACTCCCGGTACGTGCGTGTGACCGACAAAACATAACCGGTCAAACCGCTCAAAAATGCTCACGAACTTTCCGGGATTCGTGTAGATGTCGTCAGGGAAGATGTACTCATTCACCGGCCGCCGCGGAGAGGCATGCACCGCCACGAACTCATTCGTGCGAACCCTCACCGGCAAGTTCCCGAGAAACTTCCACCGCGCCGCCCGACGAATCGGATCCGGATCATTCTCAAACTGATTCCGCGTCCAGAAACACGCCGACTCCGCCCCACTGTTAAAGTTGTACGGCTCATAGAAGCAGGCGAAGTCATGATTCCCCATGAGCGACGCCCGGCACCGCGACATCACGAGGTCGAGGCATTCCATCGGATTCGGCCCATACCCGACCACATCGCCCAGACAGATGATGTGCTCAATCCCCCGCCGCTGGATCTCGTCGAGCACAACGGTGAAGGCTTCGAGGTTGCCGTGAATATCCGAAACAATCGCAAACATGCGGGGCAGATGGTAAGGGAACGAGCGAGAGCACTCAACCGTAGGTCCGGCTCCGCCGGGCGCCGACCCCTCAACACCGCAACCGTCCGGCAGAGCCGGACGATTCTTTTGCCGCCAACTTCACCACATTTTACACTTCAACAATGCCGAACTATCGAAGATCGGTTTCGCCTGGGGGAACTTTCTTCTTCACGCAAGTCACCTTCGAACGATCGCCGTTTCTATGCGATGAAGTGGCAAGAACGATCCTTCACAACGTTATCGAACAGTGTCAAAACCTCTGGCTATTCGAACTCGAAGCCATCGTTCTTCTGCCTGATCATCACCACGCAATGTGGAGCCTGCCGGAAAACGATTCCGACTACTCCCGCCGCTGGGGTTGGTTAAAGAAAACCTTCACACAACGATGGCTCGCAGAAGGTGGTCGGGAATCATCAATCAGCGAAGGCAAACTGCGCGACGGCCGCCGAGGTGTATGGCAGCCAAAGTTCTGGGAACATACGCTCCGCGACGACGACGATTTCAACGAGCACCTCAACTACATCCATTACAACCCGGTGAAACACGGACTCGTAAAATGCCCACATCACTGGCCGTACTCGTCATTCCGCAAATGGGTCAGGCGCGGCATGTACGACGTCGATTGGCAATGCACTTGCGACGGCAATGCTCCGATAGCTCCCAAATTCCCCACGCCACCCACTCTATGCGACGCGGGCCGTCACCAGATCCTCGTCGCGATATGGACGGCCGAACTTCAGGAGGCCGATGGCAATGACGATCACGAGCGTGATGATGAGGGAAATGAAACGCAACGCGTCGCCCATGTCATCCCAATAGGTGTAGCAGCCGCTGATGAGCGTGCATAATCCGCCGAGCGCGAGGCTCGAGCCGACGACGGTCGAGCGCAGGAGCAGACCGGCGATGAGACAGGTTAGTCCGACCGGAAAGCCGATCCAGAACATCGCGCGATTGAACAGCCGCTGCTCGGTGGCGACTTGCTTGTTCAGTGCTTCCTGCTTGTCGCGAGCTTGGGTTCGCAGGTTGACGTCTCGCGTGTCGTAGGTTTCGGACTGCGCGCGCTGCGATTGTTCCATCAGGTCCTTCAAGCGTGTGCGGGGATGGAGGAGCGTCGCCCCGGCGTAGCTCGTGAGCGGCAAGAGTGCGGCGATGGCGGTCCAGACGATGAGTTGCTTGAGAATGCGATCGACACCGCGGCCGTTGCGCCGGACCGCAATGATCGCCATCGCGATCGCGGTGGCAACCAGGGCGACGAACACAACGATCCAGAGAAGCTCGTTTTCCATACAACCCACCCTCAACGATTTCGATGACGTGTCGTGGCGAGCTTAACGTGCACGATCCACGCGCGCGAACGCGAAAAAGCGACTCGTGATTCGATGAAGTAGACCGCGCCGACCGCTAAAATGCGTGCACGGAGATCAAAAGACGATGACCGGCGACGCCGAAACAACATGTGCGTTCTGTCGAATCCTTCGCGGGGAGCTGACGCCCGGTGTCGTCGCCTTTCGCGATGCGCACGTGGCTGTGTTTCCTAGTTTGTTGCAGCAACCGCGGAACCGGGGGCACATGCTGGTGGTGCCGGTGCGTCATGTGGCGGGGATTTATGGCGTGGATGCGGAGATCGCGGGGCCGCTGATGACGACGCTGTCGCGCGTCGCCAGTGCGGTGAAGAAGGCATTCGGCGCAGAGGGCGTGACCATCCGCCAGAACAGCGACCGCGCCGGCGGGCAGGATGTGTTTCATCTGCATTTTCATGTGATTCCACGATTCAACCGCGATGAGTTCGTCGCGATCGATCGAAAGCTGGGGGCGATGGAGATTGCCATTGAAGAGCGGATCGAGCAGGCAAAGAGACTCGCCGCAGTTCTGTAGCGTGCGCCGACGGCTCGGCGTGAGCCGCGCCCTCCGCTCGAGGCTTCACAAGTTCGAAAGTCCTCCTACCGCGGCGCCGCGTTCTGTTGGCGATTTGATCGGATGGCTGCTTCGACCGCGGATTCCAGTTCTATGTACGCGATCGGTTTGCGCAGACAGGCCGTGAATCCGAACTGCTTGCAGTCGTGCGGATCGAGGAGATGCGAGCCGGTAACGGCGATGATGCACGGTTGCCGCTCGAGCAGTTCGGGCATGAACGGAAGGATGTTGCCGTCGACGAGATGGAGGTCTGTGATGACCAGGTCGAACCGCTGCGAATGAATCAGCCGCCGGGCATCGGCGATTGTGTTGACGGCGATCGTTTCGTGATGAGACGCACGAAGCAATCGCTGCAGTACGCTCGCGGTGGCTTGATGATCTTCAACGATGAGGATCGTGGCTCCATCCATGCAACTCCCTTCGCTGATCTCCTCCGCCCGGTACGTGCAATCGTCGTTCCGACAGCAGGTTTCGATGGCCAGGTATGCCTGAATAATGAGCCACCTCACATTTTTGCACGACATATCCGCAACAATGTCGTATCTGGATGATTTAATTTGTCGCATCCCGCGGCGCATACAATGGTTGCAGATCGCGCCGCGCAAAACCCCGAACCCGCGCGTGGGTCAGACGCGCGGGCTCAGGATCCTCATTCGAAGGCTGCGTTGGCGAGTTAAACGACCTTCTTTGCACCTCCGCCGGTTCCACCGCCACCGCCGCCCCCACCGCCACCGCCACCCCCACCACCGCTCGCGGCCTTCGGGGTGACGACCGCTTTCGCGATCAGCGAAGAGTTGGCGAGATCGACGACGCTCAGCGTTTGCGTGGTCGTCGAGTTGAGCGTCACGTTGAACGATGCGACGCCGGCGTCGAGGCTGCTGAACGTGTAGTCGGCCGGAAGACCCGCAAGAGTCGCGGTGTCAGCGAAGTGCACCGTGCCGTTGTAATCCTTCACCTTGTTGCCGTAGGCGTCGAGCACGGTGAGCTTCACCGAGAACGGCGTGCCGGCGGTGATGTTGCTTGGCACCGCGAGGGTGAACGTCGCCGCGACGTTGTTGTTCACCTCGATGTTGGTGAGCGACGTCACGAGGTTCGAATTGTCGGTCGCGGTGACGGTCGAGTTGACCCCGCCCCCGCTCGCATTGATCAGCGTGATGTTGAAGGTGTGCATGCCGGCATCGGCGGCGGTGAAGGTGTAATCGGTCGGAAGCACCGCCTTCGGGTCGCTCGAGGTGAAGCGCACCTTGCCAGTGTAATTCGTCGCGAGATTGCCGAAGGCATCACGGGCCGTGATCGTCATCGGGAGCGCAACGCCTGCGACCGCGTGCTGCGGGCCGACCGAAGTGATCGACGTGGCGGCTGCGGGTGTTACGGTGATCCCGCTTTGTGAACCCGAGGCGAGCATGGTGGGATCGCCGGCGCTGATGGTCTGCGAACCCGCGGTGCGAAGCGTGGCAGTGAAGGTGTGCACGCCCTTGTCCGCCGCGGTGAAGGTGTAGGACGCCGGCAAGCTCGCCTGCAAGTCGGAGCTGGCGAAGGTCACCGTGCCGGTGTAATTCGGCATCGCTTTGCCGAGCACATCGTACGCGGCGACGGTGAATGTCTTCGCGACACCCGCAGTCGTGGCGCCGAAGCCGCTGACGACGAACGACCCGACGTCCGCGGGCGTCGCGGTGATCGCTTCGGTGCCGGTCATGGTCGGATCGTTGACGTCCGTCGCGGTGAGCGTCTGCGGACCTTCCGTCATGAACTTCACCATTACGCTGGCCTCGCCGTTCACGAGCGTGACATCCGCCGGCAGCACCGCATTCGGATCGCTGCTGGTGAAGTGAATCGTGCGTGGAAGTGCGCCGGGGAGGAAGTTGCCGAATTCGTCTTCGGCGTCGATCTGCACGGGGCGGAATTTGCCGATGGAACCCGATCCGCCGGTGACGGTCAGCGTGCTGATCTCGCCAGCCTCGACGCGCACCGCGTTCGACGTGCCCTTGAGGAAGGTGAGCACCGAATCGCTCGCGCTGATCGACTGCGACCCCGCGGTGCGGAAGATCCCGGTGAACGTGTGGACGCCCGCATCTTCTGGCGTGAAGGTGTAGTCCGCGGGCAGGATCGCGCTGGGATCGCTGCTGGTGAAATGAATCGTGCCAGTGTACGTCGCGCCCATGTTGTTGGAGGAGTCGAGCGCGGTGACGGTGTACGAAAACGCCGTTCCCGCATCGACATCTTCCGCCGCTAGCGCGACCGCGAATCGCGATGCGGGTGCGGGTGTGACATTGATCGTCGACGTGGCGGAGTTGAGCGTTGCGCCCGTCGCGATGATCTGCTGTGTGCCGACGCTTGTGAGCGAGAGTCCGCTTGCGAACGTGTGCGTTCCCGCATCGGCGGCGGTGAAGGTGTAGTTCACCACACTGCCGCTCGGATCGGTCGTGAAGATGCTGACCGCGCCCGTGAAATCGCTGATCGGATTGCCGCTGCTGTCAACGACTGAGAGCGTAACCGGCACATCCATACCCGACATCGTCGTGTCCGGCGCGCTCAGCGCGATGCTACCGACGTTCTGCGCGTTGTCGATCGAGCCGAGATCGTTGGTGAAGACGGCGATGTTGCCGGCGGAGCTGCTGATCGACACGTCCGCGAAGCCGTCGTTGTTGAAATCGCCGACGACCATGTCGTTGCCGGCGGTCGCATTCACCGCGACCGCCTGTGCGAACGTGCCGTCGCCGTTGTTCAGTTCGAGCGAGAACCCGCCGCCGGTGCGCTCGACGACATCGATCTTCCCGTCCCCGTTGAAATCGCCCTGCTGAATATCGAGCGGTGAGGTGCCGATCGGCAAAACCTGTGTCGAGCTGAATGTGCCGTCGCCTTTGCCGAGCAGGATCGTGATCGTGTTGGCATTCCCCGAATTCGCGACCGCGACGTCCATGTTCCCGTCGGCGTTGAAGTCCGCGATCGTCTCCGCAAACGGTGCAATGCCCGCGTTCGTGCTCGTCGGCGCGCCGAACTGGCCGGCGCCGTTGCCGAGTTGCAGCGACACCGTCCCGCCGAACTGCTGGTTCGTCGAGAGAATGTCCGGCAGTCCGTCGTTGTTGAAGTCCGCAACGCGCACCGATGCCGGACCACCGCCTGCGGTGAAGTCGACCTTCGCGCCGAGGTTGCCGAGACCGTCGTTCTTGAAGACGCTGACCGAGTTGAAGTAGTGATTGCCCGCGATCAGATCGACGTGGCCGTCGTTGTTGACGTCTCCGACGTCGATCGACGTCGGCGGAGTCTGAACGGTATACGGCGTCGGCGCCTGGAACGTTCCATCGCCGTTGCCTTTGAGGATCGTCAGTGCGCCGGTGTAGTACGACGCGAGCGTGACGATGTCTTCGTGGCCGTCGCCGTCGAAATCGCCGGTCTGCACCTCGACTGGATTGTTGTTCGTCGGCTCGGCCGGCTCCTGCGTGTAAGTTCCATCACCGTGATTCAGCTGCACGACCGCAACCCCGCGGCCGCTCGCGCTGCCGACGGTGACGATGTCCTTGAGCCCGTCAGCATTGAAATCCGCGCTCGCCGTCGCGGTCGTCGAAATGCCCGTGGGCAACGCCGCCGTCGGGCTGAAGCTATAGAATCGCCGCTCCTCCAGCGATTCCATCACCGGCTGGCAGGCATCGGCGAGAATCTGTGCCGGACTCCGCGTCGCTACTTTGCCGGCTTCAATCTCCCGCCGCCGGCGTCGTCCAAAGTGAAACATGTTGCAACTCCTCACGTATGTCGGAGCCGAAGATCGACTCCATTTCTTTCCCCGAATGCCCGAGCAACACAGCTCGTGCTGCGGATCAAAATAGAAGCTGCAACGAAATTCCGAGCCGTCTGCAAAAGATGCAGATCGATCCTGCCATCGACTGTTGACTGCGCGCAATGAAAGCGCCGGCCTCTCCGAGAATTCCGGGCTGCCGCCCGACGCTTTCCAGAAAATCTCGAGAAGGCGATATTTGGTGGCACAGGCATTCTTGCCTGTGATGCGGCGAGGTACTCCTCGAAGCATGCTCGGCCGCCGAGTACGGCGTCCGATCACCGACAGGAATGTCGGTGCGACCGGTCGGACGGGTCTGAAAAAGGTCTGAAAAAAGTGACGGGCGGCCAGATATTCTGGGAGACTAAGGGCGCTCGAAGTTGGCGGCGATCTCAAGTCGGTCCGCTCGCGCGCCGATGATCTCTGTTGCACGGCAACATGTCGTCGCGGGGAAACCGAATGATCCACCTATTAAGTTGGCGCGGCCGAGGCTACATCGCACTCTTCGCGATCATCGCCGCTGTGATGATTGGGATCGCCGCCGGTGCGTGGTCGGAGCATTGGCTTCTCCTCGGAATGTCCGTTGGCTGGCTTTTCGCGGGCGCGATCTGCTGGACCTTGGGCCGCCGGTGGAACGCCGAAGCCGTGCGCCATGTCTTCTGCGGAATGCGCCTGCAGCGCTGGGCGTTCGTCTTCGGCTTTTTCGGGCTGCTGCTCCTTCCCATCGCCATCAACGCTGTTCGATACAAGCTTTGATCTGCGTCGATTTGCGAATCACATCGACTTCTTTGTGTTCGAGTCGAACCCGCGATTGGCCGATCTCAAAAGACCATGCACGAGTCGCCGATGGGTGGGTTTGATCCAAAGCTTTTTGAAAAACTGACGGCCGAACCGGGTCAGGATCAGCGCCGGCATCCGCGCATCGCGAAGTCCGGTCGCGTCGCGATCTACGTGAGCTATCAGCGCCAGCCGCTGATGGTGTTGCTCCGCGACATCTCCGCGGGCGGGATTGGATTTTCTTACATGCAACCGATGGAGCTCGGAACGACGTTCACGCTCGAGGTGCCGACGGACGGCGCCACAAAAACACTTCGGTATAAAGTCGTGCGATGCATCGCGCGCGAGCGGCACCAGTTCGACATCGGCGCCCAACTCCTCCGCGTAAAACGGAACGGCGCTTCGAACTGATCTCGACTTGTACCCTGCACAATAACTCATGAAGCGGCGGGGCTTGCCCCGTCCGAAACGCTGGTCTGCAGATTAAACCCCGGGGCACCCCCCGCCGCTTCATCAGAGGTGCACAGCTCGGACCTTCTCCTTTCCTCGCCCGCATTTGGCACCCGCCGCACCCCCGTGCTACATTTCCCGCCACGTAGAACTGGAGCGATATGCCGGAGCGTGCGGTTGGAATCGCCCTTCTGGGCGGCGGGGTTGTCGGCAGCGGCGTGATCAAGATTCTCGCCGACCAGCGCGAGCTGCTGCGCCGCCGCACCGGCCTCACCTTCGACATTCGCCACGTCGTCGTGCGCGATCCGAAGAAACACGCCGAGCTGCATGCCAGCCTGCCCATCACCACCGACGCCGCCAAGGCGATCGATGATCCGAAAGTCGAAATCGTCGTCGAATTAATCGGCGGCACAACCACCGCCGGTGAATGGATCGAGCGCGCGATCAAACATGGCAAACCGGTCGTCACGGCGAACAAAAGCCTGCTCGCCGCGCGCGGCGCGGAACTTTTCACGCTCGCGAAAAAGCACAACACCGCCATCGCGTTCGAAGCCAGCTGCGGCGGCGGGATTCCGATCATCGACGCGCTGAGCAAAGGCCTCATCGCCAATCGCATCGACGCACTCGTCGGCATCGTCAACGGCACGTGCAACGTCATCCTCACGCGCATGACCCGCAACGGCTGGAGCTATGCGAAAGCGCTGGAAGAAGCGCAGAAGGCGGGTTTCGCCGAGGCCGATCCCTCGCTCGATGTTTCTGGACGAGATGCCGCGCAGAAGCTCGCGCTTCTCGCAAGCCTCGCGTTCAACGCGCGTGTCGTCGAAAGCGATATTCATGTCGAAGGCGTCGACAAAATCCAACCCGCCGACATTAACTTCGCCGGCGAGCTCGGTTACGTGATCAAGCTCCTCGCGATCGCGGAGCGAGCTCCGCAGGGTTCAGGGTTCAGGGTTCAGGGTTCAGCAGCACGCAATTCACTGAACCCTGAACCCTCTTCGAGCCTGACTTCGATGAGCTCAGTCGTATCCAGCCTCAGAGCCGAAGGCCGAACCCTGAACCCGTTGTATCTCCGCGTCCACCCGACACTCGTGCACAAGGACGACGTGCTGGCGGAAGTCAGCGGCAGCTTCAACGCGATCAGCGTGTACGGCCACGCGCTCGGCCACGCGCTGTTCTACGGCCGCGGCGCAGGACAAATGCCCACCGCCAGCGCCGTCGTCGCGGATCTCGTCAGCGTCGCGCTTGGCACCACCCCGCTCGCGTTCAAGCAACTGCAGATCTTCCCCGACGCCACTTCCCCGGCGGACGTTCTTCCGATCGAAGAGCTCCAGTCGCGCTACTACATCCGCCTGATGGCGCGCGACGTCCCGGGCGTGATGGCCGAAGTCACCGAAGCCCTCGGTCGCGACAAGATCAGCTTGTCGGCCGTCCTCCAGCGCGAAAGCGACGAAGGCCAATACGTGCCCGTCGTGATCACGACGCACATGGCGAATGAAGGCGCGATGCGCCAGGCGCTCAAGGCCATCGACTCGCTGAAGACAATCCAGCCTCCGAGCGTCTGTCTCCGAATCATCGATCAACCGCGCGAATTCGGAGGTGGGTGACGATGCAACTCGGCCACATCGAATTGTTCGTCGCGGACCCTCAGGCGTCGAAGGCGTTTTATCGCGATGTGCTTGGCTTCGACGTCGTCTCCGAGCAGAGCGAGAAGTACATCTGGATACGACTCGGCGAGCAGCAGATTCTCCTGCGGCCGGGACGATTGCACATCAAAACGACCGCCTACGCCGGCGCACCAACGGGTCTCGTGCTCTACACCGACGATCTGCAAGCGACGGCCGATCAGCTTCGCGCTCGCGGATTGCAATTCAAAGGCACCGACGGCAGCGACAAGTGTCTCAGTTTCACCGATCCCGATGGACATTGGTTTCAGCTGGTGAATCCGAAGGATCACTAGTCTGCTTTCCTACGAACCAAGTGCATTGGTATAATTAAAGAGCACCATGGGCTCTGAACTGCACATCGTTACGAAGGTACTTCCTGGAAACAGAGTCGAAGTCACGAATCCCGAGCTTAAAGAGGGCGACGAGGTGGAAGTTGTCATCAAATCCGCCTCCCCTGATGCGAGCGCGGAAATGACTTTGATGCAATTCCTTGATTCGCTGCCGGAGGGTCCGAGGTCCGCAGCAACCTGGGAAGAAGTCGAACGACAATTCCGCGAGGAGCGCGACTCGTGGGATCGCTGAATTTACCATCGGCCGGTGCAATCTACGTTGATACGCAAATCCTGATCTACACCGTTCAGCGCCATCCCAAGTATCTGCCTCTTTTGGCGCCACTTTGGTCCAGCCTCGCCTCTGGAGCCATTCACGTCGCTCTGAGTGAACTCGCGCTGATGGAGGTGTTGGTTGCGCCGATCCGTCAAGCAAATGCTGCGCTAATTGCTGACTATGAACTGTTTGTTCGCCTTCCGGGCATCGAGTTAAAAGCGATCGATCGTGCAACATTATACGAAGCAGCGCGACACCGTGCATCGACACCACGACTAAAAACCCCTGATGCGATTCATCTGGCCACTAGTAGTCTCGCTGGTTGCCAAATGTATTTAACGAACGACCGCGGGCTACAGAATATTCTATCTGTCCCGACTGTTGTGCTCGACGATTTAATTCCTTGAAATTGTTCTCATGAAATACTGCATCATCATCCCCGACGGCGCCGCCGACGAACCTTTGAAAGAGCTCGGTGGCAAAACGCCAATCGAGGCCGCCAGCACGCCGAACATGGACGCCATCGCGACCGAAGGTCGCCAGGGCGTCGTGCGGACGATCCCAGAAGGTTTCGAAAGCGGCAGCGACGTCGCGATCATGACGCTTCTTGGTTACGCGCCCAAGCAATATCACACCGGCCGCGCGCCGCTTGAGGCGGCGGCGCAGCACATCCCGCTTTCCAAAACCGATTGGGTCTTTCGCTGCAACCTCGTGACCGTCGTCGACGGCATCATGAAGGATCACTCCGCCGGCGGAATCAGCGACGCCGAAGCTCAGCGGCTGATCAAGGACCTGGCGCGCAAGCTCAACCTGCCGGGCTTCGAGTTTTACACCGGCGTGAGTTATCGCAACCTGCTCGTTTATAGAGGAAGCGATCACTTTGATCTGGTCACCAAGCCGCCGCACGAGATTCCCGACGAGCCGATCGCGAAATACCTTCCGAAAGGCGAAGGCAGCGACATTTTGCGGCACATCATGGAAGAGTCGCGCGAGCTGTTCGCCGATCACGAGATCAACGAAACCCGGCGCGAAACAGGGCTGAACCCCGCCAGCCAGGTTTGGCTTTGGGGTCAGGGCCACGCACCCGATATGCCGAAGTTCAAGGACCGGTTCAATGTGAACACCGGCTGCATGATTACGGGCGTCGATCTCTTGCGCGGTCTCGCCGTCCTGCTTGGCTGGGACGTAAAAGAAGTCGAAGGGATGACCAGTTTTCACGACACGAACTACGCCGGCCAGGGCCAGGCGACCTGCGCGATGCTCGACAAGTACGATCTCGTCCTCTCGCATATCGAAGCGCCGGACGAAGCCTCGCACCAGGCGGACTGGAAGACGAAGGTCGCGTCCATCCAAGCCATCGATCGCTACATCGTCGGCCCGGTGCTGGAAAAACTGAAGACGTTTCCCGAGTGGCGGATCCTCGTGCTGCCGGATCATCCCACCAACATCACCACGCGCAAGCACGGCTATGCCCCCACGATTTTCGAAATGGCCGGCACGCGCGTGCGCAGCGTGCTCAAAGCGCCGTACTCCGAGAAGAACGCCGCCAAGAGCGATCTCAAGATCGAGCAAGGCCACGAACTGATGGAATACTTCCTCCGCGGAGGAAATCTTTAGCGTGGATCGATGATCGAGTTGAACTTTGAATTCACGAAGAGCGAACTGCTCGAAGCGCAGCGCCGGATGAATCCGGCCGTGCGTTTCCTCGCGATTCTCATGGTGCTGGTGGCCCTCTTCTTCCTCTGGCTCGGATACAGGACGGTGTTTGCAATCGGTTCCCCGACAGGAGCGCCGGTTTCGAAGACAACCCAAGCCGCGGATCTCGTCGCTGGAATGCTCCCCTTCGCGGTTTATGTGGCGATCAACATTCCAGTCTTTTTGGCCCTGCGTAAGCGACTGAGGAGACAGCGTGCAAATCCACTACTTGCCGGCCCGCGTCGGATGATCTTCGATGATGCGGGCATCCGATCGGTCCATGCTTTGGCCGAAACGTTCTATCGCTGGGAAGTCATCGAGAAGGTGTTCGTGACGAAGCAGCTGTATCTGCTGCGCGCTTGGTCGATCGTCTTGATCGTTCCGAAGCGTGCGATTCCACCGAACCAGCTCGAACAGTTCGAACACCTCGTGCGCAGTCGCATGATGGAACGAACGCGTGGTTTTCCGGTGCTCACTTCGCCGCCGCCGCTGCCTGCTGCGAACATTCAACAGGGACACGTGTGAGCGAATCGACTTCTCCCGACTTCGCCACCCCGCTGAAAGTCGTCGCGTCGTTCAACTACACAATCGACGACCTGCGCGAGGGCCTTGCGCCACAGGATGTGGAGAAACGGAAGAAACGCACGTGGCAGCAATCGCTCGTCTACTGGGTGGTATTCGCGGCGCTGGCGATGGTGATCTTTATTTTCCTTCAGCGACAGAGCGTCACGCCACGCACCGGCCTCACGCCCTCTCGAGAGCCGAAGCACGAATTCATCGATGCCAAATACATTCTGATCCCCTCCACCGCCGCGGCGCTGGCGTTCACGTTGTTCGTCGCCGGTGTCGTGGCCAGCGCGAAGATGAGCGGGGCGAAATCGGAGACCACGCGCGACCGCGCACCCATTCCAATCGTGGGCAGCGTGTTTGTTTGCGTGTTGTTGTTGATCGTCGCGGGCCTGCTGCCGGATTTTGTGCCTGACATCAAAGTCAATCCGGCCGAGAGCTCGCTGAACCTCATCGCGTTCGCGCCCTGGATCGTGATGTTTCTTATCATCATCGTGCTCGTCCTGATGTTGCGCGGTAAAACTCTCGAACGGCAGTGGAACAGCAAACCCGGCTACCAGCGGCGCCGAACGATTACGCTGGATGAAGCAGGCGTTCGCAATGGGGATGAGCTTGGCGAGAGTTTTTACAAGTGGTCTTACTTCAAGCGCGCTTGGGAAAAGCCGAACGTTCTGGTGCTGGTGGACGAGTCGGACTTGCGACACATCCTACCGAAGCGCGCGTTCGAAGACGTCGGCGGGCTCGAGAGCGCGCGATCGCTCATCGGCAGTCACATCGCCGATTCAAAGTTCGTCATCGAACCGGCAGGATTTCCGGTGAGGCCGATCACGCCACCACCGATTCCGAGGGTCGATCATTGATCTCTCCGCGTGTAGCCGGCGGGCGTTCTCGGCGGTAGTTTTGGGGCCCAGGGACACGGCGAGCAAGCTCGCCGGCTACACGAAGAAACGCCTCCTCCATTTGAGACTTTTCCCTCGATCACTATAATTCGCCCCTCCCCCGCTTCTTACGGAGAACAGGGCGTTTTTATGGGTTTGATCGTCCAAAAATTCGGCGGAACGAGCGTCGCCGACGCCGAGCGCATTCATCGCGCCGCCAATCGCGCGATCGCGGCGGCGGAGAAGGGAAATCAGGTCGTCGTGGTCGTGTCGGCCATGGGCGAGACGACCGATGAGCTGATCCGCCTGGCGCGCGAAGTCTGTAAGGATTGTGTGCCGCCCAAGCGCGAGATGGACCAGCTGCTCGTCACCGGCGAGCAGGTGACGATCGCCCTGATGGCGATGGCAATTCACGCGCAGGGCAAGGAAGCGATCAGCTTCACCGGCGGACAGATCGGCCTCGTCACCGACAACGCTTTCTCCAAAGCCCGCATTCAATCCATCAACAAGCAGCGGATTTTCGAGCAGCTTGAGGGCGGAAAGATCGTGATCATTGCAGGCTTTCAGGGCATCACGCCCGAAGGCGACGTGACGACCCTCGGCCGCGGCGGATCAAATGCTACGCTCGTCGCGATCGGCGCGGTGCTCGAAGCCGACGTCTGCGAAAACTACACCGACGTCGACGGCATCTACACCGCCGACCCGCGCATCGTGAAAAAGGCGCGAAAAATCGACCGTATCAGTTACGACGAAATGCTCGAGCTTTCGGGCCTGGGCGCGTCGGTCCTGCAGACGCGGGCGGTCGAGTTTGCAAAGAAGTACAACGTCCCCATCCACGTGCGCAACAGTCAGAACGACAACCCCGGCACCTGGATCGTCGCGGAGACACCCAACATGGAACACATCGTCGTATCGGGCGCGGCTTTGAAGAAAGACCTCATCCGCGTCGGCATCAAAAACGTCCCGGATCATCCCGGCATCGCCGCCACGATCTTCGGCGACATCGCATCCGCGAACATCGTCGTCGATGACATCATCCAGAACGTGATGGACGATAACACCGCCAACATCAGCTTCACCGTCGAGCACGGCGATCTCGACGACATCAAACCGGTCGTCGATCGCATCACCAAAGCCCTCGGCCCCGGCACGAAGGCGGCGTACGTGAGCGACCTGGCCAAGGTGAGCGTCGTCGGCGTCGGCATGCGCACGCACACCGGCGTCGCCCAGCGGATGTTTAAAGCCCTCGCCGACGCGAAGGTAAACATCCAGAACATCACCACCAGCGAGATCAAAATCTCCTGCATCATCTCGCGAGAAGACGGCCCCAAAGCGCTGCAGATCGTGCACGACGCGTTCGAGCTGGAAAAGGCGAAGACATAGCCACTCCCGATCGCGTGCGCGAACACCGTGGCGAGGGCATCTTGCCCTCGCAGTTGCGGCTAGAGCCGCTTGCGCGAGGGCGGGACGCCCTCGCCACGCAAAAGATCACACGCGCTCAGGATGACATTTCTTGACGTGATTGACCTCGTATGGAGATGATTGCCCGTCGTGTCCGCGACGCGACACAACATCCCGCTGCTCCTCCGCCGCCGCCGTGTCATTCGAATCGTGGTGATCGCGGTTCTGCTGCTGATCGTTTTCCTTATCCTCGTAGATCACGCCGGCGGGCTCGGTTATCGCGGAAACGATTGGGCGAACTTTTATCAGAAAACTGTCCACGTCAGGCGCGTCGCCACGTCAGATCAATTCATTCTCGATGACGGAACGATTGTGCAACTGCTCGGTGTGACGCCGGCGCTGAGTGACTTCGCCGGTCGTGGACAGACTTATCTCGCGAAGCGGCTTGAGGGAAAAGACGTCACGCTGCGTCTTGAAGCAACGCAGACGCGCGACTCCGCGGGGCATCTACTCGCGTACGTCTATTTCACCGACATTGACCTCATCAACTTCGACATCGTCCACGACGGCCAGGCTTTCGCGGATCGGCGTGTCACACACTCATTGCATCAGCAGATCGAACAGGCGGAGAACGATGCGAGGAAGAAGCAGCGCGGGATGTGGAAGGATTTAAGTTGGAGCGATCAGCCCGCGTGGCGGCAGGAGTGGGTGAAATCGCTCTCGCGAAGAAAGTGACGCATAAACGTGACACGGGCTTTCCAGCCCGTGCGGGATGCGCACGGCTTAGAAAAGCCGTGTCACGACTGCAGTATACGGCTCACACCGCCTGCGGTTCCGCCTTTTTATTCTTCGCGTATTCCATCGCGGCGCGGACGAGGCCGAGGAAGAACGGTTGTGGGCGTAGTGGACGACTCGTCAATTCCGGATGCGCTTGTGTGCCGATGAAGAACGGATGCACGCTCTGCGGCAACTCGAGGATTTGCATGATTGGCTGATGCGGATGCCGGCCGCTGAAGACCAGGCCGCCCTGCTCGAGCGCAGGAATAAACCGCGGATCGACTTCGTAGCGATGGCGGAAGCGGAGGCGGATGTTCTTCGCGTTGTCGAAGAGTTTCGCGGCGAGCGTGTCCGGTTTGATCTCGACGTCTTTTCCGCCGAGGCGCATGTTTCCGCCGAGGCCTTCGATCTTTTTCTGTTCGGGAAGAATGTCGATCACCGGGAACTTGCAGCCGGGCTCGAACTCCGTGCTGTTCGCGCCCTGAATATTGCAGACGTTTCGCGCGTACTCGATCACCGCCATCTGGAAGCCAAGACATAGGCCGAGATACGGCACCTTCTGCTCGCGGGCGAAGCGGATGCACTCGATCTTGCCTTCAGTGCCACGCACGCCGAAGCCACCGGGCACGATGATGCCATGCACGTCGCCGAGGCGTTTCACCACATTGCCCGGCGCGATCTCCGTCGTGTCGAGCCATTTGAAGTTTACGTTCACGCCGAGATTCACGCCGCAGTGCTCGCCGGCCTTGATGATGCTGGCATACGCGTCGCGCAGCGCGGTGTATTTGCCGGTCACCGCGATCGTCACGTTGTTTTCCGATTTGCCGATGCGATCGACAAACCATCGCCAGCGCGCCCGAGCCTTGTCCTCGTGCCGTTGATCGACGCGGTCATGCACACCGAGCAACGTGAGCACTTCGCGGTCCATGCCCTGATCGCGCAGCATGTCCGGCACGAGATAGATGCTGTCCACGTCGTGCATCGACACGACGCGGCGCATCGGCACGTTCGTGTACATCGAGATCTTTTCGCGGACTTTTTCTTTGACCGGATTGGCGGCGCGGCATGCGATGATGTGGGGCATCACGCCGACTTCCATCAGGCGCTTGATGCCAAGTTGGGCGGCCTTGGATTTCTGCTCGCCGAGCGCGCCGGGTTCGAGCACATACGTCAGCGCGACGAACACCGTCGAGTTTTCGCCTTCCTCATACGCGAGCTGTCGGCATGCTTCGAGGTAGAACATGTTTTCGTAGTCGCCGACCGTTCCGCCGACTTCGACGAACACCACGTCCGCCTGGCTTTTCACCGCCAGTTCGCGAAGCTTCAGCTTTACTTCGCCGACGACATGCGGGATGACCTGTACGTCGCGGCCGAGGTAACCGCCTTCGCGCTCTTTCTTCAAAACGCCCGAAAGCATCTGGCCGTTGGTGGTGAAGTTCGCCGCCGACAGGTCGAGGTCGAGCAACCGCTCGTAGGTCCCCAGGTCCATGTCGGTTTCCATGCCGTCGTCGAGCACGAACACCTCGCCGTGGCGATAGGGATTGAGCGTGCCGGAATCGATGTTGAGGTAACCCTCCATCTTGATTGGCGCGACCTTCAGGCCTTTATCTTGAAGAAGTTTGGCCAGCGATGAGCTGAAGATCCCTTTGCCCAGGCCCGACATGACGGTGCCGAGGACGATGACGTATTTCGTCTGCCCGCGGCGATAGCCCTGCGGCATCGGCGTGTAAAATTCGGTCTCTTCCTGCTGGCGACCGATCAGGGCGAGTAAATCTTCATTGCTCATATCGTGAGTCTCGATTGGCGTTGGTGTCGTTCGACAAACTCTTCATATTGCTCGGGCGTGTCAATTCCGTGGGTCGCCCGGTTCACCTTAAGCACAAAAATGGACCGCGCGTGCTCCAAAGCCCGCAGTTGCTCGAGCTTTTCGGTCAGTTCGATGGGTGTCGGCGGCCAGCTCGCATATCGCAGCAAAAAATCGCGACGGTACGCGTAAATGCCCAGATGCAGGTAATACGGCTCACGGCGCGTTTCGGTTTCGTCCCGCTGATATGGAATCGCCGCCCGTGAGAAATAAACCGCATGCCCGAACGGGCTGATCGCAACCTTCACCAGGTTCGGATCTTGCGGATCTTCTCCTGGCGGAAACGCCGTCGCCGCCGTCGCCATATCGTCCCGATGCGCCTGCAATCGCTCGATGAGCGAATCAATCACGGCCGGATCGATCTCCGGCTCATCGCCCTGCACGTTGACGACGATTTCGTCCTTCAAATCCTTCGCCACCTCCGCGATCCGGTCCGTTCCGCTCTGATGCTTCGGCGAGGTCATCACGCACTTCGTCCCAAACGACGCGAGCGCGTTGCGAATCCGCTCGTCATCCATCGCCACGATCACTTCGCGGACGTGCTTGCACTTTTTTGCCTGCATGACGACGTGCTGCACCAGCGGCATGCCGGTCTCACTCGCGACAATTTTCCCAGGGAAACGGGTAGACCCGTAGCGGGCGGGGATGACAACGCATGCAGTCAAAGTCGATCCTTAGAAGCGGCCGAGAGGTCAACTCAAAACTGCAGGGCGACAGTACAGGCGCGCGATGGAGGTGTCAAATCGCATAACGAAGAAGGAACCGCCAAGACGCCAAGACGCCAAGAAAAAATTCTCTATCTGTTTCTCTTGGCGTCTTGGCGTCTTGGCGTTTCATGCCTGCATTTAGTCATTTGATGAGCGGAGCTATATTGGCAAAACGAGATGAGCGTGAAGATTTTACGAGCGTCTGTCATCGCGCCGATGGACCGCGCCCCAATCGTCGATGGCGCGATCGCGTTTGAGGATCGCATTGTTGACGTTGGTGACGCGAGATCGATGCTGTCGCAACATTCAGACGCGAAGATTTTCGATGTGGGCGAATCGATCATCCTGCCCGGGCTCGTGAATGCTCACGCGCACCTGGAATTGAGTGCGTTTTGCCAAGCGCCCGAACCGAAAAGCTTTGCCGACTGGCTTTTGAATCTAGTCCCACGATCGACACTCAGCGCTGCGGACGTTCAGGGGATGGTGGAGCGAGGGATTCCCGCCGGTGTCGAACAATGCCTGCGCTTCGGCGTGACGAGCGTCGGCGAGATCAGCAAACAGTGCATGTTCTCACGACCAATGCTTCAGAGCGGCCCGCTTCGTGTTGTGAGCTACGGCGAAGTGCAAGCGATGGCGCAGCGCCGCGGATTGCTCGACGAGCGCTTCGCGACCGCGACGGATTTGGCGAATGAATCGCAATGGCTTCGCGTCGGCGTTTCGCCGCATGCGCCCTACACCGTTGAGCCGGAGGGATACAAGAGATGTCTCGAGTTCGCGCGTCGCGAGCATCGTCCGATCGCAACGCATCTGGCGGAATCACCGGATGAGGCAACCTTTCTCGAACACGGCACCGGTCCGTTTCGCGAATTGTGGGATGCGCTCAATCACTGGGACGACCGCGTGCCGAAATACATGGGCGGACCGATTCGCTTCGCGCGCGATCTCGGGCTGCTCGATTACCCGACACTTCTCGCTCACGTGAATTACTGTGACGACGACGAACTCAATATCCTCGCCCGCGGAAAAGCGAGCGTCGTTTACTGTCCGCGGACGCATCGCTACTTCGGCCATCCGCCGCATCGGTGGCGAGAGATGCTTGCTCGCGGAATCAATGTCGCGGTCGGCACGGACAGCTGTGCGAGCTCGCCGGATTTGAACCTCGTCGATGATCTGCGGCTGCTTCACGAAATCGCGCCGGTGGCGTCGGTCTCGACATTGTGGGAAATGGCCACGATTCGGGCGGCGACGGCGATCGGGATGGCCGATCAAGTCGGTTCGATCACGCCCGGGAAATTCGCCGATTTTACGATCTTCGAGGCGCCGTCGCTCAAAGCGATTCTCGAGTCGCACGTCACACCCAGGGAAGTGTGGATTCGCGGCGACCGCATCTGACGTGTAGGGTCCGCTTCAGCGGACCGGTTACTCTTCCATTCGAAAGACAAATAACCAGTCCGCTGAAGCGGACTCTACAAGAGCACGAATTCACCCGGCCCACTCCGCGGACTCGCCCCACTTGCGTGTGAACACGAACTGATTCAGCGGCTTGCGCGTGGATCGCTCCAACTCGCGCTCTCGCAAATCGTCGGGCAATGTGTTCGGATCGCCGAGATAACCGACCGCGATGGCGGTCACGGCTTCGTGCGTGTCGGGGATACTGTACGTTTCTCGCGCCTTGTCGGGACTGAAGCCGGCCATTTGGTGAACGAAGAGATCGAGGGCGGTCGCCTGCGTGATCATGTCGGAGACGGCGAGGCCGATGTCGTGGAACGCGTGACGATTAGGCTTGCCGCTGTGGGCGAAGTTTTTCGCGGCGACGGTGATCATCAGCACGGGCACGTTCTTCGCCCAAGACTGATTTTTCTCGAAAAGACAGGCGAGCATGCGATCAAACTCGGCGCGGTTGTCTTTCGTCGCGACGAGGAAGTTCCACGGCTGTTCGTTGGAGCTCGACGGCGCCCAGCGCGCGGCTTCGAGCAGGCTCTGCAGTTTCGTCGGCTCGACGGGACGATCCGCGAAGGCGCGCGGGCTCCAGCGTTTGCGAAGCAATTCGAGGATGGGGTGATCGGGCATGATGCTTTTGGTCATAGCTACTCCGACGCCGCGTTCGTCATCCTGAGCGCCGCGAAGGTTCTGGCGTCTTCTCGTCATTCTGAAAATGCCAGATTCTTCGCTGCGCTCAGAGCGTGTGAGTTTTACAACGAGCCGCGACCGTGAGGGAGCGGACTGTGCGATTGTGAATCCGAAACCGCTCCCTTACGGTCGCGGCTCGTTCAGTTTCTCAAAAAACTCACGAACTCTCAGAATGACAGCGACGACGCGTCGCATCAACTGCCATATTCCGGCGGATGGCCGCGCTTGGGCTTCGGTGGCGGCGGGACTTTTTCCTGGTATTCCTGCCACCACGCGTCGCGCTGGTCGGGCGACAGTGCGAGTGTCGACACTTTCGCGATTCGATGAAGCTCGGCGGTCGTCGCCGGCAGCCGTTCGATCGCTGCGGTGATGTTTGGGTCAGTGACTCGGAACGCGATCGCTTCTTCGGGCGAGGCGTTCGGTTCGATTTTTCGCATCATCGCGCGTCGCGCAAGAAGTTTTGTTCCCATCTCCTGCGCGACTTCGAACAGGCGATACCGCGCGGTTTGATCGGACAAGTCATAAGGCACCGCGACGGCGTGAGCCGGGGTGTTTTCGGTGATCCACTCCGCTGCTTCCGCGCTCGTGGAATCGAGAAAGAGAAGCTTCGTCAGCCCGCTATCACGAAGATTCGCGAGACGATGAAATGGCCGGCCGGCTTTGAGCGAATCGGTATCCGCGTCCTGAAGCATCGCCGCGTCGCATGATGATCGGGCGAGCGATTCGAGGCGATCCGTGAGTGCGCGATTGCGCCGCGCAACGAGGTCATCCGAATCAACGCCAATAATCAAATGATCCGACTCAACAAGAAAATCTCGCCACGGGTCGATCGATGTAGACGCGGGAACGAGAAACCAATCCGCGTCCAACGCGCGACTGGCATCAAGCAACTCGCGATCTTCTTCGACCGGCGCGCGATTCAACTCCCACACGACCGCACTGATCGTTCGTCCATCGCGGTCGAGCGGGCGCTTTGGAAATTTCTCGGGTGATTCCACGTCCGACATGACATCTCAATCGTGGCTCATCTGTCCGCCCTGCTTGGCGCGGTTGATCGTGGCGACGAGCTTGTCGTGGATCGCGCGCGGACGGGCGATCGTTTGCCAGACGCTGATCGGGAGGCTTTCGTCCTGCGGGATGATTTCGATCGAGCCGAGGCCGAGCAGTCGCTCGCGGACGCTGTAGATAAGTCGCGTGCGGGCGATTTTCCGCAGCGGGCAGTCGAAGATCTCGACGTTGAACACGCCGCTGAGCCGGATCACGCGCAGATCGGTGAGGATGTACAGCCGCGACATCCATTGCAGGACCGCGAACATCACTCGGCCGGCGAGGACGAAAAGGCCGGCCTCGATGTAAACGATGTTCTGGCCGGGGAGCTGCTCGTCGCGCAATTTGGCGGCGATTAATAGAATCGCAATAACCGCGGCGAAGCGGAGTGAGCTCAGGACGATGTACCAGAGCGACGGGCGGAGGATCAGCAGGATGACTTCGCCGTCCTGCAGAACATGACCGGTCAAAAGCGCCGCAAGCGACGACCGTCGCGCCGGCGCCGCGGCGGCGGCTTCTCCGTGGCTCACCTGAACCGGCGCCACGTATGCCTTTTCCTGCGCCCGAGGTTTGTCTAATTTCGCCGTCACGTTATTTCTTAGAATTCGAAATAATCTCGCGCTTCAGCGTCACGATATCCGGCAGATTGCGGTAATAGTCATTGTAATCCAGACCATACCCGACGACGAATTCGTCCGGGATGTCGAATCCAACATAGTCCGCCTGGACGTTCTGCACGCCCGGCCGATCTTTCCGCAGCAAAACGCAGGTTTTTACCGAAGCGGTGCCCTGCGATTCGAGCAGCGGAACGACCGCTTTAATCGTCCCGCCGCTATCCAGAATGTCATCGACGAGCAGCACATGTCGGCCGTGAATATCACCGAGCTGCTGACCAAGGATCTTCGATCCCTGCGTGCGAATGTTCTCGCCCGGATAGCTGCTGACCGCGAGCAGGCCGATCCGCATCTGGATGGGAATCTGGCGAATGAGGTCGCCGCAGAAAATCATCGCGCCGGTGAGAATCGGAACGATCGTGATCTCGGCGCGGTCGCGCTCCTGGCCCGAAAGATGGTCGTCAGTAATCTTCTGCGCCAGTTCCCTCACACGAGCACCGATCTGGTATTGCGAGATCAGCACGCGGTCGATGTCTCGATGCATCGAGATACTGTACCGCACGTTACTCGAATGCGGGAGGGCGAAGCTCCTGCTGAGCCGTAGGGTGTGCTTCAGCACACCATCTGCGCCGCGCTACGGCAAATGGTGTGCTGAAGCACACCCTACAAAAGAGATGCACTTGCCCCTAGAATTCAGGGACTCGTCGTTGTGAATGGAGCGAATGTCCGCAGTTGAGATGCAACCGCCGCGAAAGTCCGATCCGCACAGCCGCTCGGCGCTGCGCCGCGTCGGTTTTACGTTCTCATTCAAAGAGTACTTCTGGTTCATCCTGAAGAACGTGATCGGGTGGTTGTTCATCCTGGCCTCGCCCGTGCTGGGGCTTACACTGCCTGGGCCGGGCGGGATTCCCGTTTTCTTAATTGGTTTCGCGCTGGTGACGTTTCCCGGCAAACGGAAGCTCACCTCGCGTGTGTTGCGCGGCCGGCGCCTGCCGCTGGAATCGGGCCTGTTCACCATCGTCACCGCGACGGTTTCCGTGCTCATCACCTCGGGGCTGATCTGGTTCTTCGGCGCGCAATATCAGACGCTGATGAAAAAGTTCAGCCTCACGCCGAGCGTTGACGACATCATGCTCATCGGCGGGATCTGCTTGATCGCGTTCGTGGTCACGTGGCTCGTAACGCGATTGATGCTGGAGGTGCTGAACTTCATCCTCCGGAAGATGCCCGTGATCCGCCGATTTGTTCGCCCGATGCTTCGCCGCTGGGGGATCAACCTTTTGCCGAGCCGACGAAAGCGCCACGGCATCGACGAGCCGGCGGAGATCAATGACGAAATCCTCGAGTTCGACGAGCGCCATCACACGCGCATGCGTCGCGCGTGGGAGTTCGGCCTGCCGTGGCTGAAGCGCGCCGCCACCGTCGCGATCGTGCTCACCATCTTCTGGTACATGGTGAAGCCGCTGCAGAAGAACTGGCCACTCGTGCGCGCTGAAGTTCTGAACACCAGCCCGTGGCGGTTCATGCTTGCGTCGCTGATGTTCGCCGTATTTCTCTTCGCGTTCCGCGCGATGTCATGGCGGCAGGTGCTCAAAGGTTTCGGTTACAAGCTTCCGCGCGGCGCGGCCACGCGAATCTTCGCGACCTCGGAACTGGCGCGATATGTGCCCGGCGCGGTATTCCAAGTCATCGGGCGAGCGCTGCTCGCCAAGCCTTACGGCATCCCCGTCACGATCACCTCGACCACGCAGATTCTTGAGCTGTGCATCTTCCTCTTCGCCAACCTGATCATGTCGGCGATCTGTCTCCTGTGGTTCGGGCAGAAGATCGATCCACACGCCCGACCCTGGCTGATCACCGCCCTCGCGCTCATCCCGACGCTTGGCCTGCTTCTTCATCCGAAACTTTTTTACGGCATCGCGAACTGGATCCTCGCGAAGCTGAAACGCCCGCCGATCGTTCATCGCTTCCGCGGAAAAAAGCTCGTGAAGCTGCTCGCGTGGGTGATGCTCGGTTTGCTGTGGCAATCGCTCGCGGTGTGGGTGATCACGGCGCCGAAATTGGGGCTGAAGATCGACTGGTGGTGGGCGGTTGCCGGCTCGTATTGCCTGGCGTGGTCCGCCGGCTTTCTGATGATCCTCTCACCGGGCGGCCTCGGCGTCCGCGAAGTGGTCTTCTTCTGGACGATGAGCAGCGTGCTGCAACATCTCCATCTCCCGTCGCAGGTGCACGAGCGATTTCAGTCTCCCGACGCGCTGAAGGCCTACCTGATCTTCCTCGGTTTTCTGTTGCGATTGTGGACGATCGTCGGCGAGTTGATCGTGACGATCGTCGCCTATCTGTGGGATTTCCGCGGCGCGATGAATCACCCCGATGCGCGGCGCGCCAAGATCTCAAGCCGGCTGAAAGCTGCACCCGCACCATAACGCGCGGGAGTCGCGTGCGGTTTAGCAGATAAAAACGTGTTCCACTGCGAAACCGCAAGCGACCACCACGCCCTCATCGAATGGCGTGTCCGTACACCGTCGTGAAGTACATCACGTACAGAATCACGATCCAGATCACGAACAGAATCAGCAGCCCGATCGCCAGCTTGCGGCGCGGCTTGAGCTGCGCGACGGGTTTGGGCGCGGCTTTCGATGCTGCCTGATCTTTCGACTGAGACATCTGCTCCGACCCGCGAAGCGCCGCCACCGACTTGCTCATGTGTTACTCTCGATCCGGTAGCCCGCCTCGAAGGCCGACTTGAAATCGTACACGTTGCGGAAATCTTCGATCCTGTCGCGATCGGTTTTCTGCATGTGGCCGGCGTCGATCAACGCGAAGACGATTCGGCCAAAATCCATTGTAGACGTGATCTGCCAGCGAGTAAGCACCGTTCGCGCCAGCATCCCCCATTTGCTTAAAGCAAACTGCCGCAATCCTTCACACAATTGCTGCCCGCTGATGTGCCGCTGTTCCGGCTCGGCCGGTACGTTTCCAGCGTGGATCTGATCGACGCTGAACGCCAATCCCTGCTGCACGAAATGAAACGCCTCGAGCGGATACACGCCCACGCTTTCCACCACCTCGCTGAGCGATTTCTCGCGCGGTTCTTGTGAGGGATCATTGGTCGGCGGAGGCATGGAGGCGAATGTATCACACGCAATAGTTTGTCGCCAAGTGACGGAAAAGATCGCGTTTGGTGGCGTCCTAGTGCGTGGGATGCAACCTGTCTGGAGGGCTTTCAAGGCCGCTTGCGGTTTCGCAGACCAAAGCGTGTTGATCTGCGAAACCGCGAAGCGGATGCGAGCATGCCATGCGCGAATGAGAACGTTTGTGTAAATTCTGCCGCATGCTCTCCTCGCTTGTAAGCGGCACCGCTCTTGGCTTGGGTGCGGCGGTGCCGATTGGGCCGGTGAATGTCGAAATCGCGCGTCGAACGCTGACGCGCGGCTTTCGCGCAGGGTTCGCGCTGGGCTGCGGCGCGGTCACGGTCGACATCACCTACGCGATCCTCACGAGCCTCGGCACGGGATGGCTGATTGATCGCGCCGTCTTTTATTGGCCGTTTGCGATCGGCAGTATTGCCCTGCTGGGGTGGCTCGGGATCAAGAGCTTCGAGAGCGCGCGAGCGGCGCATCGCCGCGATTTGATCGTCGCGCGCGACGCGCATGACTTGCGCGGTTCGTATATCACCGGCGTGGCGATGACTTTTATCAACCCGATGACGATCGCATTCTGGTTCGCGGTCGTGCCGGGGCTCGCGGGTGCTACAAGTAGTGAACCGCCCCGCGCGCAGTTGCCGATCATGTGCCTAGGTGTCTTTGCCGGGACGATCGGCTGGGTCGTGACGTTTGTCAGCCTGCTGTACCTGGCGGGAAAGTATCGCAAGCGGTGGTGGCTGGTCCTCGCCGACGAGATTGGGGGAACCCTTCTCCTGGCATTTGCGGCGCTTGCACTTTTGCGTTCGGTGCAGCGACTTTTATAATCCGCGCGACACCGCTGGAACGAACGGAAGGATCGAATGTCGAAAAAGTTACGCTACGTGTTGCCGTGCCTGCTCATCGCCGGATACTTCGGCTGTCGCGCCACGGATCCCGCCCCTTTTGATCCGCGCGCGATGCAGCGCGTGGAGCGCGAGGCCGCGACGCAGGATGAGAAGCAGCGCATGACACCGCTTCCCACGACTCTGCAAAACCCCTTCCCCGACACGCAATCGAGCGGCCAGAAGCAACCCGCCCCGCCCACGACCGGCATGGCCATCGACGCGGGACCAATCATCAAGATGCCGCTGCAGGAAGTCGTGCAGCGCGTGGTTGCCAACAACCAGGACGTGCGCGTCGCGGCGTATCAACCCGCGATCGACCAGACGCGCGTCATCGAAGCCGATGCGCGGTTTGATCCGACATTCTTCACGAACTTCCAATACGAGCGCCGGAACAACTGGTCCGCGGGCTCGAATAACAATTTTAATCAGCCAGGTCCATTTCGCGATGAAGCGTGGCTCCCAACGCTGCAGACGGGCATCAAGCAGCAGCTCGAGAGCGGCGGCCAGGTTCAGTTACAGTTTCAGAGTCAGCGCCAGGAATACTTTCCGGACCGCTTCAACCCCGAGCCGTTTTATCAAAATGACTTGACGCTGCAGGTCACGCAGCCGTTGCTACGCGACTTCGGCACACAGATCAATCGCGCCCGTATCGACATCGCGAAGAACACTCAGAAAATCAGCCTGCTCGAGTTCCGCAAGACGCTCGAAGAGAACATCGAGAAGACGGAGGAAACGTATTGGGCGCTGGTCGAGGCGGTTCGCGATGTGAAAATCCTCGAAGAGCAACTGGAAGGCACGAATCGGCTGGCGCACATCCTGCTCAACAAGCACGGTGAAGCCGACCGCCAGCAGATTTCACAGACGAATGAACGCGTGGAAACCCGGCGGGCGGAACTCGTCCGCGCTCGAGCGCACGTGCGCGATCTGTCCGATCAGATCAAACAGCTCATGAGCGATCCAGAATATCCGGTTACGGGACAGGCGGTAATTATGCCCGCCGACGAACCGCTGCGCGATCCGCTCTTGTTCGATTTCGACGAACAGATCGAAACCGCGTTCAACAATCGATTCGAGCTCGGCGAGCAGCAGATGCGAATTGATTCCGCCGACGTCGCAGCACTGGTCGCGAAGAACAACCTGCTGCCACAGTTGAATTTCCAGGGCTCGATCGGCCTTGAAGGTCTCGACAACCATCTGGATGGCGCTTTCCGTTCGCAGTTTGGCGGTGGAAATCTCAGCTACACGCTTGGCCTTCAGCTGGAAATCCCGATCGGCAATCGCCAGGCCCGGGCAATCGACCAGCGCGCGATACTCCAGCGTGCCCAGGCGATCTCGCAATACCACGCGAACCTCGAACAAATCGCGATGGAAGTGAAACAGGCCCTTCGCGACGTGCAGACGACGTGGAATGAAATGGTGCAGACCGGCCGCGCCCGCTACGCCGCGAGCGACGCGCTCGAGGCGCTGCAGCAGCGCGAAGACAACGGCGAAGCACTGACGCCGGAATTCGTCGACCGCAAGCTTCGCGCCCAGGAAGTGGTCGCCGACCGCGCCCATGCCGAAGCCTCGGCGATCGCCAATTACAACATCGCCCTCTCAAAGCTCGAACGCGCCAAGGGCACGCTCCTGCGCTACAACAACGTCGAGCTGAGCCAGGAAGCGACGCCGTATATGCAGTCGGTGGGATTGGCGAAGTAAGTTTCCGATAGAAGTCAGAAGTCAGAAGCCAGAAGTGGCAATTCGCTTCTGGCTTCTTTTTTTGTCTGATCCCCTCTCCCTTCGAGGGAGAGGGTGAGGGTGAGGGTCTAGCGTGGAAGTCCGATCCGCGCCGTGCGTACGATCAATCAGAAATGCATCCTGAGCGCAGCGAAGGATCTCGGGATCGAACGACGCGCCTGAATTCGAGATCCTTCGCTGCGCTCAGGATGACTCTAACGATCCTTTTGAAAGCGGCGCATCTCAACTCTCATGCTTCACCCTCACCCTAGCCCTCTCCCTCAAGGGAGAGGGAACAAAGACTGACGCGAATGCTTTTCTTCTTCTGGCTTCTGGCTTCTGGCTTCTGGCTTCTACCTCACCCTCTTCGCTAGAATCATTTCGTGCTTACCCTTCTCGTCCTGCAAGGTCCCGACAAAGGCCGACGCTTCGAGTTACCTGATGCGCCGGCGCTGGTCGGTCGTGATAGTCGGCAGCTCCCGCTGACGGACAACACGGTCAGCCGTCGCCACTGCGAGCTGCTTCCCAGCGATGGCGATTGGGTGCTGAAGGATCTCGGCAGCTCCAACGGCTCGTACGTCAACGGCCAGCGCATCTTCGAGAACTATCACCTCAAGCTCGGCGATCAGATTCGCGTCGGACGCACCCTGATGGTCTTTGGCGCCCAGCCGGGCATCTCGCGCACCAGCAGTGGCGCCGTCACGCTCGCGGGCGAAGACATGGGCATGGACAGCTCGATCATGCATGCGATCCCATCGAACGAAGATTCGATGGTGCTCGCGGTCCCTGAGCCCGCCGCGGCGGCGATGACGAATCTAAAGATTCTGTATCAGCTCGGCGCATCGCTCGGCGGAAGCTTCAACGTGCAGCAGGTGCTCGAAGTGGTGATGGACCTCGTCTTCGAGCACGTGAAAGCCGACCGCGGAATCATGCTGCTTGCGGACGACAAGAGCGGCGAGCTGCTGCCAAAGGTCGTGCGCACGCGCGATGATCCGGATGCGAAAGAGCCGAAAGAGGCGGAGAAAATTCACGCCTCGCGCACGATCATCAACCACGTAATGGCCAGCGGTGAAGGCGTGCTGTCGAGCAATGCAATGGCCGACAAGCTGTTTTCGAAATCCAAAAGCGTCCACGACATGGGCATTCGCTCGGCCCTTTGCGTGCCGATCAAGAGCCGCCGGCTCGACGCCAGGGGCGGCGACGAAATCGTCGGCGTGATCTACATCGACAGCTCGGTGAAGAATTACACGTATTCCGCGGATCAGTTACGTCTCCTCAACGCGATCGGATTGCAGGCGGGCATGGCGATTCAAAACGCCAAGTTGTACCAGCAGGGCTTACAAGCGGAGCGTCTGACCGCCATCGGTGAAACGACGGCCGCCCTTTCGCACTCGATCAAGAACATCCTGCAAGCGCTTCGCGGCGGGGCCGATGTGGTCGAGATGGGCTTCAAGGGCAACAATTTTCCGCAGGCCCAAAAAGGCTGGCGGATTGTCGATCGCAACCTCGAGCGCATCTACAACCTCACGATGAACCTGCTCGCCTACAGCAAGCCCCGCGAACCGCGCCTCGAGCTGATCAATCCGCGGGTGCTCATCCAGGAATGTCTCGAACTGGTTGCATCTGCTGCAAACGAAAAGCGAGTGATGGCGGTGGCCGACGTCGATAAAGACCACCCCGCCGTCCCGCTCGATCCGGATGGGTTGCACCAGATCATCATGAACCTGCTGACCAACGCGCTCGACGCGGTCGAATCGCAGACAGGCCTCATCCGCGTGGTCTGCAAATACGATTCGGAAAATCGCCAGACGATCATCGAGGTCATCGACAACGGCAAAGGCATTCCGCCGAACCTGATGAACCACCTGTTCGAGCTGTTCCACTCGACGAAAGGCAATCGCGGCACAGGGATCGGCCTGGCCGTGACGAAAAAGATCGTCGAAGAGCATGAGGGCTCCATCTCCGTGAAAAGCACCCCGGGCGAAGGCTCGGTCTTTACCGTGAAATTGCCGATCTATCACGAAAACCTCGCCGACCCCTCCCACACGCACGGGCCTGCGCGATAAAAAACTGTGTCGCGAAGACGCGAAGGAGCGCGAAGGTTCGCGAAGGAGAATTCATGCGGTTACTTCGCGGACCTTCGCGATTCTTCGCTCCTTCGCGAAAGTCTCTTTCAATGAACATGGGAGGTTGGAATGGCAATCACCTACGAGCGAGCCAAGCCTGAGCATGCGATGGAGCTTGGCCGGATCGTGTACGAGGCGTTTGCGGGGATAAACACGCGGCATGGCTTTCCGCCGGACTTTCCCAGCGTCGAGGCCGCGCAACACATGATGGGCATGGTCTGCTCGCGGCCGGATATTTACGGCGTCGCGGCGCTCGAGGACGGCAGACCCATCGGCTCGAACTTCATCTGGACGGCCGATCCCGTCGCGGGAGTCGGACCGATCACGATCGATCCCGCCCGCCAGCACAAAGGCATCGGCCGAAAGCTCATGCAAGCGGTGATCGATCACGCGACCGCGCAAGGCGCAGAAATGATCCGGCTCGTGCAGGACAGCTTCAACATGACCTCGCTGGCGCTTTACGCGTCGGTCGGATTTACCGTGCAGGAGCCGCTCGCACTGATGAACTCGGCGACATGCAAAGCCGATACGATCGGCGTGCGGCCTTCGCGGCCCGAAGATCTCGACGCGATGGCCGCGCTCGCCGAACGCAACTTCAAGGTCAGTCGCCGCAACGAAATCGCAGGTTCTTCGCGCGCGCCCTTTCCGCCGATCGTCCGCGAGCGAAACGGCAAAGTCGTCGCGTATCTGATCCCCGGCTTCATCGGCCACGGCGCCGCCGAGTCAGACGAAGACGCCCTCGCACTCATCGCCTCGACCGCAAAGCTCCCCTGGCCCGGAAACCTCTTCTTCGCCCCGCTTCGCCAAGGTACGCTGCATCGCAAAGCGCTGAAGGCGGGATGCCGCATGGTGAAGGTGATGCAGCTGATGTCGATCGGGCCGTACGAACAGCCGACCGGCACGTGGATGCCGTCGGTGATGTACTAGAGCGCAAAAGTCTTCCTCGCACACCGTTTAGCCGCGAGCTTGCGCGCGTCCGATGTCAACGCGAAAATCGCGAGCAAGCGCGCGGCTAAACACGGAAAAGCTCCGTAGAGCGTTAAAAAAACAGTGACATCTTCGAACGTCACGACCACCGTGCATGGGTTTACGCGCTGGCTCGCAGGAATCGCTCAACCAGGGCCGCCCATTCCTTCTCGATCCACTCGTCAGCGAACGGATGCACGCGCGCATACTTCCAGCCTGCACGCGACAGTTCGCCCTCCATCCACGTTCCGCGCTCGCCGTTGCTCGTGTGAATGATGATCGGACAACACGGAATGAGTTCACCGAGCACTTTGGCGACGTCATATCCAGAGCCGGGATCGGCGGCGTCTGCCTGCGCCGGATGCAAATCGTGATCGAGCGACATCAGGACGACGCAATCGAGGCAATCCGGCAATTGGCTCAGCATGCGATGCGCGTCGGGCCAGATCCGCAGAGTCGCGTCAGGGGCGATGCGCGCGGCCACCGCGCGAAACCTCGCAACCCTGGCTGGATCGTCTTCGAGTATGCAGATCATGGGTCCTTGCGAACCCGCCGGCGCGGGTCGCTCTCCCTGATGAACATGCTCGCGCACGATTCGCGTCGCGAGCGTCACCCAATCCTCATCGCCGGCGGGATCGAACACGAGACCGTTAAAGATCGTCGCGGGCATGTCGTCGATGTAGATGTCCGGCTTCGGAAGAAAAGCTTCGAATAGATGTGCGATGCCGTATCGCTCCGCGATTTGCCGGCAATATGGTCCGCCGCCGGTCGACCACAGAAAGAGATGGCAGCCTGAGTCGAAGAGCACCTGCATCGCCGTGGTCGCGCCAGGCCGAATCACCTGCTGCGCGTCGACCAAAGTTAGGTCGACATCGACGAAGACGTTTACGTTTTTCATCTTCGTCATCGGAATGATTACCCCGGAACGTTGCCGAGCAACTTGGCTAAGTCTTCGATGCTCACGTAAGACCCCGAAATGTTTCCGTTGGGGTCGACGAGAAAAATCGCGGGCACGACTTGTACGCCCCACTGTTCGGCTGCCTTGCTCTTTTGCATCGGGCCGAGGAACACCTGCGGCCAATCGTAGTGGTTTTGGTCGAGGAACTTGCGCACGTCTGCCGCTTCACCGTCGAACGACATGCTGACGAATGCGACGTGCGGAAGTTTTTTGTGTATGGATTGAAGCTTTGGCAACTCCTCGACGCAGGGCGCACACCAGGTCGCCCAGAAGCTGACAACCGTCCACTGGCCGTGAAATGCGGAAAGTCGGAATGTTTTTCCGTCGATCGTTGTCGCGCTGATATCGGGGGCCGCGTCTGCGATGTGGAGATAAGGTCGCGCGGGGATGTGGACTGCGATCGGTTGCGTCGCGGGAGCTTTCGGGTCGATCGAAAAAACGTACACGGTTCGGCCGATGATCGGCTCGCCGCGATGGTCAGGCTGTGCATCGATGGCTGTCGCACCGATCGCATAAATGCCGGGCTTCGGAATATCACACTTCGTCGAACCGTTCTCGGCAACGTCCAGCGTCATTGGCCGCGTAACGGGCTCGGTTCCGCGGAGACGTTGGTATGCGTCATCCTTCTGCAGTCGGCGAATCGCGTCCGCGGAAACCTTCGCGTCGTCGCTGAAGTGCGCGGGAAGCGTAGAGGGCAGCGGGCCGTAACGCTCAACGTGGGCGTCGATCTGCAGCTGACCCGCGAGCGGACGCGTCGTGGGAACTTTGAACTGAATCGCCAACTCATTCGCGATCGCGGGCACTGCGAGCATGAGCCACAACGTGATGACCGTGAATCTCAGCATATTACCGATCTCATCGCAGCGCAACGACATCGTAGGGTCCGCTTCAGCGGACCGGTTATTTTCGCGTTCGAAATGCAAATAACCGGTCCGCTGAAGCGGACCCTACAACAGAAGCGGCGTCGGATTCGGAGATCCGGACCTGTTACTGCGTCGGTTTTCGCGGAGCGGAGGCGTGGGTTTTTTCTGTCTTTTTGGCGCGTCGGCCGTAGCGGGTGCCTTCGCCTGTCTGGGCGGCGCGGGCGCCGTGCAGTGGGTTCTTTTGCTGCTCTTCGCCGTTGCCGCCTACCGCCTTCTTGAGGTCGTCGTCGAGCGGTTGCCACCAGTGTTTTTTCACGCCTTGTTCGACGAGCTTCACTGCTTCGCGCGGGCTGTCGACGATCTTGAAAATGTCGATGTCTTCCTCGTCCATAAACCCGCCGGGGCGAACGCGGTCTCTTAGCCAGCGATCCAGGCCTTCCCAATATTCCGATCCGTAGAGAATGATGGGAAACGCTTCGACCTTCAGCGTCTGGACGAGCGTGATGACCTCGAAGAATTCATCAAGCGTGCCGTATCCGCCGGGGAAGCAGATGAACGCGCTCGCGTATTTCACAAACATCACCTTGCGCGCGTAGAAGTAGTGGAAGTCGAGACTGATGGTTTGATACTTGTTCGCTTCCTGTTCCTGCGGAAGCGTGATGTTGCAACCGATGCTCATCCCGCCGGCTTCGAACGCGCCTTTGTTGGCGGCCTCCATGATGCCGGGCCCGCCGCCGGTGATGACACCAAACTTTTTCTTCGCGAGCAGCCGCCCGGTTTCCTCCGCGGCTTTGTAATACGGATCATCCGGCCGCGTTCGCGCGCTGCCAAAGATCGAAACCGCCCGCCCCGCCTTGGCCATCACCTCAAACCCTTCGACAAACTCCGCCATGATGCGGAAGATCCGCCAGCTTTCCTGATCGCCCGGATTGTTGTTCAGCTCGGGCGCTTTAAATCGTGAATTGGGCAAACATTTCCTCCGGAAAACGAAGCATTCTACTCAACGCTTGAATCGGGGGAATAGACTCGCGCCGCGCAAAAAAGCGCGGCTGCAAGTGGCAGCCGCGCTCCTATATCCCCTGGTTCGCAGTCAGATCAGCACGCGGACAGCGGATCGTGCCGTGGACGGCCCGATCGTCGGAGAAAGAGTCCGCCCGAGGCGATGATCGCGAGGGCTGCCGCCGGTTCCGGCGCAGGGGGCGTCACGTCCTCCCAATTCGTCCCAATACGCAACTCGTCGACTTCCATCGCGTCGGCACCGACGGAATTGGTACGAATGATGAAGCCGACGATCGCCGGGTCCGATGCCGTGCCGCTGTTGACGCCGCCGTTGAGATAAATGCCAGTATCGTTGGTTCCACTCGGCCCGGTATCGATCACCTTCGCGCTGTTATTGTCGGCCTCAAGCGTTCCGGGCGTCGGGTTGATCCACATCTTGACGTAATCGCCGCTGTTCGGGCCATTGGGATTGGCGACGTCGAGACGATAAGTGAAGGAGAAAACGAGGAAGAGGGTCGTGTTGGTGGCATGTCCGGCGCTCGGACCCTGCGCACCTTCAAACCGCCGATTGCTGATGGTGGTGTTCGCAAATTGGTTCACGCCGGTGCCGAGCTGATAGTTAGCCGACGACGCGCTACCGTCTCCGGAGCGCATGACAAGCGGCGCCGCGCAGCTCACACCGTTACCGGCGGGATTGGGCTGGCCGGTCGGATTCGTGTCGGTGCTGAAGCCCGCGAGAAAACTGCCCGCGGTCAGGTTGGAACCCGAAGTGAAACCGTTCGTGCCAATCGCGGTCACATCGAGCAGGAGCGAGTAATAGACCGTGCCGCTGGAAATGGATTGACCGAGCGCGTGATATCCGGATCCGTTGCCGGTCGTGGAGCTGTTGTCGTATTTCACATCGAAGCCGGTGGGAGTTGGGCCGGCCGGGGTCGTTGGGTAGCTCAGGCTCTGGTTGCCAATCGGTGGCGGCGTATTGTTGGAATACGTGACCCAGTTGCCCGAGGTCGAATTCGTCCCGGTGCGTGTGCCGAGCGTGTCGCCTGTCGTGTAACTGAACGAGTCGTAGTATGGGAGCGCCGCCGACACCCTGCCTGCGAAGATAAGCAAAGCGCACAGACAGGCCGCCACGCGAATTGTTTTGATCACCGCATTTCCCTCCACCCGTACCCCCGTTGAATAAATGTGCGGTTATTTTGATAAATTGCGATGGAAAGTTCTTCTCACGTTGCGTCATTAACTGATCATTTCTTGTCCCAATCGATTTCGCAGTAGCTGCTGGGATAATGAGCGCAAGTCGATGACTTCGATCCGAAATGCAGCGAATCTCCGTGACGAGGCAAAGACGTCAGCGCCCAGATCGGTCATTTCAACACACATCCGAATCAGCCTGGTCTGCCTGATTCTCGTAGCGGGCGTCCTGGCGGTTTACTCGCCGGTGCGTCACAGCGACTACATCGTCTGCGATGACCTCGCCTATGTCGTTGACAATCCCCACGTCAGTAATGGTTTGAGCGCGGCCAGCATCAAGTGGTCATTCACGACGCTGCACGCGGCGAACTGGCATCCGCTGACGTGGCTTTCGCTTATGCTCGACTGTCAGCTCTGGGGGCCGAGCGCGCGGGCGATCCACGTGACAAGCGCCGCGCTGCATGCCCTCTCCGCCGTCCTGCTCTTTCTCGTCCTTAAGCGGCTCACAAACCGCATGTGGCCCAGCGCGTTGGTCGCTGCGATTTTCGCGTTGCATCCATTGCACGTGGAATCGGTCGCGTGGGCGTCTGAGCGGAAGGATGTACTGAGCGGATTCTTCTTCGTGGTGTCCCTCTGGTGCTATGCGCGCTACACCGATCGAAGAACGATCGTGCGCTATGCCATGTTGCTGATCGCGTTCGCGCTGGCGCTGCTCAGCAAGCCGATGGTCGTGACATTGCCGTTCGTTCTGCTGCTGCTCGATTACTGGCCGCTCGAGCGCACGCGCCGTCAATCGCTGCGATTCCTGATTCTGGAAAAGCTCCCTCTGTTGGCGCTATCGGTGGCGTCATCCGTGATCACTTACATCGCACAACGTCACGGCGGCGCGGTTGTCTCCGTCGCGATCTATCCGCTTCGCTACCGGATTCAAAATGCCCTGATCAGCTATGCGCGATATCTCGGCAAAACGATTTGGCCGACGAATCTCGCGTTCTTTTATCCGCCGGTTTTGAAGGACTATTCGGCGCTCCTCACCGTCGTGAGCGTCGCTGTTTTGATCGCAACCACAACGGCGGTTGTCCTCGCGGGTCCGAAGCGCCGCTATCTGCCCGTCGGCTGGTTCTGGTTTCTGGGCATGCTCTTTCCCGTGATCGGGATCGTGCAGGTCGGCATGCAATCAATGGCAGACCGGTACGTGTATCTGCCGCTCATCGGCCTGAGCATCATGTTCGCATATGGCGCGGCGGACCTCATGCGCAGTTGGAATTGGCGGGTGACTGCCACAGGCGCGGCGATTCTAATAGCCGCTTGCGCGGCACTCACCTGGTGGCAGGTGCAGTTCTGGAAAGACGGGCTGGTCCTCTTCGACCACGCCCTCGCGGTTGCGCCGGACAACGCCTTTGAGCGCAACAACCTCGGCGCGGAACACGGCCGACGCAATCAGCTTCAGTCCGCGATCGACCAGTACCGCCGCGCGATTCAGCTGGATCCAACGTTCGTGCCGGCGTATATCGGCATCGGCCGCGCACATATGTTGCTGGGCGACTACGCCGACGCCGCGAATGCATTTGAAACCGCGCAGAAACTCACCTCCTCGACCAGCGCGCTGGCCGAATCAAATCTCGGCGTCCTCGCGGGATTGCAGAACGATCCCATCGCCGCCATCCTGCATTTCCGCCGAAGCCTTGAGATCGATCCAGACCAACCTGAGGCGGAAGCAAACCTTGCGATGACTTTGATGAAGACCGGAGATCTCGTGAGCGCCGAGCGCGCCATGCGCCACGTGCTTCATACCAATCCTTCCGGCAGCGATCGACACTATGAGCTGGGCCTGATCCTGGTTCGCGAGCACAAGCTGGCAGAAGCGGAAAGCGAGTTTCGGCGATCACTGGAATTGAATCCGCGCGCGCCGCAAGTGCTGTATGAGCTGGCGACACTCGAACTCAACAGCAATCGCGTCCCCGAGGCGATCGCTACGTTGAATCAAGCGGTCGCCTGCGACAACAGTTATCTGCCCGCCGTGCATGCGCTCGCGTGGGTGTTGGCGACGAACCCTGCCGTGCCGGCATCGGACGCTCCCGACGCATTGCGATGGGCAACGCGTGCGGATGAAATCTCACACCATCGCGATCCAGAAGTGATCGATACGCTCGCGGCCGCCCACGCGCGCAGCGGGGATTTCGCTGGCGCCATCGCGCTTGGAAACGAAGCGCGAGCGCTGGCAGAATCCGGCGGGGACCAATCGCTCACGAAGCAGATCGCCGCGCATCTAAAGGCTTTCAGTCAGAACCAACCCGTCATCGAGCCGTAGAAGCCTTAGGTGAAGTTTTCGGCAGATTCGCACAACATTTCGCCCGACAGACCGTAGATATTACCGAACCTCTGTTGCAGCACTCACTTATGGGCGATTTCCAACGGATTTTCCCGCTGGCGGACCATGCTTTTTTGAAAAGCCGCCGCTATTCTGGTGGCTGCATGCGTTGGTCGCACATTCGACTCCTTTTCACGCTTCTTCTGCTCGCGCCGACCGCCCGCATCTGGGCCGCGGAAGTGAACTTCGCGCGCGACATCCAACCGATCCTCGCCGACAAGTGCTATCACTGCCACGGGCCCGATGCGAATCACCGCAAAGGCGATCTGCGCTGGGACACGCTCGATCCCAAGCAAGGCCCTTTCGCCCCGCGCGATGGTTACTCGATCGTCGTTCCGAAAAATCTCGACGACAGCGTGATGGTTATGCGCATCACGGCGGATGATCCCGACGTGCAGATGCCCCCGCCGTCGTCCAACCGGTCGCTCACGAAAAATCAGATCGCTCTGCTGCAGGAATGGGTGAAGGAAGGCGCGAAATGGGGCAAGCACTGGTCGCTCGAAGTGCCCAAGCGCGCCCCGCTGCCGGAGGTGAAGGACACGAAGTGGTCGCGAAATCCGATCGACCGATTCGTCCTCGCCAAGCTCGAGAAGGAAGGACTGCATCCTTTGCCCGAAGCGACGAAGGAACAGCTCATCCGTCGCGTCACGCTCGATCTCACCGGCCTGCCACCCACGCCTCAAGAGGTCGATGCATTCCTCGCGGATCAATCGCCGGATGCGTACGAGAAAGTCGTCGATCGCCTCTTCGCTTCGCCGCGCTACGGCGAGAACATGGTGTGGGAATGGCTCGATGCTTCGCGATATGCCGACACCAACGGCTACCAGGCCGACCCGACGCGGACCAGCTGGCCCTGGCGCGACTGGGTCATCAAGGCGATGAATGAAAACCTGCCGTTCGATCAGTTCGGCACGTGGCAGATCGCCGGCGATCTGATTCCCAACGCGACGAAAGAGCAGCAGCTCGCCAGCGGATTCGAGCGCAATCACACCTTCAACGGCGAAGGCGGACGCATTCCGGAAGAGACGCGCGTCGAGAACGTGCTCGATCGCGTGGACACGACCGCGACGACGTTCATGGGGCTGACGATCGGCTGCGCCAAGTGCCACGATCACAAGTACGACCCAATCTCGCAGAAAGAGTACTACTCGCTCTTCGCGTACTTCAACCAGAGCTCCGAGACCGGCGCGTTTGATTACGTGAACGGCGGAAACGTGCGGCCGGTGATGACCGTCGCGACCGCGGAGGAGTTGCAGAAATACGGCGAGCTGACCCTCGCGGCGAAGGACGCGGAAGAGCACCTCGCCAAGCGCACGCCCGCGATCGACAAGGCCATGCGGCAGTGGGAACAGAACGCGCTGACCGACAACGGCTGGCAGATCCTCGCGCCGACGTCGATGAAATCGACCGCGGGTGCGACGATGCAGATTCAGCCGGATTCGTCCGTGCTCGTCTCCGGCACCGATCCGGAAACCGACGTGCATGAAGTCGTACTGCGAACGAACCTGCCGAAGGTCACGGGTCTCCGCCTCGAGCCGCTGCAGGATCCGTCGCTTCCCCAAAAAGGCCCCGGGCGTTTCGGCGAAAGCGGGAATTTCGTCCTGACGAACATCGAAGCGACCGCGGTTTCGATCACGGATCCCAAGCAGACCAAAACACTTTCGTTCGCCAGCGCCGACGGGAGCTACAACCAGGATCAGTGGGACGTCTCAGGCGCGATCGACAAAAATCGCAAAACCGGCTGGGGTGTGTGGAAGGCGCCCGATCCGACGCACCTGCAGGCAATCTTCCGCCTCGCCGAGCCCGCGCAGT
Organism: Phycisphaerae bacterium; assembly: GCA_025924315.1. Classification (GTDB taxonomy): domain Bacteria; phylum Planctomycetota; class Phycisphaerae; order Tepidisphaerales; family Tepidisphaeraceae; genus JAICIO01. Next base: position 48,140 of record JAICIO010000031.1, read on the forward strand.
TCGCCGGCGGGATGGAGATTCACCTCCGCTTTCACTACGAGTCGGATGTGAAGCATCACACGATGGGCCGCTTCCGTCTCGCCCTCACCGACGGCCCCGGTCTGACGCCGGAAGCCTTCGCCGCGCTCACGGTTGATGCGAAGAAACGCAGCGAAGCGCAGAAGACCGCCATCCGCGATTTCTATCGCAATCGCGTCTCGACCGAATATTCGCAGCTGGCGAGCGCCGTCGCGTCGAGCAAGAAAGCCGTCGCGGATCTCGAGAACAGCTTCACCAAAACAATGGTGATGGATGACGCCATGCCGCGCGAGACGCACGTGCTGCAGAAGGGCGCGTACGACAAGCCACTGGACAAAGTCGAGAAAGGCGTGCCCGCCGTCCTCAACCCGATGCCGAAGGACGCGCCGAATAATCGGCTGGGCCTCGCGATGTGGATGTTCGATCCCGCCAACCCGCTCACTGCGCGCGTGACGGTCAATCGCTACTGGCAGCACTTCTTCGGCTACGGCATTGTGAAAACGGTCGAAGATTTCGGCATTCAAGGCGAGCGCCCGGTGAACCCGGATCTGCTCGACTGGCTCGCGGTGGAATTTCGCGAGAGTGGTTGGAACGTGAAAGCGATTCAGCGGCTCATGGTCACGAGCGCGACGTATCGCCAGTCGTCGAAGGTCACGCCGGAATTGTTCGAGAAGGATCCCGAGAATCGACTACTCGCGCGCGGTCCGCGGTTCCGATTGCCGTCGGTTACATTGCGCGATCAGGCCTTGGCGGCCAGCGGGTTGCTCGTCGAGAAGCTCGGCGGGCCACCGGTGAAGGCCTATCAGCCGCCGGGCATCTGGGAAGAAGCGACGTTCGGCCAGATCAAATACGTGCAGGACCACGGCGACGCGCTCTACCGCCGCGGGGTGTACATCTTCTGGCGGCGCATCGTCGGGCCGACCGAATTCTTCGACACGCAATCGCGAACGACGTGCGTCGTCCGCCCGTCGCGCACGAACACGCCGCTGCACGCTTTGACGACCCTCAACGACACGACGTACGTCGAAGCGGCGCGAGCGATGGCGCAGCGGGCGATGGAAGCGACGCAATCCCCGGCGGGCCGCATCGAAGCGATCTACCGTTACGTGCTTGGAAGAGAGCCGGAAGCGAAAGAGCAGCAGGTGTTCCTGAAGGCCATCGATCGCCTGAGGAAGCAATACGCCGCCGACCCCGCCGCCGCGAAGAAGCTGCTGGCGGTCGGTGAATCGAAGCGCGACGAGAAGCTCGACCCCGTCGATCAGGCCGCCTACACCGGCGTCTGCCTCGCGGTCCTCAATCTCGACGAGACGCTGACCAAGGAATGACGCGTAGAAAAGTGGCGAGGGCATCTTGCCCTCGTGCAGGCGGCTCTAGCCGCGATTGCGAGGGCAGGATGCCCTTGCCACGGGAGTTGTAGATGAATCCGTTATCCGATAATCGCCGGCACATCACGCGACGAGCGCTCTTCGGTCGAACCGCCGCGGGGATCGGCACCGCCGCCCTCGCTCAGCTCTTCGCCAAAGAGTTGTTCGCGGCGCCAACAGAAGCAGCGCCGACCACCGCCCCACTCGCGCAATCGATCGGCGGACTCAAAGGGTTCCCGAACTTCGCCCCCAAGGCCAAGCGCGTCATCTACATGTTCCAGAACGGCGCGCCCTCGCACGTCGATCTCTTCGACTACAAGCCGACGCTGAAAAAGTGGCAAGGCAAGGAAATCCCGCCGGAAATTCTCGGCAACGCGCGCCTCAGCACGATGACCAGCGGCCAGAAGGCCAAGCCGGTTCTTTCCGAGATCACCAAGTTCCAGAAGTACGGCGAGAGCGGCGCCACCGTCTGCGATTTTCTCCCGCACACCGCGTCGATCGCGGACGATTTGTGCTTCATCAAGTCGATGCACACCGGCGCGGTGAACCACGCCCCGGCGATCACGTTCTTCATGACCGGTGCTGAACAACCCGGCCGGCCGACGATGGGCTCGTGGCTGACCTATGGCCTCGGCAAGATGACCGAGAACCTCCCCGCGTTCGTCGTGATGACGTCGCGCGATAAAGAAGCGAGCTGCGGGCAGATCTTTTACGACTTCTACTGGGGCAGCGGCTTTCTGCCGAGCAAATACCAGGGCGTGCAGTTCCGCGGCGGCGGAGATCCGATTTTATACCTCTCGAATCCCGACGGCATGTCTCGCGAAGTGCGCCGCGGAATCCTCGACGACATCGCGCAGATTAACGAGATCAAGCTGAACGAATTCGGCGACCCGGAAATCGCGACGCGCATCACGCAGTACGAGATGGCGTACAAGATGCAGGCGAGCGTCCCGGAACTGACCGATCTCTCCAAAGAACCGCAGAGCGTGCTCGACATGTACGGCCCCGATGTGAAGCGCCAGGGCTCGTATGCCTACAACTGCCTGATGGCGCGTCGACTGATCGAGCGCGGCGTGCGCTTCGTGCAGCTCATGCACGCCGGCTGGGATCAACATCGCAATCTCAACTCGCAGCTGAAGATTCAGTGCACGGACACGGATGCGCCAAGCGCGGCGCTGGTAAAGGATCTGAAACAACGCGGGCTGCTCGACGACACGCTGGTGATCTGGGGCGGCGAATTCGGCCGCACGCCGTTCCTGCAAGGCGACATCAACGACGTGAAACAATGGGGCCGCGACCATCATCCGTACGCGTTCACCATTTGGGCGACCGGAGGCGGAATCAAACGCGGCATCACCCACGGTGAATCCGACGATTTCGGCCACAGCGTGGTGAAGGATGGCGTCGACGTGCACGACCTGCAGGCGACGATTTTGCGCCTGATGGGCATCGACCACGAAAAGCTCACGTTCCGCTTCCAGGGCCGCTACTTCCGCCTCACAGACGTAAGCGGAAAAGTCGTCCCCGCAATCATCGCGTAGTCTTGAACCTTATGTGGCACAGCCGCCCTCGGCTGTGTTCCGTGCACGCACAGCCGAGGGCGGCTGTGCCACACAGTTCTCGGAGAGCGGCAATGCGTTTCTCCCTCGTTGTTCTCTCGATCGTTGCTACGCTCTCAACCTTCGCGCAAACCAAGCCCGCCAAAAAGCCACACAACTACGCGCGTTGGGAAAAGGAACTGACTCGCCTCGCAAAGGAAGATGAGGCGAATCCGCCGCCGAAGGGCGCGCTGATGTTCGTCGGCGCGTCGTCGATCGTGAAATGGACGACGCTCAAGCAGGACTATCCGGATGCGAAGATCGTCAACCACGCGTTCGGCGGATCGATGATCTGCGATTCGACGTACTATGCCGACCGAATCATCTTTCCATTCGAGCCGAAGATGATCTTCATCCGCGCCGGCGGAAATGACATTCACGGCGGAAAGTCGGTCGATGAGGTTTTTCAGGATTACAAGGATTTCGTCGCGAAGGTGCATGCGAAGTTGCCGGACGCGCCGATCGTTTACATCTCGCAAGGCGCCGCCCCCGCGCGGCCGGACGAGGCGCAGCAGGACAAGCACCTGAATGACTTGATCAAAGCGTACACCGCCCAAACGCCCGGCCTGCAATACTGCGAAACGTATGACCTCACGGTGGACAAAGACGGCAATCCGCGAAAGGACATCTACGTCGCGGATGGACTGCATTTCAACGCCGAAGGCTACAAGCTCCTCGCAGATCGCGTGCGGCCGTTCATTCCCAAGTGACGTCCGTATTGCTTGGCGTCTTGGCGTCTTGGCGGTTTAATGTCCGCCATGTCACGACGATTCATTCCAATCATCGCATTTACTCTCTTCGCAACCCTCGTCTCCGCGCAAACCAAACCCGCGACGACCAAGCCGCACAATTACGCGCGGTGGGAACCGAACATCAAAAAGCTCGAGGCAAAGGATGCCGAGGAAAAACCGGCCAGGGGCGGCATCATGTTCATGGGTTCGTCGATGATCGTCCGCTGGTCGACGCTCGCGCAGGATTATCCAGAGGCTAAGCCGATCAATCACGCGTTCGGAGGATCGGATATCTGCGATTCGACCTATTACGCCGATCGCATCATCTTCCCGCTCGAGCCGAAGACGATTTTCCTGCGCGCCGGCAGCAATGACATCCATGGCGGAAAAACGCCCGAGCAGGTGTTCCAGGATTACAAAGATTTCGTCGCGAAGGTGCACTCGAAGCTGCCGGACACGACGATCGTTTTCATCGGCCTCTGCCCGGCGCCGATCCGCGCGAGCGAGAGTGAGGCAAACAAGAAGCTCGACGAACTCGTCGAGGCGTACAGCAAAGAAACGCCGCACCTGAAGTTCGTTCCCGGATACGACACCTCGCTCGACGCAAACGGAAACATCCGCGAGGAGTTGTTCCAGAAAGACCGGCTTCATTTTAATCCGGAAGGTTACAAGCTGATGATCGCCCGCGTGCGACCGTTCGTTGAGGAAGCGGTCAACGGCAAGTGATCGAAGATGCGAACGTGTAGGGTCCGCTTCAGCGGACCGGTTATTCATTCGCTCGAAAGGCAAATAACCGGTCCGCTAAAGCGGACCCTACAAATGCGAGTGCGTATGAATCCGATACAGACGAGCAAATTCCTCAGCCTTGTGCTGCGGCACAAGCCGGAGGAAGTCGGCATCACGCTCGACTCCGCGGGGTGGGTTGATGTGAATGAGTTGCTGCGCGCCTGCGCCGCACATGGCAAAACCATTTCACGAGAACAACTCGATGATCTCGTCGCCAGCAGCGACAAACAGCGATTCGCCTTCAACGAAGATCGCACGCGCATCCGCGCGAATCAGGGCCATTCAGTCCAGGTCGAACTCGACCACAAACCCGCCGCCCCACCGGATATTCTCTATCACGGCACACCACAAAAGTTCGTCGAATCAATCCTCGGCGAAGGCCTGAAGAAAATGCAGCGGCACCACGTTCACCTCTCGCCCGCAAAAGAAACGGCCACCAAAGTCGGCGACCGCCGCGGAAAGCCGGTGATCTTGCGCATCGATGCCGAACGAATGCGCGCCGATGGCTTCACGTTTTATCTCACCCCGAACAATGTGTGGCTGGTGGATGAGGTGCCGGCGAAATATCTCACTGTCGACAACAACAGTGACAAACCCTTACGTCGCGCGTAGTTCGCATCGCGCCGGCTCGTTCATCGCCAACACCCCAACCGTTGCACGCCCAGTTAGTGTCATTCCGCGAACGATCGATCGGATCAGGTTGAAATGGTCTTCCCACTTGTCGGTCCGTGGATGAAAGAGCCGAACGACTTGGCGGCTCTCAGGATCAATTCCGCTCAGGTTGGATCCCTCGTATCGGTTGCAGTGGTGACAAGCGAGCGCAAGATTCTCTTCACGTGTGGCGCCTCCGTGCTAACGTGCGGTGATGTGCTCGATGTGAAAGCGATAGTATGGATCGTCGTCCTGATGGATATGGCAATATTCGCACCGATTCGCGGCGCGGGCGCGGACGAGATTTCGCAGCGCGGAGTCCAAATTAAGCAGCTGGATTCTTGGTCAGGACAGCGCGCGCTTTGGATTGGAGGACGGCAATTACGGAAGCGGTCGTGACCAGCGTCCGATACTCGGCGTCTTGTTGAGGAGGCATCGTACCTTCGTTGCAGGCGGTGGCGAGTTGGTCAATGCGAGCTTGCGCCGCATCACTCGCGCGCAGAGCAACGAGCTTGCGGGCAACATCGGGCGAGATGGCATCGCTGATCGGTTGCAGCATCTGCTCGAGGAGGCTTTCTGTCATCGACATGGCCACATTATAACAGCGCTGTCGGCGGTCACACGCATTTTCTATGGCATCCGCTGATATGTGCAGAAACGGAACGGTAGCGCATGGCGGTCGTCCTGCGGGTGTGGGAGTTCTTCGATCAGCCGCCACGCTTCCGTATCGAATGGCGGAAAGAACGCATCGCCTTCGACTTCGACGTCGACTTCGGTGAGGTGAAGGGTTTGCGCGTGCGGGAGCGCGGCGGCGTAGAGGACGGCGCCGCCGATGATGAACGCGCGGCCGTCGTGGGTTGAGATGAGCTTGAGCGCTGCTTCGATTGAATGTGCGAGGTCGGTTCCCGCCGGCGCTTCTTTTAACTTTTCGCTGATGACGATGTTTCGCCGGCCGGGTAATGGGCGACCGATGGATTCGTGGGTTTTTCGGCCCATCAGGATTGGGTGGCCGAGCGTGAGTTGTTTGAAGTGCTTCAGGTCATCGGGCAAGTGCCAGGGAAGCTCGCCGTTGCGACCGATCACCCCATTTCTTGCGACGGCGGCGATCAACTCTAATCTGGGGTGGGTCATTGACGCGTCGTTCCTGAGTACACTACGACGGCCGCTTGGCGGTTTCGCAAATCGACACGTGTCACTCTGCGAAACCGCAAGCGGCGCGCGATGCCGATCTGTAGGTGCGGGTTTCGCGCGGGAACGTCATACCGCCACCAGCGCCTTGATCGCGGGGTGCGGGTCGTAGTTTTCGATGGCGATGTCTTCGAATGTGAAGTCGTCGATGTTGCGAACATCTGGATTCAATCGCAACGTCGGCAACGGGCGCGGCTCGCGCTCGAGCAGCAGCTTGGCCTGGTCGAGATGATTTTCGTACAGATGCGCATCGCCGATCGTGTGAATGAAATCGCCCGGCTTCAGATCGCAGACCTGCGCGATCATGTGCGTGAGGATGGCGTAGCTGGCGATGTTAAACGGCACGCCAAGGAACAGGTCGGCCGAGCGTTGATACAGCTGGCAGGAAAGCTTGCCGCTTTGTGAGACGTAGAACTGGAACATCACGTGACACGGCGCCAGCGCCATCTGCGGGATGTCCGCGACGTTCCAGGCGCTGACGATATGCCGCCGCGAATGCGGATCGCGCTGGATCTGGTCGATTACCCCTTTAAGCTGATCGATGACCTTGCCATCGGGCCCCTGCCACCGCCGCCACTGCTTGCCATAGACGGGCCCGAGGTTGCCTTCATTGTCGGCCCACTCGTCCCAGATCGTGACGTTGTTGTCGCGAAGATATTTGACGTTCGTTTCGCCCTTGATGAACCAGAGCAACTCGTGAATGACCGAGCGCGCGTGGATCTTGCGGTTGGTCAGTAGCGGAAAGCCATCACCGAGATTGAACCGCATCTGATGCCCGAAAAGGCTTCGCGTGCCGGTGCCGGTGCGATCCGGGCGTTGCTCCCCTTCTTCAAGCACAAGGCGAACGAGATCGAGATACGGTTGCATTTCGGCACTCTACTCAGGAACGGGACGACATCAAACACTATAGGTAGTATCGACGGACCATCCACAATCTATCCACAGCGTAAATCCTTGAGCCTTCTGCATCATCCTCCAAGCGCATCCATCGCCGATGAAATGGCCCGAGTCCAATAAAAAGCTGTACCTCGATGGCCACGTCCTCGTTCAGACGCGACAAGAAGGACCGGTTGTTGCCCGGCCGATGAATGAATCGTAGCTGAATGGTGCACGGCATTTTTTATCAGCATGAACCTGAGGAGGTTGTCATGGGGACTCAGCGCAATGCATCGGCCGGCATCGGGGTTTGCGAACTTTTCACCAAGCGGGGGAATATGTTTCAGTTGTCTCGCAGTTTTCCATGTGTTTTTGAACAGCTCGAAGCGCGATTGCTGCAAAGCGTAAGCGCGCTAAACCTGCCTGCGGGTGCCGGGGTGGGCGCAGCGGTTCATCAATCCACGCAGCATGCACCGCTGGGGAACAATTTGGTGCATTCGGGGGACTTCGATCAAACATTCGGCGTCGGCGGAAAGACAGTCCTCGACGTCTTCGGACCCGACAGCGCGCAGACCGTGCTCGTTCAGAGCGACGGAAAGATTCTCGTCGCGGGCGCTTCGGGCGTGCGCGGCGACGAAGATCCGCCGATGAGCACCGACGTTTCGGTCGCTCGCCTGAACACCGATGGCTCGCTCGACGCGAGCTTCGGAACGAACGGCATCGTAATGCTCCAGAGCCGCGGATGGTCTGCGCACGACGCGGCGATTCCGATGCTGCTTACGAACGACGGCCACATTCTCGTCGGCGGAAGCGGATTGAGCCGGCTCAACAGCAACGGCTCACTCGATTCAACGTTCGGCGTGAACGGCTCAACCACTTCGGCGGCGTACTTCTATTCGATGGCGCTGATGGGCGATGGAAAGGTCGTCGCATCGAACGGTGTCAGCTTCACGCGATTCAACACTGACGGCTCCCTCGACACGACCTTCGGCACGAGCGGCACGATGAACCTCGTCGCCGCGGGTGAACAATGGGTTCATCCGACGGACATGGTCGTTCAGCTTGACGGCAAGCTGCTCGTCCTCGGGGACGTGCGCATGGCCGGCATGAGCCACAGCGACATGATGCTGACGCGCCTGAACGCCGACGGCTCGCTCGATACCAACTTTGGAACTTCAGGACAGCAGCTCATTAATCTTCCCGCGAACATGACCGGCGATTCGGTCGCGGTGCGGTTGCTGGACAACGGCAAATTCCTCGTCGTCGGCAACGGCAACTTCAACGACGGTCACACCAGCTACAACGGCACGCTGCTGATGCGCTTCAAGCGCACCGGCGCGCTCGATCAGAGCTTCGCGAACACGGGCGTGATGCTCGATCACAACCTCACCGACAACCAGTTCGGAGTCGCGGTGCAAGGCGACGGCAAGATCCTCGTCGCCGGCAACGGAACCAATCACGTTTCGCTCTATCGCTACAACGCCGACGGCACCCGCGACGCGACATTCGGCGTAAACGGACATTTCCAGACGAACCTGCAGTCCAACCCGATGTGGTGCGAGGCCGCGACGGGTGTGGCGCTGCAAGCCGACGGCGGAATCGTCCTGCTCGGCCAAATCGAACTCGACGCCTTCAGCCGCCAAGGCGACGACGCCAATGTCTTCGCCGCTTGCGACTTTGTCGTGATGCGATTGACCGGCGACTCCGGCCCGCTCACCGTCACCGACAACGGCCAGGACGATCCAACCCCCGCGCCTACGCCGGATCCCGATCCGTCACCCGCCTCGCCGGCACACGATGATACGAAGCCATCGGACTCGAACGACGAGGGCTCGACCCAACCCGTCACGCCGACGCCACACGATGACTCGAGCGACAACGGCGACGCAGTCGTCACGCGCTTCATCGCGATGCAGCAGACGTCGCCCTTCCGTTCGCAGGCGCCGGCGGACCATCACTCAGTCGGGTTCGAGCTGCTCAGCGGCGTGTCGGACGACCAGATGCTGAGCGACTTATTGTAAACGTCGCGAAAATCGCTTCCGCGCCGAGGTTCGGACCTCGGCGCGGTACAGTTGGGGTGTGAAGCGCAAGCGGATGCACAAGCCCGCCGTTGTGCTGTCGCTGGGGGTTGTGGGGGTCGTTCTCGCCTACATCGCCAGCTTCTGGTTCGCCATATCATTCACGAGAGACACCCCGCACAGGTCGTACAGCATTCTCGCGGGCAAGGGGCAGGTCTTCATCGTCGAATGCGATTTGAAAGTGAACGTACAACCGCACGGCGTTGAGGCCTCACGCCTGGCGACGCGCGACTTCGCCGATTGGGTTACGGATTGCGAAAATGATTCCGACGCCCAACCGTTCCTCGGTTTCGAATGGATCGATCAACGGACGGCGGATTCGCCCGATCGCTGGGGAATGGCCAGGATTCCGGGATGGGCAATTCTCGCGATTGCACTCGCACCGACGGCATGGATTCTTCCCCGTTGGCGTAAGCGCCTGAGAACCCTAAGAGCGGTCTGCGCCGGCTGCGGCTACGACCTTCGAGCGACGCCCGATCGGTGTCCGGAATGCGGCCTCCTTGCGCAAACGAACGGATGAGACGTACGGGCTAGCGACAAAAATCGGGACAACCCTGGATTAAACTAATCCAGGGTTGTTCCGGTTTTTTCTAAGCCAATGGGGAAAGCTGTTTCCCTTCATCTGTCTTTTGAGCACCACAAATGGGGCAAGTAGGATGCGGGAATGAGCGAAAAAA